>CALAVG010000324.1 GCA_937892275.1 uncultured Methanomicrobiales archaeon | reverse complement strand
CATCGGAGACCCTTCGGCACCCGATTGGATTCGGTCATCATATAACTTGTCCCGTGGGAGGGGCTGTCCGATGGTCGGATAAGAGTGAGACAGGAGGATTCTTTGTAAAGTATTCGTGGGGGTTTTGTTGCATGTATAGCTAGATATTTGTGGGTTTTTTGTTGCAAGTATGCCTATATATTCCCGGGGGTTTTGTTGCAATTTAAATACTCTCAATACATCCATCAAGCATGAGGAGAAAGATCTCGTCGAAGATGGCCGGTTGGAAGAAAGACCCCGGTCACAAACCGATGGTCCTGATGGGCTGCAGGCAGATCGGGAAGACGTATTCGGTCAGGGAGTTCGGCCGTGAAAACTATGACGACGTGATCTACATCAATTTTGAGGAGATGCCCGAACAGAAACGTATCTTCTCTGGGGGACTCGACCACAGGACAATCATAAACAGGATTGAGACCGTCAACAAGCAGAGGCTCAGGAAGAACAGGTCGCTGATAATCTTGGACGAGATCCAATCATGCGCTCCAGCCTTCTCCTCGCTGAAGTCGCTCTCGGAACAGAAGGATGTGGACGTCATCGCTCTGGGTTCGTTCCTGGGTATACGCATAGACAAGGGCAGCAGCAACCTGTCCCCCATGGGATACGTCGATATGATGGAGATGTATCCGATGGATTTCGAAGAATTCATGTGGGCGATGGGATACGATCCTGAGCTGACCGAACACATCGCCACCAGGATCCAATCCCTGGAGGGGATCGATCCGGTCATCAATGATTCCCTGAGCGATGCCTTCAGGCGCTATGTGGTCGTAGGGGGGATGCCAGAGGCCGTGAGGGAGTACGCGAAGACAGGCAGCTACATGGCTTCATACGGTAAGCTGAGGGACATAGTGGAGGTCCTGAAGAGGGATGCCGGCAGGTACTCCAGCGATACGGACAGAATGAAGATAGTCAGATGCCTGGAATCGATACCCAATCAGCTGGCAAGGAAGGATAAGAGGTTCAGGTATGTGGACATAGAGAAGGTCAAGGGCAGAGGGTCCAGATATTACGGAAGCGCCCTAGATTGGCTCAGGAACGCGGGATTGGTGGAGTACTGTTATAACGTGACAGAACCCAACCCCCCGCTGTCCGGTAAGGTCCGTGACGATTATTTCAAGATTTATCTCTGCGACACCGGACTGATATCGGTATTGACAGAGGATGCCGACATAGATGCTCTGGTCAACCGCGACCCTTATGCGAACAACGGGGCCTTCATGGAGAACGCTGTAGCATCCGCATTGGTCAAGAAGGGATACGGTCTGCGTTTCTACGAGAAGGATGACAGTACCCTTGAGATCGATTTCCTCATCAACGACCAGGGTACCATAGACTTGCTTGAAGTCAAATCGGGGAGGAATAAGAAATCCAAGTCCCTGTCGACACTCTTGGGCGAGAAGAAGAGGAACCGCAGAGGATTGAAACTGACCGAAGGGAACGTCTTCGTCGATGAGAAGGGAGTGGTGCATCTCCCCCTGTACGGTGCGTGTTTCCTAAAGGAGAACGAGGTCACCGAGATAGGTCCTCTGGATCCGTCATCGGTGAACGAGAGATTCAGATCGCTGGCACACGGAGATACTGACGGATTCCGATCCTGATGTACGGGCTCACTCCGGATCGTCCGGGGAGAGGTCGAACTGATGTTTGTGGGACGTCAAGGGTTGGGTCCACACGGGCTGCTCCTTCGATTGGTATTCCAGGTCATTCGCGATGTTGTGCAGGCTTCCCGCATAATCTCTGTCGGAGGCTATTCTCCTGATGGTGTCCGAATCGTTCCCTGAACGGGATTCCATTCCCGACATCTTCAGGGCATCATCCATCAGATCCGCTGCTTCGTTGAGGAGTTCCTCCGCCCTTCTGAGCTTCTCTGTCCTGTCCGTGTCAGTCCCTCCTGGTTATGATGTATCTCGCAGGTCTGCTTGCATCGCTCTTGGCGGAATACCCGCATCTCCTGCAGTCCCTGGAGATCTCCACGGTCTCCCAGTCAAGGGTCATGTTCTTCACGGATTCTAACGGTCCTTTGCACACTGGGCACTTCTCGTAGTATGTCGGTCCGGAGGTGTGCGCGTAATGGATCTCAAGGTTGAACAGCTTGTTCTTGATGCCCACCCTGCGGATCCTCTCGCCGCTGACATGGAATGCCTCGTCGATACACATGAGCTCCGTCTGGACCAATTCCGTCAGGACATTGAGCGACCTGATCCTGGGTGCACGCGAGAGGCAGTTGCCTATGGCCTTCGCGATCTCGTAATCCTTGGGGATCCTGTAGGACATCGCCGGGGCATTCTCTTCATGGCTATATCTAACATACCGCGGTGATGACAGAGGGAACACGATGGAGTTTATGTACTCAAATCAGATAAGCCCCTTGCAGCGCGGGGGTAGCCGAGTTGGCCAAAGGCGCGGGACTTAAGATCCCGTCCTTAGTGGTTCATGGGTTCGAATCCCATCCCCCGCACCATATCCTTTGCATCCGCTCGAGGCCCTTCCTTATAGTATGCGCGTGTATGCCCCTTTTAATATTATGAGGGTATTCGAAGTCCTAACGGAGTAATATTCTTGCCTGGCGATATAAAGAAATCAAAGCCTGTTCAGAAACCGACATCCGCACCTGCCGGGAAACCCGCAGCCAAAGCCGCAGCGAAGCCCGCAGCGAAGCCGATGTCCAAGCCAGCAGTCGGTAAGCCTGCACCCAAGACACAGTCCAAACCCGCACCTCAGTCCAATCAGTACTCGGGTGACAAGCAGGGTGCGAAGAAGAACAAGCCCGTGAGGACCAAGGAGTCCACGAAGAAGCAGTCGATGCTTAACACCCATAAACTCGCTCCGTTCAAGTACGACATGAATGAGATCCTCTCCGCATCCAGGATGGATCCTGCCAAAGCATCGTCCTTCTTAGCATCGGTGATCGCCAAAGCGTCGCGTATCTCCACCAAGGAAGCGAAGGAATTCGCAAAGACCTTCCTTGACGCCGGGGATCTCACCAAAGAGGAGTACGACAAGATCTGCAAACTCCTCGACAGATACAGCAAGTTCCGCTGAAGGGGCGTGCAACCCATGGCTTCCGAGGAGATACTCCATAAGACCCTGAAGAACGCCGATGGGAAGCCCTTCCAGAAATACAAAGGGCTCGAGAACAACTTCGTGCTGGAGAACTACGAGATCATATTCGACGACATCCAGAACGACAGGGCGGGACATACCGCCATGCGCGTAAGGGTGCCCCATAAGAAAGCGGGTTTCCCCGCGGATATGTTTGATACCAAGAAGAGGGAGATCGCCCTCAGGGACCTTATCGCCAGACGTTTCAGGGAGGCTGCCCGTACGCATGCCAGGTCCCCGATTCCAAAGACATCCGGAGGTGAGGTGTTCATACCCCGTCCCGGACAGGAGATCCTGGAGAGATGGAGCATCGCGATAACACAGTACTACGTCGAGGCACGCTTCACCGTGGACCTCCCTGCGGACGGCAACAAGGTCAGCGCTATGGCGATGAACCTTCTCCTTGAGAGGATAGACAAGATCGTCTCCGAGTCGATGTACTTCTCCGCATACAAGCAGTCCAAGGTCTACAACCATCTTCAGACCTACGAGAACGCCGAGTACATCAGGGAGAATCTGGACTCGAAGGGTATAGTCGCATTCATCGCCGAAGGTTCCATACTTCCCAGAAGGGAAGACGATCTGGCACCTATGATAGACGCGGAGCCTTTCAGATGCTCCGACGAACTGAAGATGACCTTCGAGGTCCCCTACGGAGAGCCCATTGTGGGTGTCGGGATACCCAAGGGATTCACGGTCATCACAGGCCCCAGCAGGAGCGGCAAATCCGCTCTGATGGACGCGATATACGCAGGTGTCTACGATCATATCCCTGGAGACGGGAGGGAATACGTCATCACATCTCCGGATGCGGCATTCATCGTATCCGAACCCAAGCGTCCCGCCGATTCCGTGGACATATCCATGTTCGTCAAGGACACTCCCGAGTTCGAGGACACGTCCGCGGCCAAGAAGGATTCGGTCTCATCGCCCATGTCAGAGCTTCTGTCCATATCGGAAGCTGTGGAGATGGGTTCCAAGCTCATCCTCGTGGATGAGGAATATTCAAACCCTTGCGTCCTCAGGAAAGGATTCCTCTCGGACGATGAATCGATCACACCTCTGGCAGATCTGGGTCATTCCATGGGAGAGTCCGATGTTTCATTGCTGACGATCTCAGGTGACGAATCTGTGATCAGGGCAGCGGACAACGTTCTGGTTATCGGAAAGTCCGTCCTTCTGAAGGCCGAGGTCGAGGGAAGGGAGACGGATGCCGTATACAGCAGACCTGTCGACAGATACCCTGTGTCAAAAGGCATAGTCTACGAGAAGGGCCACAGGGACGTAAATGTTGTAGCTCAGGAGATCCGCACGATAGAGATAGGAGAATTCAAAGTCCATGTTCCCGTTACGGCATTGTTCGACATCTCACAGACAAGCACCGTGGCCGATGCGATAGCCGTCATGAAGGATATTATGGACGGTTCCAAGAGCATGAAAGAGGTCTGCGGTCTTGCCATATCAGTACTGAAGGAGAACGATGATTCTGCTGATATCGGATCCGGTATGCACCATGCCCAGATCAGAGCGATAGATCTGGCGGCTGTTCTCAACAGGCATCCTCAGATGCTTGCAATCCAGAAGAGATGATTATCTTCTGTTGTAACTGTCCGAGAAACGGTTGAAGACGGTCTGTGCGTAATTCGTCATGTGCACCTGGTCCGCCTTCGCTCCGGGGTTGTTGTCCGGAACTATGAATCCCTTAATCGGATATTCCTTGTCACAGTAGGGGCATCTCACGTTGGGGCAGTTCTGGTCCGCCTTGGGACAGTACTTGCAGGCGATGGCCCTGGACTGGAAGAGGCTGAACTCCCTTCCGCAGTTTGGGCACAGATATCTGCGTGCTGCAACTTTAAGATCGTTGTTGATGCCTGCCGCCCTCTCCTCGGGTGTGTTCCAGATGAACTGCCTGGGAGAGATGGGCTTGTTGTAACTCGGCTGATCGGGATCGTATGACATGTTTAGTTCCCTTTTGCCGCTGTGATGACGGCTTTGATCTCTTCGATGGAGGCGCCCTTCTCCAGCATGGTACCAGTGACGACGATGTCGGCTCCCGCTTCCCTTGCGGCAGCGGCTGCCTCTGGTGTCCTGATCCCTCCTCCGATGATGAGGGGGAGGTCGACGTATGTCTTGATGGCCTTGATCATCGCAGGGGGTACGGGCCTGTCTGCTCCGGAACCTGCCTCGAAGTAGATGATGTCGAATCCGAACATCTTACATGCCATCGCATAGGCGACAGCCGTCTCAATCTCATCCTGCTTGACGACCTTTGCCTTGGTAACCCTGGCGACGGTCATTCCGGGCTCGACGATGACGTATCCCATAGAGATGGATTCGAGTCCCAGCTTGGCCATGATGGGTGCAGCTGCTACCTGTCCGAATGTGATGAACACGGGGTCGGTCGCGTTGACGATCTGCATGAAGAGGACTGCATCCAGCTCCTTGTTCAGTGAGTCGGGTGTTCCTCCGAAGAGGACGACGGGAAGTCCCGAAGCCTCCTTGACGGCCTTAGCTGTAGCGGAGAGGTTCTCCTTCGTGATACCGCTGGATCCGCCGACGAAGATTATGTCGGTCCCGGCTTCCTTCATGGCCTTGGCCATCTCTCCTGCCTTCTCGGCAGGCTGTTTGTCGGGGTCTATGAGAGCGGCATGCATAGTGCCGTTCTTGATCTTGTCCAGTATGTATTGTTTGACCGTCATCGTGAATCACGTCTTTCATCGGATTGACCGATGGATATGCGCAATATGGGCGTTCGATATAAAAGAATACGCGCGTAATAAAGGGCTATCGTTTGTAGAACGATGGCAATTGAAACGGAACATCCATCGCCATCTCATGTGGCTGCGACGATCAATCTCGTATTGTGAATCGCAGGAACGGCATGGGATGGAAACAGGGAAATGGTCGATCCTCGCGAGCTTCTTCATGCATCTCGGACATCTGTGCTCTGTCGAATAGAATACCTCTGGCTCATGGATGTTGTTGTCATGGATGATCAGGGAATCATAGCTCCCTGTGTATCCGCATTTGCAGCGGAATATGTCCGTCTGGAAATGGAAGTTGCAATGGGGATGGCCTTCGTATGCCTTCTTTGCTTTGACTCCATGCTTCCCCGATAGGATGTCATCGCGGGTCGAGGGGTCGCCCCACCCCTTACAGTTGTAGAGACCTACGGTGAGCGTGATCTCCTTCCCGCATCCGGAACAGCGATAGGTGTACTCCTCTCCCATTGGAATAGAAAGGGAGGTGACGGTGTTATATCTCTATCGGAGCTCAGTTCCGATAGATGTGGTAGTGCCTGGTCAGTGTGCCGTGGACACGCTGCTTGAACATGTATTCGAGCTCCATACCGGGCACCTCGAAAGGCATGGGCAGGACCATCCCGACCTTGTGGCCTTTCTTCACGCATTTCGGTATTACCTCTCCTGCACGCTGATAGAGCTTTGCGATAGTCTCGCCGCCGGTCTTGGTGTTCCTTCCGTACGGCGGATCGGTGCAGACAGAATCCATTTCGGGGAACCTCTCGGCAATCTCGCCTATGTCGAGGACATCGAAGTCATGCATCTTGAGACCGTAGAAATCTAGGTTCTCCTGGCAGCCGATGATCATCTCCTCATCGAAATCGGATGCAACGGCCTTCATCCCCATCTCTGCAGCTTCGATGACTATTCCTCCGGTACCGCAGAACGGGTCGAGGACAGTCTGTCCGCGTTTCACCTCTGCCATGTTGATCAGAGCTCTGGCGTACTTCGGGTGGATCGATATTGGCGAGAAGAACGGTCTTTCGGCCACCTTCCTCTTCTCGAGCAGGTCCTTCTCAGTGACCTTATCCTCGATATAGAGGTGTACCTTGTCGCACATCTGCATCCTGACGATGATGTCCGGATCCTTTAGATCGACATCGTTGTGCTTGGAGAGGAGTGCTCCCGCGTTGCGGATTAGCTTCTGGGAGTCGACATCCTTCATCATTCCCTCGAACCTCTTCGCACGTATGGCGAAGGTCCCTTCGGGAAGTTCTATGTCGGCCAGACCAGAGATGTCGTCGGGCGTGTATTCCCCTAGGTATCTTCCGATGCTGTGCGACATCGATATCCTGTCGGCTATGGAATCCAGATGGCTCTCGTCGAATGATGCTATGGCATAACCCGGGCCGCTTGCAGTGATGTTGCAGGTGTCAGTTTCAGCCTTGAGGCATCCTTTAACCTCGGCCAGAGGCATATCTTTCGATTCGCCGGACAGTTCGAAGAAGAATTGGGGGCTCACGCCCCCGCTTAGTGTTTAGTCCTTAATACCGTCTTCGGTGACCATGAAGACGGCCTCGCCCTCAGGCAGGTTAGGTGAGTCGATCAGTCTTGCGATCCTCTTTCCTGCCTTTCCCTTCCTCAGGTAGATACGGAAGGTGGCCGTGTGTCCTACAATATGTCCTCCGATGGGCCTGGTGGGGTCCCCGAAGAACGCATCGGGTTTCGCAGCGACCTGGTTGGTCACAGCTATGACGGCGTTGTTCAGTGTGGCGAAGTTGAGTAGGTCGTGCATGTGGCGGTTCAGAATCTGCTGCCTCTCGGCGAGCGCTCCCCTTCCCACATATTCTGCTCTGAAATGCGATGTGAGCGAGTCCACAATCAGGAGCCTGACCTTCATGGTCTGTGCGAGCTCCAGGGCCTTGTCCACCAGGAGGACCTGGTGCTGGGAGTTGAACGCCCTTGCGACGTGGATCCTCTTCAGTGTCTCGTCGGGGTCGACACCCAGATAGTTGGCCATCTGGATGATCCTCTCGGGCCTGAATGTGTTCTCTGTATCGATGATTATGACATCCGAGTCGAAACCGCCCCTCTCCTCGGGGAGGGTGGCGTTCACCGCGAGCTGGAAGCATACCTGAGTCTTACAGCTTCCGAACTCTCCGAACAGCTCTACGATCGACTGGGATTCCAGTCCTCCTGCGAGGAGCTCGTCGAATGCCTTGGATCCGGTGGTGAGCTTGGTTATCTGTTTGCGTCTTTCCAGGATGTCTTCTCCTGTCTCGAAACCGCCAATGTCCGCGCAAAGCTTGGCACCCTCTATGATGTCCATTGCTTTCTTCTCCCCTATCTCGCACGCTTCTGCGAGTTCTGAGGGGGAAGCAACTGCGATGGCCATCAGTTCGTTGTATCCTGCTTCACGGAGTTTTTCTGCTATGGCTGGTCCTACTCCTGGTATGTCTTCAAGGGTTTTTGTGGCCATTGTTGATTCCTCAGCTCATCATCTACCGAGGCATATTTAAAGTTGAGATTGGGGTGCCCGAAAGTGCAACCCGAAAATCGATGTGCCAGACATCCAAGTTCCACTTTCGGAATCGATGCCTAGGGTTCTTAGATAGTGATGCTAAGATTCAGGAATGAAGGGGTGCTGGACCCCTTCGTTTAAAAGGATCACTCGATGTATTTGTTCTGCTTCATCCTCTCGAGCGCCTTCTTGATGCGCTCGACAGGCTCGGTGACGGTCATTCTGATGTATCCCTCGCAGCTCTCGCCGAATCCCGTACCGGGTGTGACGATGACTCCGATGTCGATCATCTTCTGGGTGAACTCGTCCGAGGGCATGCCGCAGTTGAACCATACGTAGAAGGTACCCTTGGGCATCTTCACGTCGAATCCGAGCTCCCTGAGTCCGTTGACCAGGGTCTCCCTCCTCTCGGAGTAGATCTTCATGTTCTTGGCGATCTCCGCAGGGGTCTCCCCGTTGGGTCCGTAGAGGCTCAGGGCCTTGATACCGGCCTTCTGGGTGAAGATGGGTGCTCCGGAGTCGATCTGACCCTTGCACTTCTTCAGTCCTGCCACGAGGTCGGGGTGTCCTACCGCGTATCCCAGTCTGAAACCTGTCATGTTGAACGTCTTGGAGAAGGATCCGAACTCGATACAGTCGGGTCCCGCCTCCAGTGCGGAGGGTGCCTGGTATCCGTCGTAGACCATCTCGCTGTAAGCGTTGTCGTAGCAGAGGATGGTGTTGTTCTTCTGGCACCAGTCGTAGATCTTCTTCAGGTATGCGAGGTCGCATGTTGCTCCCGTAGGATTGTTGGGGTAGTTCAGGTAGAGCATCCTTGCGCCCTTGGGGCAGTCGTTGACATCCAGGAGCCAATCGTTCTCCGCCTTGAGCGGTACCTTAACGCATTTGGCCTCGTTGAAGAGTGTCGCCGCTCCGGAGTACACGGGGTATCCGGGCGAGGGTGCGATGATCGTCTCCCCTTCGTTGACGAAGGCCTGTGCGATGTTGAATATACCTTCCTTGGAACCGATGGTGATGCACACCTGGGTGTCGGGATCGATATCCAGTCCGTACCTTCTCTTGTACCAGTCCGCGACGGCCTTGCGCAGGTCCTTCTCTCCCGCGGATGATGAGTATTTCTGATTGTCGTTCACGTGTGCCTGCTTGCACATCTCGTCGACTATGCACTCGGGTGCCGGAAGGTCCGGGTCCCCGATACCGAAGTCGATCATGTCCCAACCCTGTTCCTTCTTCTCGGCCGAGAGCTTCTCGAGCCTCACGAAGAGGTAGGGAGGGATCTGCTTCAGCCTGTCAGCCTGTTCGTATTTCGTCATTTCAGCACCCCGCATATTCTGCGTTGAGTTCGCCTTCGAAGACAAGTTCCGCAGGTCCTTCCATGAGGACGTACTTCAGGTCCTTGTCCACTGTGACCTTGAGCCATCCGCCGGGCAGATGGACGTCTATCGGAGTATCGTAGGGGACGAGCCCGTTGAGGGCTGCTGCAACAGTACTGGCACATGCACCTGTACCGCAGGCGAGCGTCCAACCCGCTCCTCTCTCGAAGACCCTGATGTAGATCTTACCGTCGATGACCCTGCAGAACTCCACGTTGGTCTTCCTGGGGAAGAGCCTGTGGCTCTCGAGGAGCGGTCCGAGGGTGTCGATCGTGGGGTCGTCCATCTCCTGGAATGTGATGAAGTGGGGATTCCCCATTGAAACCGCGTTCGCCTTGAAGAAGTACCTCATGAGGGCGAAGTCCTCGTTGATGTAACGTCCGTCGAAGTCGATCGGGATGGACCTTCCGTCGAGGATGGGTGCGCCCATGTTTATCGTAACGCCTACGGCCTTTCCGTCCTTGATGGTCAGCTTCGCGGTGAGGTCCCCTGCCATGGTGTGGATGGAGAACTCCTCCTTCTTGACGATGCCGAAGTTGTATGCGTGGATGGCGACGCACCTGATACCGTTGCCGCACATCTCCGCTTCCGTTCCGTCGGCGTTAATGATCCTCATTGTGATGTCGGTGCCTTCTCCGGGGAGGATGTAGAGCACTCCGTCCCCTCCGATACCGAAGTGGCGGTCGCATGCTCCCTTGCACCATTCCATATCTACCTCCAGGTCTCCCTTGGAGCCGTCCAGGAGGACGAAGTCGTTACCGATGCCGTGATACTTCCAGAATTTCATTTCATCAGCCTCTCGGGGATCCTCTGGTGTCTCCAGAGCTCTTCGATGGTCTCGGGTTCGCGGATGAGCTCCGCCTTTCCGTCGTTGACAAGGACCTCTCCGCAGAGTGGCCTGGAATTGTAATTGGATGACATGGAGAATCCGTATGCGCCGGCGTTGTAGACGGCGATGATGTCGCCTTCCACTGGTTCGGGCAGAACACGGTCGTGCGCCATGTAATCTCCTGATTCGCAGATCGGTCCGACGACGTCGTACCTGCTCACGCATGCCTTGCCGAACTTGTTGGCCATGGCCACGTAATGGAACGAATCGTAGAATGCGGGCCTGATGAGGGTGTTGAATCCTGCGTCGCATCCGATGTACTTCTTGGTACCTGCATCCTTGACGTCGTTGACCTTCGTTAGGAGAACAACAGCATCGCATACGATGTATCTTCCGGGCTCCAGGATGAGTGTCTTGATGTCGGTCTGCTGCTCGATCATGTCGGTGATCTCGGATGCCAACTCGTTGAGGTCCATCTCGTCCTCCTGAGGCTTGTAAGGTACTCCGATACCTCCGCCCATGTCGATGAACTCCAGGTCGATGCCGAGTTCCTTGATCTCGTTTACCAGATCAACGATGACCTGCATCATGTCCAGGAAGGGTTCTACGGACTGTCCTCCGGAACCAATATGGGCGTGTATGCCCTTGATCTTGAATCCCAGGTCCTTCGCCCTGGCGTATGTGCCGATGACCTCCCTGAGGGGGATACCGAACTTGGCACCCTTGGATCCGGTGATGACCTTGTCGCTGTGGCCGGAACCCACTCCGGGCGTGATACGGAAGGAGATCTCGTGCTGAGGCGATATCTTGGCGAGCCTCTCCATCTCGGAGATGGAATCGATGTTGATCATCACTCCGAGGTCCGCGACCTCTTTCAGTTCCTTGTCGCTGACGTTGACTCCGGTATACATTATCCTGTCAGGCGTGAATCCCGCTTTGAGACAGGTCTTGACCTCTCCGATGGAGACCGCATCGATCCCTGAACCTTCCTGCTCGAGAATCCTCAGCACAGCGAGGCTCGTGTTGGCCTTGCATGCGTAGTGGATCTTGGTGTCCATGTATCTGGAGAACGCACCGTGGATGTTCCTGTAGTTCTCCCTTATCCTTGCTTCGTCGCAGACGTAGATCGGGGAACCGAATTCCTCTACGAGCTCCACGGCTGACTTGCCGGCGATCATCATGACGCCGTTCTTGCATTCGAAATCGCGCATCATCGCGTTCACCCTATGTACTTTGAATGTAGCACAGCAACGACGTCCATGACCATTCCCATGGGGACGACGAAGTTGAGGGACACCTCCGAAGCTCCCTCGGAGATCATCTCGACGTTGACTCCCGCTTCCTTCACGGCAGTGAAGATATCACCGGTAACTCCGGCCTTTGACAGGAGGTCGTCACCTACGCAGCATACGAGGGACATACCGTTCTTCACATCGATCCTCTCGATGACGTTGCCCTTCATGTCCTCCAGATCGGTTATGATGGAAGCGACATCGGTGCTGCTGATGAGGACAGCGACCGTAGAGAGCGACGTGGATATGGCGTAGATGATAGCGTTGTCCCTTGCCATCCTGCCGATGATCTCGGCCGTGTGCTCCGGCCTGTATGCTATCTCGGCCGAACTGATCGTGACGATGGCAAGATCGTTCTTCGTTGCGACGCTCTTGAGGAGTCCCTTGCCCTTTTTCCTCAATGAGTGGATGAGCGTACCGGGTTCCTCGGGCCTGAACGAGTTCCTGACCTTGAGCGGGATCCTCTTGATTCTCACGGGCTCGATTGTCCTGGGGTGCAGGACCTTGGCCCCGAAGTATGCCAATTCTGCAGCTTCTCCGAAGGTCATCTCCTCAATCTTGATCGCGTTCTTGATGATCCTGGGATCGGCGGTCATGAAACCGTCGACATCCGTCCAGATCTCCAGCATATCGGCGTCGAGCGCATTGGCGACGACTGCCGCTGAATAATCGGAACCTCCTCTTCCGAATGTGAGGGGCGCTCCGTCCTTGATACCGTAGAATCCCGTTATGACGGGGATGATACCTTTCGACAGCAGCGGTCTAACCTTCATCGTCATTCCGCTTGCGGTCATCTCCAGATCGGCGGATCCGGAGAGCGGGAGTCCGGTCGCGGCTATGCCGGCGGTCTCCGCCGTGAGTGCAACGGACTCGTAGCCCATTTTCCTGAGGTAGTAGGTGATCATGAGCGTGGAGAACCTCTCCCCCTGTGAGGTGATGAGGTCCTTGTAATAAGCGTCGTTGACATCCCCTTCCAGACACTGCTTGAAGAATGCCAGACGCTCGTTGAATTCGATCTTGAAATCGGCGAGGGTCTTCTCGTCGAACATCTGTTCAGCCGCCATAATGTGCTTGTCGGCGAACTGTTTGACTACCTCGTCCACATCCATGGTGGGGCTGTCCACCACCTGTACGAGGAAATTCGTGATCCCGGACATCGCCGAAGCGACGACCACCTTATCTCCCTGGGTGTTGACGATGATGTTCGCAACCCTCTGGATGGCCTCAGCGGAACCTACACTGGTCCCTCCGAACTTCATAACCGTTATCATATCCCGAGCACCTCGTTCATGTCATGGATCTTTCCGTCCTTCTTGCCGGCGAGCCATCTGATGGATTCGATGCAGCCTTCGGCGAAGACCTCGCGGGAGATCGCTTTGTGAGTGAGCTCGATCCTCTCGTTGTTCCTGGCGAAGATCACGGTGTGGTCCCCTATTATGTCACCGGCGCGGATGGAGTGCACGCATATTTCTTTTTTACGCGGGCCCGTGACACCTTCCCTGCCGTAGGATATGTCGTCAATTCCGGATGCCTGGCTCAGTCTTCTGACTGCTTCCATCGCGGTACCGGAGGGGGCATCCTTCTTCTGGTTGTGATGAGCCTCTATCACCTCGATATCGTATTCGGGCAGATACTTGGCCATCATCTCGCACATCTTCCAGAAGACGTTGACTCCGATCGCGAAGTTCGATGAGATCAATCCCGATGTATTGCACGATTCGATGTTCCTCTTCATCTGCTCGATGACCGTCGGGTCCACCGCCGTCGTCCCCAGAACGATGTTCGCACCGCTCTTCGGGATGTCGGCAACGACCTTGGATGCTGCAACGGGGGAGGTCAGATCTACGTAGACGTCGCAGCCCTCCAGCAGTTTTTCAAGATCGTCGGGTGACGAACCTACGATGCCGGGGTAAATCTCCTTTCCGATATGGGGCCCGTTGGGTGACACGGTACCTCCGATCAGCTTCATATCCTCGGATGCCAGGATCTTCTGGCATACGAACGTGCCCAGTTTGCCTGTCGCGCCTCCGACCACTACTGTGATCAATCCACCACCTCAGAGTCCCAATGAGTCCAATACGGGGTCTAGGATTGCCTTTCCCCTATCGCTGAGTTCGGTCAATGGCAGACGTGGTACACCGTCGCCGAATCCCATCCTTCCCATGGCGTACTTGATAGGTATAGGGTTGGATTCGCAGAACAGTGCGGAGAACAGCGGGAGCAGTCTCTCGTGGATCTCCCTTGCCGTGCTCACGTCGCCGCTCCTTGCGCTGCGCACCATGTTGGATAGGAGTCCTGGGCAGCAGTTGGATGCGACAGATATGACTCCGTCGGCACCGAGGCACAGAAGACCCAGTGTGAGTCCGTCGTCCCCGCTGAGCACCTCGAAGTCCGCGGGCTTGTTGGCGAGGATGTCCATGATCTGCGAGAAGTTCCCGCTAGCTTCCTTGACACCTGCGATACCGGGGAGCTCTGCAAGTCTGAGTATGGTGTCCACGTTGACGTTGGTGCTGGTCCTTCCCGGTACGTTGTATACGATGACTGGGATGTCGATGGCCTCCTGGATGGCCTTGTAATGCTGATAGAGCCCTTCCTGGGTGGGCTTGATGTAATAGGGGGAGATCGACAGGATACCGTCGACTCCGAGGTCCTCGGCACCCTTGCTGAGCATGACCGCTTCGGATGTGCTGTTACTTCCGGCACCGGCGAGGATCTTGGCCTTCTTGGCCTCGTCCCTTACGATCTCGATGACGTGTATGTGCTCCTCGTGAGAAAGCGTGGCCGATTCTCCGGTGGAACCGCAGGGGATGAGAACATCCACTCCGTTCTCCTCCTGGAAGTTAACCAGTCTCCTCAATGCTTCCTCGTCTATCTTTCTGTCCTTACCGAACGGAGTGATAAGTGCCGTTCCTGTTCCTGCGAACATACTTCATGCCTCCCCGAAGTGCTCCTTGAGTATGATGCGGGTACGCGTACTCAGGATGTTATCGTAGCGCCTGATGCGCTCGATGATCTCGTTCAGATACTGTGATGATTCCACATCGACAATGGCGATGATATCCTGGTCCCCGGTGACCTCGAATACCTCGGTCACCCCGTCATAGCTGGCCAGTTCCTTCGCGATGCCCTGAGTGTCGGTGTTCACGTCGATCCTGATCTCCACGAGGGCCTTCACGTTCCTAGAGCTGGTCTTGATAGTGAATCCGCGGATGATACCTTCGTCGGTCATCCTGTGGACCCTGCTGCGTATGGTTCCTTCAGAGACCCCTAGCTGGTTCGCAATCTCCACGAACGGGCATCTGGAGTCCTTCTTCATGATCTCGATGATCTTCTTGTCCAGGTTGTCGATCATATTCATCACTGTGGGCTGGGTTAAATGCTCATTGTATAAAAATGATGACTGCTTTCCGTAGGAGATTCTGTGGTTTTCGTAGAAATGATTATGGAAAGAGTAGTAAAAAGTTTGAGAAATTACGGAAAACCGCAATTATCTCAGGAGTTTGATACCTTTTCGGTACGGTCAGAGAGGATATCGATCTGGACCCTGTCGTAGGGGATCTCGATGTCGTTCTCGGCAAATGCCTCGTACACGAGTCCTCTGAGCTTTCCTGCCGCCTCTCCGGTATCGTCGAAGGTCGGTGTGTAGACTGACAATCTCAGCTCGATTCCGGACGAGAGGAAGTCGGTGATCCTAGTACCGATGTCGTGGTCCGCATCCTGTACGACGAGGTCGCACTTCTTCGCGGCCTCGACCATGATCTCCTGGGCCTTCTTCAGATCCGTTCCGTATGCCACGGAGAAGTAGACGTACTGTCTGCAGATAACGTCTCCCTTGGTCATGTTGCTGATTGTTGCGGATGTGACGACGTTGTTGGGCATCGTGATAATCTCATCCCCTCCCCAGTTCTTGAACTCGGTGTACATCAGTCTGACCTTCCTTACAACGTATACCTTGTCGTTGATCTTCAGGAAGTCGCCCGTCTTGAACGGTCTGTTCACGAGTATGAGTATTCCGCTGAAGAACTGCGACAGCACGTTCTGTGCACCGAGCGTGATACCCAATGATATCACTCCAGCGCTCACCAGGATTCCCTGGAGGTCCACTCCGAATCCTGCAAGGATGGCGGATGTGCCTCCCACCCAGAAGAATATCATACCTATCATCCTGAACAGCGGGATGAGGGAGGTGTCGATTGTGGAATCGGCATGGGCCTTCTCTATCTTGCGGAATACGGATCTCACGATTTGCATGTAGATCTTCCATAGGATGGTGCTCACCAGTATCACGGACAGAATGTACGTCACGAAGGATGTCTGTGAGATCAATGATGAACCGGCGTCCATTATGAGCAGACCGGTGTTGAGGGTCAGGACCATGGTCAGCATGACAATCGGCCATTTCGTGGCCCTCTCGAAGTTCGTCGCCTCCTTCTCCGAGGTGTTCCTTCCGATGATCTTAGCTATTTTCTTGAGGATGAGCGTACCGACGATCCATGCGATGAATCCGTAGACGAGTATGCTGACGATCGCAGGGACGATCGGGGAATTGAACGGTGCGGGGAGTGTGTTGGGGATCAGCCCGAAGAACTTGTTGTACATCCCGCTCGCATCGTAAATGGAGGTGACCTCGATGTCGAAATAGACATGGGTCTCGGAGATCTGCTCCGGATCGGCCGCATCCACGACGTACACGGTGATATCCACCGAGACGGAATCATAAGCGTCCGAGTTCTGGTCGACCTTGATCGTCAGGTCACCTTTCGCTACGGAGGGTTCGGATGAACCTTCGGGACCAATCAGGGTGGCCTCGGGGATGTCGGCGACCTTCACCGACTTGGTATCCGAGGATGAATCGAACGAAACGTCCAGATACTTCTCGGAAGCGTTGATGACGCAGAGCTTCCACATCCTGCTCTCTCCGTTGCCCATCGTAATGTCGATGTGCTTGCTGGGTGCCTGCGTACCAGGTATGGTGATGTAATAATCATCGGAATCCAGGGCATCGGAGTCCTGGACAAGGATGGGCGATACCATACCGAGGATAAGGGCCGCGAGGACGACCACTGCGATCAATCTTCTTTCCATGGTACGGGATAGGCAACCTGTTAAAAATAAGATATGAAAATGAAGACGCGATGCCCGTAGAATCGATCATCCTCGTAGCGGTTGCCGCGGTACTGATATCCGCTTCGGTATACGATGTGCGCTCCAGGGAGATATCCGATGTGCACTGGATGATAATCGGTACCATGGGGATGGTCGTGGCGCTGTTTTCGGATGATATCATTGGTGGGATACTCTGTGCCGCAGGCTATCTGATGTTCATGCTATTCATGTTCAGTGAGAGGGTGCAGGGGAAGGTGTCCGCGGCCATCATCATTCTGGGATTGTCCCTGATGATTGCATCATCGGCGGTGTCATCGAGTCCGTATCCGATAGTCACCGCTGTGATGACGGTGCTGTTCCTGAGCATGTTCCTGCTGGGTACCATGAAGGGAGGCGCCGACGTGAAGGCGTTGGTTACACTGTCGTTCTTGTTCCCGGCATATCCGGAAGTCCCGTACGTGTTCTGGGATCCAGTATATCCTACTAGCCTGATGTTCAACCCTGTGTTCTCGGCGTTCTTCATCGCCGTCATAATATCGACGGTGTACGCTGTGATCGTGAATCTCCGCAGGTCCGGAGGTACAAGGATATCGTCTTATGTCACGACCAAGGAGGATGCGGAATCCTCTTTCGTGTGGACCCTTGAAGAAACAGACGAGGATCACGTTAGGGTAGCTCTGATGATACCGTTCCTCGTGCCTCTGACGATAGGGTTCCTGATCACAATGATCCTAGGTTCACCCTTATTCGCCGTCATCTGATCATGTTAAGGGGACGGCCGCATTTTGCGCATCTGTCTCCGTCCAACCCCAAAGGGTTTGCGGAATAACCGAGACGTCTGACAGCCACCTCTCCGCAGTCCGGACAGATGGTATCGTTCGCATCATCGACCAATGTGTTGCCCACATAGACGTAGTTCAGGCCCGTCTCCATACCTATCTCCCTGCAGCGCAGAAGTTCCTCGACAGGTGTGAGCGGTGTGTCCCTCATCTGATAATCAGGCTGGAACCTGCTGAAGTGGACCGGGACGTCGATAGATGTCTCCTTCACCCAGCTGCAGAACTTTCTGATCTCTTCCTCGGAGTCGTTCACGCCCGGGATGACAAGATAATTCAGTTCCATGTGGACTCCCCTGTCGAACACGTTGCGGGCTGTTGTCAATACTTCGCTCAGATCGGCTTCGCACAGTTTCTTGTGTGTCATCCTGTCGAACGCCTTGATGTCGATGCAGAACGCATCCACAACTTCGCACAGTTCTCTCAGGGGGCCGTCGTTGACGAGTCCGTTGGTCATGAGGACAATGTGCATATCGGGGGCAATGCGAGCGAAGTCCATGATGTACTCGAACCAGACCATGGGTTCGTTGTACGTGAAGCATACGATCCCCATGTCCTCCTCCCTGCACATCTCCAGGAGTTCCTCGGGGCTCTTGTAGGTCGCACGCTTCTTCCCGATCGTTAGCTTGGCGAAGGAGTAGTTCCTGCAATATTGGCAGTTCATGTTGCATCCGACGCTTCCGACGGACAGGCATTTGGAATGAGGCTTGTAATGGTAGAGGTTCATCCTCTCGATGGGATCGACGCTCAGGGACGAGATCTTGCCGTAAGAATTCGATACGAGGATGTCCTCGTCGGCCCTACGGGTACCGCAGTATCCGAAGTCGCCCGGTCTGATGAAGCACTTCTGCTGGCACAGTTCGCAAACGAACGCACCCTCAGTGCGGCGGTAGTATCTCGCCTCGACCCTGTCAATATTCGCCATAATCGATTGTGCTCCTCTTTCCGTCCTTGATCAGTTCTGCCTTTCCGCTGTCGTTGACCATGCCGATGATGAAGAACTCTATCTCGGAGTCGTACAGTTTCTTCAGGCGGTTGGGGTCGGCGGTGAACATGAGTTCGTATTCCCCGCCCCATCCTATCAGGAGTTTCTCCAGCGGGATGCCGGTCTTCTCGGATATCTCGTCGACGAAGGTCTCATGCTGCAGGAAGCTGAATTCTACGTCGATACCGACGTTCGATGCCTTGCATATTGTGTTCAAGGCAGTACCGAGACCGTCGGACAGATCGATGCAGGACGATACGATCCCCGATTCGGCGAGTGCCACCCCCTCTGCTACTCTGGGTACGGGCATGAAGAGTGTCTCTTTAGCTTCAGGATAATCCAGTCCGTTCTCTATAGCGGCATATCCCGCAGCAGGTCCTCCAAGGGGTCCTGTCACAGCGACGATGTCGCCGGGTCTTGCACCCGAGCGTAACATTGGTGCCCTGCCGTCCATGGAACCTATGGCGGTCCCCGCCACGATCCCGGGGCCTGTCTTCGTGTCCCCTCCGACTATGCCGGTCCCGCAGAACTCCGCACACTGATCTATCCCGCTCATGATGTCATAGGCGTTCTGGGAATCCAATGTGGGTGGCAACGCCAATGCGGCAGTGAAACCAATCGGTCTGGCACCCATGGCGGCAAGGTCGCTGAAATTCACAGCCGCAGCATACCATCCGAACTGTTCGAATGACATGCCTATTGGGAAGTGCCTGTCGAAGGTCACGATGTCCGTGGTGACCACGACATCCTTTCCGATCACGGCGGCATCGTCCCCCGGACCGACGCGGCCTTCCGGCCTTATGAACGTTCTGAAATCATCGATGAGCTGACGCTCCCCTAGGTCGCCTATCTGTACCATTATGGATGTGCATGGGGCTGAGCGTAGAATAATCTGTCGAGACGGTCTTCTTGAATCTTCAGTGACCGCCTGTGTTTCAAGGGGTCACTGAAGCTTCAAGATTTTTTTTCACCAACGTGGATTGGGAGAAGACCGACTTCGTGGCCCTGCTTGATTCGCATCCGCTGCCGACGGCAATGAGCAAGATCGCGCACTACATCGAATTCTGGCTGTCGGATCAGATATCCTCATACCAGTCGGCCTGAACAGGGTCGTACCAAAGTCCCGGAACCTTGTCCGGATGCCTGTATCCTTTGCTCACGTCGGGAGTCAAGGAACCTCTTTTTTATTTATGGGGACATGGATAGAGAGTTCTGGTCCTAATGATAATCGATGTGAAATACGGTAAGGACGGAGTTCAGAAGGTCGACATACCTGACGAGAATTATGTCGGCACATTCTACCCCAAGGATGTCGAGTGCGGAGATCCCGACAAGGTGATCGGGGAGTCAATAGACAATCCCATCGGATACGATTCCCTCGATGCCTTCCTGAACGGAGGCAAGGATATCGTCTTCATCGTGAACGACGGAACACGTCCCACACCTACGGCCAAGGTGCTAGATGCACTGTCCAAGAGGATGGACCTGACGAAGGCCAGATACCTCGTGGCCACCGGCACCCACAGGGACATGACCGACGAGGAGTACAACTTCGTGTTCGGCAAGCACTACCAGGAGCTGAAGGACTGTATCATCTGCCACAACGCCAAGACGTCCGAGTGCGTATTCCTCGGTACGTCCAAGAACGGAACTCCCATGGAGGTCAACAAGATCGCTGTGGAGTCCGATCGTTTGGTGATCATCACATCGGTGGAGCCCCACTACTTTGCAGGATACACTGGAGGAAGGAAGTCGTTCCTCCCCGGAGTGGCATCGTTCAAGACCGTCGAGACCAATCACAAGCTCGCCATGAACAAGGAGGCCCAGGCATTGGTCCTGGAGGGCAACCCCGTCCACGAGGACATGATGGATGCCCTGGAGGTCGTGAAGGACAAGAAGATCTTCGCCATCGAGACCGTGCTGGACAGGCACCAGAACATCTACAAGGCGATCTCAGGAGAGTTACACGCATCATTCCATGAGGCAGTGAAGTACGCTAACGAGGTCTTTTCTGTGCCGATCCCGGAGAAGGGGGACATCGTTCTGACAGTCGCACCGTATCCGATGGACGTGGACCTCTACCAGTCGCAGAAGGCGCTGGACAACGGTAAGTGGGCATTGAAGGAAGGGGGAAAGATCATCATGGTCTCCAAGTGCAGGGAGGGAATCGGACACCCCACGTTCCTGCAGCAGCTCTCCACATCTAACGATCCAAACAAGGTCCTGGAGAACCTCAGGGCCGAATACAAGCTGGGATACCACAAGGCGGCCAAGATGGCCGAGATCGCCACATGGGCATCCATCTGGGCGGTCACAGACCTTGATCCCGAGATACTGTCAAAGGCAAACATCAGACCCTTCCCGTCAGTGGAGGATGCCATGAACGAGGCCCTGAAGGAGAACCCAAAGGCCCGCGTCATCGTGCTGATGGACGGAAGTGTCACCATCCCGAGGGTGGAGTGAATGAGTTTCGAAGTCAACAACCTGGAAGAGGTAAGGAAGGCGGTCAACGTCTGTACCATGTGCGGTTTCTGTAAGAGCGTATGTCCTTCGTTCAAGGCGATCAATTGGGATTCTGCTTTGTCGAGAGGACGTATCACACTGACCTATGGTCTGCTGAACGGCGACCTGGAGGTGAGCGATTCCCTGGTGGAGAACATGTACACATGTACCACCTGCGCGGACTGCGTGAGGAGATGCCCATCTAAGGTGAAGATCGTGGACATCATCGAGCTCTGCCGTGCGGACATCGTGAAGAACGGCGGAATCCTGCCGAAGCACAAGGCAATGTGCGAAGGCATCTTAGAATGCGGTAACCCCTACGGGGAGAAGGCCACCAGGGCAGAGACCCTGGGAAGAAAGCCCCACAAGGCAAAGATCGGTTACTATGTGGGATGCACTGCGACATTCAGATCCAAGAAGACCGCTCAGGCGACCCTGTCCATCCTGGACAAGCTCGGCGATGATTTCACCACCATCGACGAGGTCTGCTGTGGTTCAGTCATGCAGAGGGTAGGGTGGCTCCAGGAGGACATCACCCCGCTGTTCCAGAAGAACGTGGATGCCATCAAGGCACTGGGTGTGGGGACTCTAGTTCTCGCATGTGCCGGATGCTACAGGATGTTCAAGATCGAGTACCCCAAGTATGTGGATGTACCCTTCGAGGTGCTGCACATCACGGAGTACCTTGCAAGGAAGGACCTCAAGCTGAAGCCCATGGACGGAGTGGTGGCGACATACCACGACCCCTGCCACCTGGGAAGGCACTGCGAGGTCTACGAGCCTCCGAGAGAGGTAATAAAGAAGATCCCCGGACTCGAGTTCAAGGAGATGAAGTACAACAGGGCGACGAGCCACTGCTGTGGAGGCGGCGGAGGTGTCAGGTCTGCGTACCCCAAGGTCTCCCTGGACATCGCCAATACAAGGCTGGACGAGGCGGATTTCGCCGATCTGGTGATCACCACCTGTCCGTTCTGTGTCAATAACCTGCAGGCCGCAGTGGGCGACCGCAAGGTGCAGGTCAGGGACCTCGTCGAGATAATCGACGAACAGATGGCATGAATTTTCCCAAAGGGAGGGGTCAGCCCCCTCTCATCATGGGTATCCTCAACGTCACCCCCGATTCCTTTTCCGACGGGGGAAGATGGAACGATACCGAGCGTGCCGTGAGGCATGCTGTCGAGATGATCGATCTCGGAGCCGACATCATAGATCTCGGTGCGGAATCCACGCGTCCCGGAAGCGAACCCGTTACCGCAGAAGAGGAGTGGTCCAGATTGGAACCCGTCCTGAAGGAACTGGTGAAGCTGGATGTCCCGATATCGATCGATACGATGAAGACCGAAGTGGCCGAGAGGTCGCTGTCCATAGGTGCTGATACCATAAACGATGTCAACGGCCTTCAGGACGACGGTATGATCGATGTCTGTGCCGATCACGGCGCAGCTGTGGTGATATGCCATTCCTATGGGGTCCCCGGCGCTCACTCCGAAGTCATGTCCGGAGATTACAAAGGTCAGATAGCATCCTTCCTGTCCGGACAGTGCCGCAAGGCGATGGACGCCGGCATAGAGGACATAATACTCGATCCCGGGGTGGGATTCGGGAAGACCTTGGAGCAGAATCTGGGGATCATAAAGGGCTGTTCCTTCCTCGGAGAGGATCATCCGATACTGATTGGACTGTCCAGGAAGAGAGTAGTGGTCAGAACGTATCCTGATATGGATGTCGATGAAGCTTCCGCCATGCTCTCGAAGATTGCTGTGGACTCCGGTGCGAACATAATCCGCACCCACGATGTGGGAAGGACCGTCAGCGTGTTAAGGTCCTTATGATGAACAGCAGCAGGATCGTTCCCGCAGCTATCCCGTAGAAGATGTAATCCCTTTTCTTATCGGCCGCTACCCTTTCCTTCTCCTTCTGTCTGCATTCCTCGCTGCAGTATTCCTCACCGAATGGTATTGGGTCTCCGCAGTAGATGCAGTGCGAGTGTTCGGGCAGTCTTATGTTGGCCATTGTTACCCCCATGTTCTATAGACCTTAAAAAATCGACCGAGGTTTATATTCCGATTCCAGGATGACATGGCGGTGATATTATGGTCAGATTCACTGTTAGGGACGGAAGTAACGGTTCATCCATAAGGATGGAGATGGAAGGAAACGATATGCTCGACGGCGTCAGGGAGGCCGCGGAGGAGTATTGGGGTAGAGGAAGGGTCATGCTGATCAGAGATTACAAGCTGCTCGATCCGGAATCCAACGTGGATGATTCCATAGACGAGGATGATGTAATCGACGTCATACCGTACATCCCCGTGAAGGACAGGAAACGATTGCGAAGGTTTGATTACCATTGAGCATATCACTTCAATATGGTCGGAAGGCTTGGTACCCGTGCGGACATCCTGATATCGGAATCGGTGCTTGGTAAGATACTCGAGACCGTCGATTCCATGCTCATCGAGACCGACAGGGTCGGGGTACTCCTCGGAGGGGATGTCATGGAAGATGACAATGGGTGTTACTTTTTTGTAATTAGTGTTACTGATAATGGGCCCATAGGTATCTGCGTGGCATCTTCAGAAGGCGGGACGGAGCCTACCGACGAGGATCTGGCTCTTTTCAAGAAACACATGAAGGAAGGGATAATGATGAAAGCCGACGTATACGCACATCAGTTCTCCTTCTACAAGATCCGTGAAACCGTCGAGGATGCGACCGTCCTTTTCCAGGAATGATCATACCCAGATGGCGTGCCTGTTGCGCATCTCCTCTTCGGTGATGTCTTCCTTCTCCATGATGTCGCGTACGACGCACTCGAAGAACATGTGTGCCGAATCCTCGAACACGGTTCCCAACGGAGCGACCCTTCTCGTCTCCTCGTTCTCGGTGATGTCGAAGACGATGGTGACATCGGAGTTCTTTGCGAGGTTGCAGTCATTCGTACTGGTGATGGAGATTACCTTGGAACCGACTATGTCCCTTGCGATCTGTGCGGTCTGAACAACGGATGATGTCCTTCCGGTGTTGGATATCAGAAGGGTGAGATCATCCTTGGTGATGATTGGCGTGGTCATCTCTCCGACGAAGTGCACATCGAATCCCAATTGGACAAGACGCACGGCGAAGAGCTGTCCGATGAGTCCGGATCTTCCGGATCCGTAGATGAACGTTCTCCTACTGGATATGATGGAATCTATCAGTTCGTCCTTCAACCCGTCATCGACGGCGGCGATTGCCTTCCCACAATATGAGAGGAGTTCCGACGGTGCTTTCATCTTCACTCACTGGCAGCGGCTGCCATCTCGGCTTTCTTCCTCTCCTTCATGTCCCTGGCGACCTTCTTTGCAAGGACCCTCTCGAGGATGATCTTCATGTACATCGCATCGTGCTCCAGAAGGGGCGATGTGGAGATGATTGTGGCCGAAGGCTTCATCTCGATGAGCGCTTCAGCGAGGGGTTCGAACCTGAGGTCCCCTTTCTTGATGGGGGTGAGCCTCCTCTCGTTGCCCTCCCAGTACTCTACGCCGGCGAATGCGGAATAGATATTGCCTCCGCTGTATCCCTCGACCTGCTCGAGGACGTTGAGGAAATCGTCGACCTCCAGGAGGGACCCGTTTGTACGGGAGTGCAGGTGCGAGAAGTTGACGACGGGTATGATACCGTCGACCTGGTCGCAGAGGTCCAGGACCTGATCCAGGGATCCGAAGACGTCCTCCTGTCCGGTGACCTCGACACCCAGCCTGGGTGTGAGTCCGTTGCCCACCCACCAGTCCATGATGTCAGCGACGTTGTTCAGGATATTGTTGTCCACTTCCTCCCTGTCCATCTTGCCGTCGTAGATACCGAGGCTGGTGACCACGACGTCCCCGCCCAGGGCGTTCAGGATGAGTCCGGCATGCCTGATGCTCTCGAGGCAGTTCTCTGTGAGGTCGTTGTTGGAACCGAGGTCCATATAGAACGGTGTGTGTATGGACATGCTGACGTCGAGTCTCTTGGCCATCTCGTTGGTCCAGAAGAGGTCCCCGTATGTGTCGGAGACCCCCGACGGCATGTAGATAAGATCGTCGTCCTCCTCGATAGGTTCGTCCGGGTCGACGATGAGCTCCCCGTCTCTGACGATCTCGAGCACGAAGCCCTCCTCGATGTCCTTGAGTGTCAGTCCGATCTCCTCGTCGTCGGGAGGTCTGGCGTATGCGCTTGACCTGACCATCTGGATCTCCATGGCGCTCAGACTCAGATTGTGGACATCCTCGATGCCGTTCTGGAGAGTGCGACCTTTACAAGAGAGCGGGATTCCTGCCGGACCGAATCTTATCATGAAATCACTGGCCCCCTTTATCGTACACGCATTATTAAAGGGAACGGTGGGATGTTAGATTCGAGCCTGACTTCTGCTGAAATCCAACACTACAATCTTTTGAAGGCTTTTTGATTGACTTCTTTCGCACGAGGAAAAACCGTCTGGCTCCACCTTTGTAAGGTCCATCGATTTGATTGCAAACCTGTCCATGCAATAGTATTTATAGTGTTGAGTCATCACTATAATTTGGGGATAGGATGCCTTTCATCAGAGTACAGAACATCAAGAGGGATGAGAATGGAAAGATCGTCAGCGGTAGCGCGTCGATCATAGATGTTGAGTATGTGAAGGATAGGAAGCACCATGCAAAGCAGATCGTCAGAGAGAAACTGGGGAAGGTGATATCCTTGGAGAGCAAGCGCAGAGGCGTGTTCATGTCCCCTGAAAGGGGACTTGTCATATACGATGCTGACAAGGATGAGTTCGAAAGGGTACTGACAGGAAGCGAAGAGATCGAGAATTTGGAGGTCTTCCTGGAACCGGAAGACCACCCTATATTCGGAGAAGCGTATCTTGTCTTCTCTTTCATGGAATCCAGCGGAATCCTTAGGATCATCAGGAACCTGTTCACCGATGATAGCGAATATGAACGGGCCGTATTGCATCTGACCTACGGGATAGCTCGTAACGGATCCAATGAGACCTGCGACATATTCATGGACAATACTTTCGCAGCTTATCTGGCGCCTGATGTTCCGGTGAATTCTGTACGCAGTGATACTGCGTACTTCACCGCTATGGGTAACGAAGGGATCAAGAAGGAGTTCTTCAAAAGATTCGTCACGCTGATGAGGTCCAAGTATCCCAAATTCGGCAGATGCTGCTACATAGACACCACTCCTCTCCCCAATGATTCCGTTGACAATCCCTTTAATGCTCTGTGCAGTCATGGGGTCGAGGCCACAAGTGTCCAAATGAGATTGGCGGTCATCCAGGATATCCTGACGGGATATCCTGTCTGGTTCGAGATAATTCCGAGCAATGTGCTTGATGTGACGACCATCATGGATGAGATGGATGATCTGAAGGCCACGTTGGGGATAACTATTCTGGACCTTGTATTGGATGCAGGCTATGCGTGTGAGAATCTGATCTGCAAATTCAATGCGGACGAAGCGCCATATGATGATCCCGATGACGTGCGCACGATCGTCGTGCGCATGCCGAACAAGCGTGGTTTCTGCTACATGGAGCTTTTCAACGAATGCAGGAAGATGTTCGACAACGGGAAATACGCATTTGTAAGGAACAAACATACCTATTTCGGGATCAAGCGCGAGATTGAACTCTTTGGTCACAAAGAGTTCGCATATGTGTATCTGGACAGAGAGAATGCCGCCATGGGTTTCAGGAACTGGATGGGCAAACACGAGGAAGAATACGGCTCCATGACCGATAAGAAGAAGACCTACCGCTTATTCGAGGACGGTTTCTTCATCCTGATTTCCAACAAAGACTCCGACCCTAAAAGCATACTGGATGATTACTTTGGAAGACAATGGATAGAGAATCTCTTCAAGACTGCAAAGACCTATCTGAAGCTGCTCCCGATAGCAAAATGGAACAATAATACGGTGAGAGGAAAGATCCTTTCGGACATGATCGATACGATCATGTACCTCTCGATGAGGAACCTTATCATAAAGAACACGAACTTCTCCATGTCGGATGCGTTATCGCATCCGAAATCCCTGATAGGCTATCGTGTCGGCGATGATATCAGTATCAAGACCCCGAAGAAGCAGGTCAAAGACATCTACGCCTCATTGGATATCCCTATCCCCGCCTCCATCAACCTGCCGAAGTTCACATCAAATAGGCTGTTGCTCAGGATTCGCTGAAATGTAGTGTTGGATTTCCCCAGAACTAAGGTTGGAACATACAGTCCTCAACCGACTCTGACCCAATTATTCCTCCGGTTGTTACCGTCGTTCCTGATGATTCCTCTTTCCTTCAGGCTAGCTATGATCTTGTTCACAGATGATACGCTCATGCCAGTGAACTGGGCTGTCTCTTTGATGCTCGCTTGGGTGTTTTTGGACACGTATTCGAGCACTTTGTCCTCATTGCTCTTCTGCGGATTGAAAGATTCGGATTGCTTGCGGGATATCACCCAATCGGGTTCGAAGGCGAACGGGATCGTGACTGTGATTATGTTGTCTCCTATGCTGATCGATTCCTTCCCGTATCTCTCCACTATGGTCTTAACGCCGTGGCCGCTCTGTTCGGAATAATCTGCAAGTATGAACAGATCGAACAGGGACTTATTCACCGGCATGCTGGTACCGGAATAGAATTCGTCGAGGGACAGCATGAACGGTATGCGGCCGTAGGACTGTACCTCTATCCTGGTGTCGAATATGAACACCGAAGGAGGTATCATCGATTTCCAATCGTTGTGGGCACAGGCGTTTATCCAAGCTTCCCTGAATACATCTGGATCGAAGAGCTGTTCCTCCACCCTGTTGGAGGAGGTAGAACGTATCTTTGTGATCTCCAGCGACCTTATGCGATCCAGTATGCTGCCCACACCTATCAGCAGTGATGTCCTGCCGTAATCGGTCCTGCTGGATATGGCGCTCTTATCTGTCCCGGAGAAGATGGCCACCTGCAGCGGGACATCATTCTGATCCGACATCAGATAGGCGACTAGGTTGTATTTGCCCTCGTTGTTCAGGAGTCCGTGACTCTCGAAGAATCCCTTCTGGTTGCTGGTGTGCATCTTCAGTGATTCCAGGTAGCGGGTGAAGGTCTTGAAGGTCAGGTCCTGAATCGGTGATGCGATCTCTTTAGGGAGGTCAGTACCTTTGGAAAGGAGCATCCTCGTCAGCATCTCAGGGGACAGTTGCACGTTCGAGGTCACTTCCCTGATATAGTAACGACCGTTGAATGAGTATGCGGATGCATATCCGCTGCAGGATATCCTGAGGTAATCCTTGCCATCGTCGTTGAGCACCTCTATATCTGGTAGGATCTGTGGACTCACAAGTGTCGAGATCTTGTTGCGGATCTTCTCTAACGTGTCCTTTCCGACCTGGATGCCGACGACATCTCCATTATCATCGATGCCTATGTACAGCTCTGCATGATTGGATCTGTTGAGCATCGCAGTTATCCCCAGGATGCCCTTATCCAATTGGGACATGCTCTCTTTGAATTCCGTTGTCATGCTTTCCTTCTCGACATTGGTCATAATATCGCCCTCAGGTCCTTTTCATATGGATCCGAATACTATATAATAATGTAAAATAATGTATTTAATAATGTAATATTAATGTAATAATGATGTATCAATAATGTATTCAATGATGTATTCCGGTTGGAAGAGTTCTGAAAGATTAAAGAAGAGTAGCGGGGAATCCTCCCCCGCTTTGAGAGGTTTATCAGTTCATCCTGTTCTTCGCGATGGGCATGATTCCGCCGATCAGAGTGATGATCGCTCCGATTAGTGAGATCCAGAATCCGTACTGGATGTAGTCGGACATGTGGATAATGACCAGTGAGAGGTCCCAGCTCTGGGTCATGAAGAGTATGGAGATCACGATGACCACGATGGAGAGGATAGTGACGATGATTCCGAGGGCGTTGTTGGCCCTCTTGTATCCGTCCACGTTCGCGAACGTGGGGATGATCATCATTATGACTGCTATGATTCCGGCGATCAGATCGAGGAGCGGCAGGAATGTGTACTTGATGCCGTCCACATCCTTCAGTCCGTCGAATATGTCCCAGCCGGTGGCCGTTCCCAGGCTGATCCCTACAACTTTGAAATCAACCCATGTCAGGAAGACACCGACGATCATCATCGCGCCGCCGATGATTCCAATGATCGCAAGCAGGTTTATGCTCTTTCCCATTTTATTCACATCCCTTTTGTGAAATCGTTCGATAATGGTACGCCGTATATGATCATTCACCCTTTGGTTTGATGGTGACTGTAAGTCTGTTCTTCACAATAGGCATGAATCCGCCTACGATTATCAAGGCGGTACCAACGAGGGTCAGCCAGAATCCGATCTTAAGATGGTTGCCCATGTGGATTGTGATTAACCATATGTCGATATCCTTGATGATGAAGAGCCCTGATATGATCAACATGACGACCGCAGCGATGACCGTTATCAGGCCAATTATGTTGTTGGCCTTCTTGAAACGGTCTATGTTGCAGAATGTCGGTATGATCATCATCACGATTATGATGATTCCGAAGATCAGGTCCGCTAGGGGAAGGAACGTGTACTTCGTATCGAGAACGTCCGTCCATTCCGTGTAGAGCTCCCAGCCAGAGATGGTGTAATCCAACAGATCAGTGGCCAGCCAGGTCATGAAGACCCCGACTATCACTATGATGGCACCCACAATGCTGATGATTCCCAAAAGGTTCAGATTCTTGGCGTCCATTATCTCACTAGGTGGGGGAATGTGTTACCGATTTAATAAAACAGTTTGGCGTCCAGGAGCATCCTATCTGCTGGGATGCTTATCTGCGCTCCGGTTCTTTCAGCTCTCAATTTCGGGAATTTTGGAGTATCCTCCATTTTTCCGCGCGGAATTTTGGAGAAATTTCCATTTTTCCCAATCTATATATATAGTCGATAACATAACTTTTTAGACATAAAGACGATATCCAATTATGACTAATGTAGAGCACATGGAGATTGTCAGACACGTGGAACTGGCCGAGTTGGAGCGCATGATAGAGTCGTTGGAATCCTCGGATATGACACGTGCTGAGAAGGATAGGATGAAGGAGCGCCTTTCCTTCGTCCGTTTGAGGTATAAAGGATACAGCGTGGCCAAAGCAACGGACGCACTGATGGTGAACCGTCAGAGCGGCTATAATTGGCAAGCTGCCTGGAACGAGCACGGCTTTGAGGGGCTAATACCGGGTTTCGACGGTGGTGCACCGTCGAAGCTCTCCAAGGATCAGAAACATGATCTTGCTCAATACGTTCTTGGAAGAGAACTTTGTACGGATTCTGTATGCGATTATGTAAAGTCTGCCTACGGAGTCGAGTATTCTGGTATGCAGATAGGAAGGATCCTTCGCTCGGAAGGCCTTGTGTATAGACGTGGGTACAAGATCGATTATCGTCGTCCCAAGGATCCTGAAGGCATTCTAAAAAAAACCTCGGAATGGTACTGGACGAACTCCTGAACGAAGATTTCGTCCTAGGATTCGATGATGAGTCCACGCAGAAAAGCGACATAAACCGTTGCAGGATCTGGGGAGAGAAGGGGAATATCATCAAGACACATGCCACCGATGCGATGACGGTGAATACCATGGGTTTCTATCCTCTCAACGGTAATCCGGTATGTGCGTTCCCCGATAGGGGCAATGCAGAGTCATTCGGGGCTTTTCTCGAGAAGGTGAGGGAGGCCAATGGCGACAGGACCATCGTGATGGTCCTGGACAATTGCCGTATTCACAAAACTCAGGAGGTAAGGGATGCGGCAGCGAGATTGGATATCAGATTGTGCTATCTTCCCCCATATTTCCCGCAGTACAACCCCATTGAGCTGATTTGGAAGACTATGAAGTTCGAACTTTCCAAACATGGGATCTTGGATAGATGCCAGGTAGAGTCTGTCGTTCAGGAGTCTTTTATGAATGCCGCAGTCTCGTTGTCTTATGCAAAATATTGGGTAGATATTTTTATGGAGCTTTTGCCTAAAAAGTTATGTTATTGACTATAAGTCTAGATCGAGCTTATTATAGTGATGACTAAGGATATTCCTAAATCCAATAATGTCGGACCATTCATAATCATAATGGTTTCCAAGCCAAATATCTATGCGCCTTGTACACTCACCTAGTTGCTGGATAGGTCCAGCAAGAGCGTACTGGTTCATTGCATCTGTCTTAAGGTCGTCTATTCCACCAATACGATGAAGAATCATGGCGGTATCATCACAGTACTCTATCATCAGATCGAGCGTGTCCTCTATGACAATGCGATTATCAGCAGACAAAGATCATCTCTCCCAGGGCTCTCTTGGAGAAATTATCATCAGTCAAACTACGTCTCGTGACTACATCGACATCATGGCCTAGGGCCTCCTTTGCGCCCTCGATAAAGTCCATTTGATTGCCCCAACGGTACTCAGGTTTTACCTCGATGATAAAATCGTAATCGCTGTCATCCGTATAATCGTCACGTGCCCTGGATCCAAAGAGATATACCTTGGTGATGTTGCATCTAGCTGCCAGCGGTGCTATGATATCCCCTAGCTCCTTAATGGCTACAGACCTTGTATCAACACCAGAATCGGTCATCTTATCTCCAATTCAGCATCTGGTTTTGTCTATATAAACGATTGAGGAGTTCCGAATAAAGATACGAATGACTGTTTCGAGATAGTTTCCAGTTGTTGTGTTATCATCTTTAATGTTAATTTAACATGGCTCTTTACGGCCACCGTGTTGATGGCATG
>CALAVG010000323.1 GCA_937892275.1 uncultured Methanomicrobiales archaeon | reverse complement strand
GTGTGCTCTTCCGATCTAATCTGGTTATCAAGTACGGAGAAACCGTTCTATATACATTCGTCCCCACACCCCCTGCAGAAAAGCAGCTGGCGGCATGGTGGGTGAACGGTACCGAATTGACTTCGGACAGGCCGATAACATCCGACCTAACAATATCACTCACTTGGGGAACGGTCAATGTTACAATTACTTTCGATGCGAACGGCGGATCCGGAAGCATGCCCTCTCAGAGCGTTCCCAAGGATTCGTCTTACACATTACCTTCGAACGCATTCTCGCCTCCGAGCGGGAAGCGCTTCTCTTATTGGGACATCGATGGAACACGCTACAACGTCGGCAGCACGGTTGTCGTAGACAGCGATCTGACTGTAAAGGCAATGTGGTATACGCCCAGTCCCCCAGGACCCGAGCCGTCCTATTACAATTATACTCTAAGATTCGATGCAAACGGAGGAGAGGGCGCTCCCGATACCATCATGGAGACATCCTCGTCACTTTCGTACACCTTTACGATACCATCCAAAGTTCCGACCCGTTCGGGATACGAGTTTCAGGGATGGGGTGATACTGGAACGACCCCTGTTTATCAGCCCGGTTCCAAGATAATTCTGACATCATCCTCGCCCTCCAAGACTCTGTTCGCGGTGTGGAAAGAATCGGCGATACCGGATGTGAAGGATTTCAGCATGGATGTGGACGTGATCTCCGTGCCTGAAGGGTCCTCGGTGACGATACCGTATACGGTGGACCCGCCCGAGGCTGCACCGGGCATAGTCTGGACGTCGTCGGATGAGACCGTCGCTACCGTCGAGGACGGCGTAGTCATCGCTGTAGGGACCGGAGATGCTGTAATTACCGCATACGACAGTCACGGGAAAAGGCTCGGTTCCGTCTCGATTCATGTCGTGCCCTCTACAGAGAAGAAAGTGGAGGAGACGATCTATACTTCGGACGGGGGCGCGGTGATCCTCGTTTATGACTTGGACGATGCGGGAGAGATGATCCCGTCAAACCCCGTGACCATCGTTCCAGGAACTTCACACATGGTGGCCGAGGACCAACTGGACATAGTCTTGCCGTTCATCGATGCGCTGCAGCAGGCTGGAA
>CALAVG010000322.1 GCA_937892275.1 uncultured Methanomicrobiales archaeon | reverse complement strand
GGTGGCACATCCGATGTGAATGAGTTCACTCAGCGCATGCCCGAGCTCACTGTCGAGAGCGTTTATTGTTCCAAAAAGACAACGTGGTTCATTACGACCGATGGGTATCTGTACGGATGCGGATCCGATGATGCCGGGCAGCAGGGTAATGGTAAGTACGATGTCAAGGAGTCAACGTTCACCCAGAAATTCTATGATCCCGATGCGAAGACCAATCCGATATCCGGGATAGTAAGCTTCTCGTGTTCCTCAGACACGACATGGTTCGTCACGAAGGATGGTTATCTGTACGGATGCGGATCGAACGGGTTTGGACAGCAGGGAGACAACGATGATCTTGGACGTTGGGTAGAGACGTTCACCAGAAAATCCTATAATCCCTATAGCGGCGTGTTTAAAACGATCGAGAATGCAAAGAGTGTTGCCTGTTCCTCTTACACGACATGGTGCGTGACGACCGACGGGGTATTGTACGGTTGCGGTGAAAACGCGAATTATCATCAGGGTACCGGGACTAGTTCGAGTAAGGATAGGTTCGCGCAAAGGTATTATGATCCAGAAGGCAATGATCCGATAAAGAATGTTGAAAGTGTCTACTGTTCCATGTCTACGACATGGATCATCACCACCGATGGGAAGTTGTACGGGTGCGGAGATGGAACTTATGGACAGCAGGGTAGCGGAAATACGGGCCCTGTGAAGAGATTCACCCCGCGCATGCCTGATCTCACCGTTAAGAACGTTTACTGCTCCAACCGTGCTACCTGGTTCGTCACAACGGATGGGGAGCTGTACGGGTGCGGATATGGGATATGCGGACAGCAGGGGAACAACGGAACGGACGATGTGTTGCAGTTCACCCAGCGTATGGGAGATCTCAGTATCGCAAGTGTCGCCAGTTCTAACTTTACTACATGGTTCGTCACATCTGACGGGGAACTGTACGGATGCGGATCCGGATACTATGGACAGCAAGGCAACGGTGGAACAGACGATGTCAACGTCTTCACCAGCAAGGAGCTTGTGTCTCCCACTCCGTCCAATTCAACACCAGAACCCATCCCTGGACCTACTCCTGAACCGAACCTTGTTGAGAATGGGGACACGACGATCTCGGATGACGGGTCCGAAGTAAGCGGAAGTGACATCGACAGCATGATCCCGATCGCAGCGGGAAGCGCGATAGCAGCAATCGTCATAATAGGGGCAGCAGCCGTTTACCTCAGGAGACATTGAAACATTTTGCCCGTGTGGAAAGCACGGGCTCTTTCATCACCCCTTAGCCCTTTCTCATCATATCTACGACTATCTTCTTTCCCGGGTCATGGATCCAAATGATTGCAAGCAGCAGCTTACACACCGAAGAGTGTGGAATCCGATCAAACGGTCCGATGCATGCCAAGAGGGCAGGGAGGGCCGTTCTGACCATGACCGTTTGTTGCGAGTCTTATCCTCCGCCCTGGGTTCAATCGGCTGC
>CALAVG010000321.1 GCA_937892275.1 uncultured Methanomicrobiales archaeon | reverse complement strand
TCAGGAGGGAAGCAGATCCTTCACGATATCAATCTCGATCTCGATGGTCCTGGATTGTACTGTATAATCGGTCCGAACGGTGTCGGTAAATCGACCATGATCAAATGCATGAACAAGTTGTTGACGCCTACAAGCGGAAAGGTGTTTCTGGATGGAGAGGATGTTTCAACTATGTCCTCGAAGCAGGTCGCCGAAAAGATCGCATATGTTCCCGTATCATCTGAAGATGTTTTCTCCATGACGGTGTTCGAGACCATTCTGATTGGTCGCGGGAACAAGAAGACCTTGAAGACTAGCTCGGAGGATATACTGAAGGTCCACAAGGTGATGTCTGCCCTGGACCTAGAGGAATTCTCACAGCGCAGCTATCGTGATATGTCCGCAGGACAACGGCAGAAAGTGGCCATAGCAAGGGGCATCGTACAGGAGAAGGAAATTCTGATACTAGATGAACCAACATCCAATTTGGATGTAAGACATCAGATGTACGTGACAGAATTGCTCAGGGAATTGGCATTCCGTATGAATATCATGGTCATAATGATCAGCCACAACCTGGGCATCACTGTGAAGTATGCGGACAAACTCATCGCTATGGAATATCTAGGAAAGATAAAGTGTGTCGGATCTGTCGACGAAGTGATCACGAAGGAGAACATGAGAGACATATACGGGATAGATTGCGACATCATATCGCACGAAGGGAGGCCAGCGATCCTTTACAAAGATCTCGAATGATCATCGGATGCACCCCAGTAAGAGATTGCGGTCCGATGATAGAATCATTTACTTAGATATGGTCCATTATATCACTAGGCCCGGGTGAAAGCCCGGGAATCACCAAGCGGGATTAATATGGATTGTGTTTACGATTTTACATATATATTCCAGATTCCATTGACTTGGTATGCTAGTGAGATTTTGGGTCGAAGGTTACCGCTGTTTTTCGGAACGTACGGAGATCGATCTCACTGATAAGAAGAACTACCGTTTCGGAAAGGAATGTGTAAGAGGGGACTTCCTCGACAAAATGGTGGTCCTGGGTGAGAACAATGTCGGTAAGACGTCGTTCGGCTATGCGATCACAGACATCATCACTACAGCAGGAGGCTTCAAAAAGGACATCGGCCAGATGGATCCAGTGTGCTTCCTGAACAAGGATGTCGATACCGATAAGGCGACATTCCATTATGAGCTCACCCAACGCGGTTCGGTCATCACATATGAGTATTCCAAGACCGATGCGGATCATCTGGTCTCGGAGAGTTTGACGAAGATCGGAAGAGCA
>CALAVG010000320.1 GCA_937892275.1 uncultured Methanomicrobiales archaeon | reverse complement strand
ATCGTCCCTATAAGGGAGGAGGTCAGGCCCGTCATCGCAAGATACCTCAGGGCACGCGCAAGATGGGTCATGGAGCACGACTGTCCGTCCAACGCATTGTTCCCCTCGTGTGACATGCGCACCAACGGATTCATGTGCGGGAACTCCCTCAGGAGGATGAAGGACCTCGTCGAGGACGAGCTCCATATCCGCTTCGACCTCCGCGAATGCCGCAGGACGTTCGGACAGAGATACCTCGACAGCGATCTCGAGATATCCTCGGTCAGTGTGCTCATGGGGCATTCGACGACGAAGACCACCGAGAGGTTCTACGGGAGACAGAAGAACAGGATGGCGATCGAGAAGGCGAGGGCCACCTGGTCGACCGGACCCGCGGGATCATCCACGGTCGGGAGCATTCCGGAGGACACCTCTCAGAGGGCGATGGTGGACAATGAATCATCTGTTACTCCCTCGGAGACCCCCGGATCGATGGTGGACAATGTCCCATCTGTTACAGAAACCGATGGTGGACAATCCCCCGAAATTGGTAGACAAGCACCAGAGAACGGCAGAATTTGAACGGATTAGAAAATCAGCAGTCTGGCTAGAGGTAAGAAGTGGACAAGGCGAGATTCGAACTCGCGGCCTCTTCGTTGCGAACGAAGCGATCTAACCGGGCTGATCTACTTGCCCACGGAGAATTCCCGGTAATCCACCGTACCGATAACTCCAATAAAAACCTTTAGCACCCTTCTGGGTGCTTCTCTCTGAATTCCTTGTGGCCGTGGATGGCCCAATACATGAACAGGCTGCAGAAACTGACCCCGGCGCATATCAGGTACATCTGGTGGTACCCCGTCGCCGCCAGTATCGAACCGAGTATGAACGGTCCGAAACCCGATCCCATATCGCTGAGGGAACCGAAAGTCGCAGATGTCACACCGTACCTGTGGGCAGGACTGGATGTGACGACGATCGCCTGACAGATCGCATAGATGATCGATATGCCGTATCCCATCAGGAACCCGGATAGCATGAACAGGGGCACGAAATCGGTGGAGGCGAATATGATCATCCCTGTTATGAATGATACGTATCCGGGGAGGACGACCGGATTCGCGCCGCGGGAATCGTATATCCTCCCGGTGGTGAATCTGGATATCAGCGTTCCCACGGCTACTGCCAGATAGAAGTAGTATCCGGCCTCCTCCATCGCGGTTCCCTGGGTGTATTGCATTATGAAAGCCAGCACGCCGGAGTATCCGAAGTAGAATATCATACAAGTCAAGCCCAACGGGATGGCGGATCTCTGGACAAGATCGGACAGGGAGAAGCTCTTCGCCCTGGACCTCTGCTCCTCCGTCAGTTCCTGACGCTTACTCTCCTGAGTCTGCTGGGCGGTGGCGCCTGTATTGCCGTCTGTCTTCTTGTCCATCTTCTTACCATCCTTTGGGGGGCGGCCCTTGCCTGGATGGTGGTGCTGGCCGCGGGGCTCCATCTTGTCGGAATACTTGGTGTTCACCTCCAGAAGTTGGGCAGCCTGCTGGTCGTTGAGGCCATACTTCTTCACCATCTTGTCAGTACGGTGCTTCACCATCTCAGTATTATCAGCCTTCTTCTCGGAACACTTACACTCTTTCTGGTTGTCTTGTGCGAATGCGGCCGAACTCATCATGACGGCTGCAATCATAGTCATCATTAACTTTTTCATCTTGTCTGTTATTTAAGAATGTGATACATATTTGTTGTTTATTCTCTTTTGTTGCAACTGTCTATTTGACGGCCCCAGCG
>CALAVG010000319.1 GCA_937892275.1 uncultured Methanomicrobiales archaeon | reverse complement strand
AGATCAGAGACGTTCTTGAGAACATGAGCGATTCTGATAAGAGGGCTGCAATCAGACAGCTTCGCAGTCTGATCGATAGAGAACTCATCTCCATAGAGATACCGGATGCAGCGCGCAAGTGCTGCAATTGTGGCGGTATCGAATACGTACGTAACGGCCATACCGCTGCAGGGACCCAGAGGTTCAAGTGCAAATGCTGCGGATTGACGCAGACGTTCTCATCCACGGGCTCCCTGTTGGGGAACACCAAACTCGAGATCGAGAAGTGGTATGAGTTCGCGGAATGTTTCGTCAATTGCTACACCTGCCAACAGATAGCTGACAAGCTTGAGGTCGGATTGGAGACGAGTTGGTACATGAGGGTCAGGATGATGGAGGCCGTATAGCAATTCATCCCCTCTTTTCAGCTCAATTCTGGCTGCACTATGCAACTCGACGAGGAGTATTTCCGCGAGAGCTTCAAAGGAATCAGTTTCAACGGAAAGAGACTCCGTGAGATGGAGGATCCAATCCGCATGTCCTATAGACGCGGCAGTGCCGCGTCGATGAACGGCATCAGTCCAGAGCAGATATGCGTGGTCACCGGAATCGACGATATGAATCAGTTCTTCTTCGATGCCTGCTGCAGGTCCAGGCCGACCACTCAGGTATTGTTCGATGCTCTTCATGACAGGATCTGCGAAGGGGCCATTGTGAACACGGATCGGTTGAACTCATACCCCAAGGTGCTGGATGAACTCAATGTAGCGGTGCACAACCGCTTCGTCCCCGCTTCCCACCAAGGCCTCAATAAGGTGAACGCGTTGCATTCAAAGGCCAGGTCGTTCCTTCATAGGTTCAGAGGCGTATCCACGAAGTGGTTATGCCACTACCTCGCGTGGATGAAATGGCTCGGCACATTCGTCAAAGGAAGGACACTCAACAAGTCCTGCGAAGTCACATCAAAGCATATCGTCAGAGGCAACTACAGTTTCAGGTGCAGGACCTTGTCGAAGATGCCGATTCCATTCCGCGATGCGGAATTGAATGAGATCAAGACCTACTCCTGAGAAGGTCATT
>CALAVG010000318.1 GCA_937892275.1 uncultured Methanomicrobiales archaeon | reverse complement strand
CCCGCCGATATCGACAGCCTCATGAAGGTCGATATGCACACCATCGACGAGGAAGGCATCCTCGCAATGTACCAGCAGTACCATCTGAAGAATCTGTTCAACATGATCGGTACACCGTTCCAGGTCACCAAGGGATCCACCGACGATGCACAGGCGTCCGTCGCATACATGAAGAACATCTATAAGACCTGGTCCGACAGGATCGGTACCAAGGACATGCCCGAATTGAAGATGTGCATAGTCGGATACTCCTTCAGTTCAGGTGTATCCTCGGTGCTCAACGAGCTGATCCTCTGCTACTACCTGTACAACGATCAGTTCCTCGCATACTTCGGAGTGGAGACGCAGAAAGAGGCACAGGACGTCATCGCCGGATACGTGGACGGATACTGCGAATACATCGGTATCGACGGTTCGTGGAGCTTCTACGGAGAGGAGCATGGCGGAAAGGAGGGCACCATGGGAATGAACCTCCTGTACTGCGGAGAGGACGACGAGAGGAACATCCTCTACGGACTCGAGAGTGGCTATATCCAGTGAAACCCGAGGGATCCGGATGAAGATGAACAATATTACAGCGGCCATGCTGGTGCTGGCACTCCTGTTGGGAGCGGTCATGCTCTATGCATCGGCCGATCTTATGGGAACCATGAATCCGGATCCCCATTCCCATCGGGACAACTATTCGGTCAATGGTACGGTCGACGGCTCGGCGGTGACGGGCGATGCGGTATGCACACCCGTGAGGGAGAACGGGTCCTTCTACAACTACGATTTCAAGATAGCTGTGGAGGACGGCAACGGCAAACACGATTATTCCTTCTTCCTTATATTCGACAGTGAGGAGAGACCCTTCAATTATCATCTGATCTCTTCCGACGACACCACTGGCACTAAGACCTATGAGACCACAGAGAACGGGGTCGTCATCACCATCGAGGTATCCGAGAACTGTCTTGTCAAATCGTTCAAGATGACCTCCGATTCCATCGAGATAGTTGGATCATTGCTCCACAGCGAGGTTTTCAGATGAAATACAAACAATTCCTGACAGAGTTGAAATCCCGCGCCAGTCTAAACAAGACACTGGAAATGGTGGAAGGCGAGACCGATGAGGAGTTCGTCTTCAGGGAATATCAGGCATCGAGGCGTTCCAAACTGATCTTCCTCAGCGCGTTCGTTCTGCTGTTCTTAATCCTAGTGGGATACAAGATCACGCTCGGAGAATATCAGATCGACTTCTTCGACGTCTATGCTACGATATGGAACCATATCACCGACAACGTAGTGAATCCCCAAGCGGACAACGTCGTGTTCCAACAGCGTATGCCGCGTGTGCTCACCGCCATCTTGGTCGGTATCGGCCTGGCCATCGCGGGAGCGGCGATGCAGAGCATG
>CALAVG010000317.1 GCA_937892275.1 uncultured Methanomicrobiales archaeon | reverse complement strand
CAGACAAAGTCAAACAGATCACGGATGTTCTCGACATGCTCGCAGAAGACACATCCATTCCCAGAAACATAAGGAAGGGCGCGACGGACGCAAAAGCAAGGCTCCTCGACACGAAGGAACCCATGGATGTCCGTGCCACCGGCGCCATCGTCATCCTGGACGATCTGGCGAATGACCCCAACATCCCCATGCACGGAAGGACGTTGATCTATCAGGTCATGAGTCAGCTCGAGATGATCAGTCAGGGCAACTGATTGATCTTCTCTACCAACTCCAAACCCTTCTTTTTACTTGACAATAAGTGGCCTGCAGACGTTATCGACAGAGAGGTTTGCATATGAAAACATAATTGGCTTGTGATTCGGGCTTCGCCCTTATCACTGCGCATCGATTGGGATATAACATACCCTTCCCGAAAGAATAATGAATTGTGCGATTCAACTATGAATTGGAAACAAGGTGAATCGCATGTATTACGTAGGCATCGATTATCATTTAGAAATTGCTGTTGTCTGTATAACCGATGAGCATGGAAAAGAATGGAAGCTCGTTGAGCTTCCAGCCACTCCAGAAGGAATGGATGTGCTCATCAACATTATGAAAGGAAAGAAATACAGAGTTCTAGGAGAAGCCTTTACATTCTCCATAGATCTTCATAACTATCTGATAGGTCGTGGGATAACCAGCGATCTAGTTAGGCCTACAGATCTTGTGGCAATAACCAAATGCAACAAGAAGACCGACAAACATGATTCCAGAACCATAGCTTGGTATCTTAGGTTAATGGATAAGGGTGAGATAGACCTCACGCCATCCCTCATCCTTAGGGATGAACAAAGGGTGTTCAGAGACCTTTGTCGTCTTAGAGAAGATGTTGCAGATAATCTTTCTGTTATAAGCCAGAGAATGAGATCCCATATGCGCATTAACTCCGAATACCTGCCCGTCGAAATATTCGGAGATAGACCCGATTTAGGAACTAAAAGGGTTCAGCAATTCATCATCACGGAATTCGGTGATGATTTTACACTCCAAGAACTTCTCCGTCAACAAGCATTCTATGTGGAGAGGGGTAAAGCGATAGAGAAGGAACTGGAAAAATGCCAGTACGATACCAAAGCTGTGGAATTGTTGATGACTATTCCCGGAATAGGCAAACTATCTGCGATGGAGTTGATGTCCATGATTGTGGACATCAAGAGGTTTCCCGATGCGGATTCCATGCGTTCATACTTCGGCATGGCACCCAGGGTTAGAGACAGTGGTGAAACTATTCATCACGGTCGCATCACCAAACAAGGGGATCCGATGATGAGAAAGATCCTGGAAAGGGCTGTTTCTTCACACATGCGTTGGTGCAAGGAATCTAAAATTTCTAAAATGTACAATTCGGTGAAGACAAGATCTGCAGGAGGAGTAGCAATGATGGCGGCTGCAAATAAGTTGCTGGACATCATACATTCTGTACTGGTCAACCAGAGACCTTTCTATTCTTGAGAAGTTGATGAGGGAGTAGGATGAGGACAAATCCTGACCTTTGTTTTCGCCGTTTTTTGCAGCACTGTCTGCGTTGACAAAATGAAACGATCTGGTCTGGATTCTGGTCGAAACACCACAATGCAGCTGATCTCTGCGGATAGAAAATGCCCGGTCCTCTGAACATTCGGCCACATCGATACTTCTATACGCGCTTCATCAGCCCAGATGAAGCGATGTCTTAGCTAATGCTTTAAACTCGATTGACAATAATAGAAGTGAATCGTACTATTGCGTCAATAGAAAAACGAGCGATAAAACCGCATGTTTCTATCCGCTGTTTATAGCTTACGCTGGGAGATTCCCGCATCCGACCCACCGATCCTGTTATGCCAACGCAATTTACTTTAGACGGTCCGGATGGCCGTAAGATGACTTTTCGTGCCTGGTCGTCGGTCGACTCCGTAATTTTTCAAGGCGGTCAAAGCCGCAAAAAGAAGCGACGGCAGTAAAACCTCGGACCTTGCATCCCATGAACGGCATCGGAAGTCGGGAGTTAGGCTTGAATCGGGTATCGATTCAAGCTGCGAGCCTGAAGTCCGAACCGGACTTCAGCATCGCGAATATGACTGCCAGCATCTTCCTGGATGCCGTTATGAGCGCCTTCTTCGTACCCATCTCCGGGCACTTGCGTTTGTAATACCTGGTGATCGACGAATCACAGTTGCGAACGTGAGTCTCCGTCACACGTTCCATAATTATCCTCATCATCTTGTCACCGGCCTTGGTCATGTGGCCGTGATGTTCCTTGCCGCCGGAATCCCTCACACGCGGAACCATTCCGAAGTATGCGCAAAGTTTCTCCGAATCCTCGAACCTGTCGATGTCCACGATCATTGACATGATCTGGACCGCGGTCTGCCTGGCGATGCCCGGAATTGTCATCAGTATCTCCACCTCTCTCGAATCCGGGAGCCTGGATTCGACCTCCTTCTTGACCGAATCCCTTTCAGCCATCAGCCTCTCCAGATCGGCCATCCTGAGCATCAGCGTGAGATCCGAGGAGAAGTTGAATCTCACATAGTTCCTTGCCCTCCGTGTCTGGAAGTCGTCGTACGATTTCGGAAGATGCTCACAGTTCCTGGCCATGTGAGACTTAATCCGTCTTGTCTCATCGCCGATCTTCGTCGATAATTCCTCACGGTATCTGCAGATGTCCTTGAGCTCGCACTGTTCGCGCGTGGGCAGATAGGATATCTGCAGGTCCATCTCCCCGCGCTTGTACAGCCTGAGCATCCTGGCGATGGTGTACGCATCCTTCTTGTCCGTCTTCTTGTCGGACTGTGTGATCATCTTCAGCGCCTGGGCGTGGACGATTATCGTCTCCACGCCCCGGTCCGTGAAGAACCTGTACGGCGGATAGGCGTAGTTCCCAGATTCCATCATGACGCAGAATCCTTCCTTGTCACCGTATTCCATCAGCTCGTCAAGATTCCAGGATTCTGAATCCTTGATGAAATCCTTCTCGAACTTCGGCTTGCCGGTGCTCGTGAGCACGCAAGCCGTGATATTATCCTTATGTACATCCAAACCAATGTATCTCATGCGGCATTCGCTCCTATTAGCAATTAAGAATGAATGTCGCACTTTTTCAGTCCTTGCACTCATCCTCGGAGTCTTTGCCGCTCGTTTTTGTCACTGGTCATTTTTCTTCATTTACGATTTTCAATCGCCAATTTAATTGATGGATTGTGAACAGGGGCTGACAAATGATCTGCCAACCCCTTTTGATAGTGATGGTATCAAAGGTTCTCTTGACGCAGCTCGCCCAGGGTGGCCTCCCTCTCGGCGTATGCATCATGCTTGTGGATAGATTCCTCGGAATCGCTTATGACGTCCACATAGACATCGTCTGGAAGGTCGGTGAACTTCTTGACGAAGTTGTCCAGGACTGCCCTCACGACATCCTCCACGAACTTGGTGTTGGAATGTGCGTTGATGATGACCTGTCCCTC
>CALAVG010000316.1 GCA_937892275.1 uncultured Methanomicrobiales archaeon | reverse complement strand
TACGATCCTGAGGTGGATCGAGTTCTATAATCTGGAGAGGCCCCACCAGTCCCTGGGATACAGGAAACCCATGGATGTGTTCATGGATTGGCTGATGTTCCCCCTTCCGTGTACGTGAAGGTCTTTCCGGGGACGGGGGATGCACATGTTCCAGCGGGAGCTATGCGGATCCCCTTCGGCACCGGGCCGGCGGTGGAAGAATGGGGTATCTGTGACCCGCCCCGACCCCTTTTATCGGGGGTCGGGGCGCGATCGGGGACGGAATCCGAGGTGGTTTAATATCCATAATCGACGATAGGTTATTGTCGTCCACGAAGTCTGTCGTTAGAACAAGGGTCAGGGTCTCTATGGGCAGGTCTTCGAATGCTGCCTTGCCGATGGAGGTCACACTGTCGGGGATGGCGAGTTCGGTGATTATGGAACCGTAGAACGCCTTCTCGCCGATGGTCTGCAGCGAACTGCCGAGGGTTGTTCTAACTACCGAGTTCGAGAACAGGTTCCGAGAGCAAATGCAAACTCCTCCGGGGAACCGATGCGCTCAAAAGGAGGGACTCCGTGCCGACAGTGGGTTAAACAATGACAGGAAGTCCCAAGCCCTTATCAGTGAGCGACTATAAAACAATGGAATACCGCATCCGGCAGGAGACCGGTTCGAAATGGGATTCGAAGGTCCGTCCCGGTACAGGGATGGTCTACACGGACCTGAGGTACAAGGTCGCCGAGGCCGTCGTCGACGGCAACCGCTCCCTCGGGAAGGTGTCCGCACAGTACAAGGTGAGTAAAAGCTTCGTACACAAATGGTCGACCATCCTCGGGGAATGGAGGGCCCTGGGGATGTCCCACGGCTGCGGGATGACCCGCGAGGAGGTCATGCGTTCCCTGTCCAACCGTCCCCATAACATCCGCTATATCGTGCCGAAGGAGACCAGGGACAGGATAGTCGGGATCAGGAAGCAATATCCCTTCTACGGATCGGCCAAGATACGTGCCGTTCTGGCGTCGGAGGGTTTCGAACTCCCGTGCTGCCGCACCATAGACCGGATCGTACGCGAAGCGGATCTCGCGAAGGAGAAGGAGGTGAGGGTCTACGGGAAATCGTACGGGCACTTCCAGCGTCCTGCAAGTCTGGACCTGCTGCAGATAGATTACAAGGACTGGTGCCATGACGCCAAGGGCAATCTGATCTGTTCCATCTGGGTGCTGGACGACCGGTCGAGATGCATACTGGGAGTGAAGGTATCCGACCACCATTCCGCCGATGATGTGATAGATCTCCTCGAGGAGGTGGTGGCCACTTTCGGAAAGCCCAGGCAGATCCTCTCCGACCACGGGACCGAGTTCTATTCCGTCAGCGGAGGCAAAGGGAAGGGCAGACTCGACGAATGGTGCAGGGAGAACGGCATCGATCACATCATGGGCAGGGTGAAGCATCCCCAGACCCAAGGCAAGATCGAGAGATCCCACGGCAGTGCCGTCAGGGAGATAAGGCAGTTCGGAAGGATGGACACCCTGGAAGGAGCCAGACGTACGATCCTGAGGTGGATCGGGTTCTATAATCTGGAGAGGCGCCACCA
>CALAVG010000315.1 GCA_937892275.1 uncultured Methanomicrobiales archaeon | reverse complement strand
GTCGGTTTCTGTAAAAAACACTACTCCAAGAATGGGAAACTACCCACGGTGTTCCACCTCAACAGGAGGGGCACCGCATTGAGGCACATCGATCCCCTTGTGGGGTCCGCATACTCCACCACCCTCAACGAGACGTCCAAACGTGTCATCCAGGCGTGTGAGAAAACATTGGGTGTACACAAGAATGATTGCGGGACGCTGATCCTTGAGACCATGGAGATGAAGATGCACGGGGACCATTTCCCGCGGCACCGCGAACAGGGGAGGTTCAATTCGTACACCTATCCTACGAACAGGGATTTCTCCATCGTACGTGTGAAGAAGGACAGGAAACGCAAGCGGATGCTAAAGCTCGGCAAAGTCCCCGGATTGATAAAGTGCTACAACCAGAGGACCAGGATACAAGGGACCGTGAAGACCTGTACCATCAAACGGAAGGACAAGGGCACCCACTTCGAGTATACCGCATCCATCACGTACGAGGATGTACCGAAGAAACATAAGGAACCATCAAAGGGTCCGGTCGGTGTGGATATAGGCGTGTCGAACATCGTCGCGCTGTCCGACGGCACGGTGTTCCCGAACGACCACATGTTCGCGAAGATATCCAAGAACCTGGCGAAACAGCAGAGACAGCTCAGCAGAACGACGGAAGGGTCCGAGAGACACAGGAAGATACGTGCCAGGATAAACCACATCTATGAGAAATTGAACAACCACAGGAAGAACAACATAGAAACGATCTCGGCGTACATCGTGAACAATCACGACATCATCGGGATCGAGGACCTGTCGGTCAAAGCGCTCCGGAGGAAATCCAAGAGCCGCAGAATGACCAACGGGTACAACGATGCGTCCCTAGGGGCACTTGTAAGAAGGATCGAGGACAAGGCTTTGAGCGCCGGTCGTGGCGTGATCCGGGTGGATCCCAAGGACACATCGCAGCAGTGTTCACAATGCGGCAGCATCGTGAAGAAAGGACTTGATGTGAGGGTACACTCATGCCCCTTCTGCGGATACGTAGCGGACAGGGACGTGAACGCCGCGAGGAACATCCTGCGGCGTGCCCTCTCTAAAGTCACCGGGATGGACCGGCCATCCCCGTCCCCCGTCTGAGGGGAGGAAAAGCCGGGCGCCGGCCACGGTGCACCGGCACGCAGTGTGCCAGTATCTGTGATATCTGGCAAACTCAGGTTACACAGAGGTAATGACATGTATGCTTTCGCCGAAAAACGCGAGATCATCTGGAAGAAGGCCTACGAAGAAGGTTTAAAGATGGGCCTTGCCAAAGGCTTTACCGGAGAATTTGCCAAAGCATTTACCAGAGCATACGCCGAAGGCTATGCCGATGGATATGTCCAAGGATACGTAGAGGGCCTCTACGAGGTCGTGAACGAATTCGCCGATGCCCTGGAGGAGTACTGTCTCAAGAACGGTACGTCCCCGGAGGATTCCGTCGAGACCGTCGTCGCCATCCCGGAGTACCGCGAACCCGTCCTCAAGGCGA
>CALAVG010000314.1 GCA_937892275.1 uncultured Methanomicrobiales archaeon | reverse complement strand
CATGGTCGGATCCAAGTGGTACGACATGGACGTGACGTGGAACGACCCCACCCCCGACGGGGGATCAACGGGTCCCGTATCCACTAAGTACTCTTTGGTCGGATCGGACACCGTCATCGGCGGAAAGAAGTTCTCCGAGAGCCATGTCCCCGACAGGATCTCCGCCAACGTAGAACTGCCTTCGGTCCAGACCTCCGCCTTCATCCCTCCCGCGGGTGCCGACGGGGCGTACGGATTCCGCTGTGCCAGCTATTACTATTATGACAAGCTCACCGCCGACGGGAAGAAGGTCTACGACCTGATCGTCGAAGCGCTGGAATCATTCGACGAGGTCATCGAGACCGGCGTCACCGATATGAGGGCAATATCAGATGCCTACAGGGCGGTGAGGTTCGAGAGGCAGGATCTGCTGATGATGCCCAAGACATACACCCCATGGACGGACGGGAAGGTGGAGTTCTCCTACACCATGACTCCCGAAGATTACCATTCCATGTGCGCGGAGATCCTCGACTCCATCATCCCGCTGGAGAAGAGGCTCATGTCCTGCACCACGGAGTACTCCAAGGTCCTCGCCATCCACGACTACCTGGTGAGCACCATGTCCTATAAGCACACTGACACCGGCAACGCGTGGAACATCTACGGTGCCCTTGTGGAGCACCAGGGTGTCTGCGAGGCCTACGCCCGCGCCTTCAAGCTGATCTGCGACGAGCTGGGCATCCTGGTCTGGGAAGAATTCTGGATGACCGGTGATACCCAGCATCCCGTCGATCAAGGCGTTTACCTGAAGAACGTCGCCTCCGCCGCTCTGGACGCCAACGGCGACGCATCCGCGAATAAATCCGCCGAGGCGGAGGCCAACGCCGATGTGGCCAAGGGCAATAACACCGTCAGCGGCAACCATGTGACGCTGGAGCTGGGCGCGGGTGCTGTCGGCGCCATCAACGGCGCAGACAAGGAAAAGGATAAGCCCGTCATCTACATCACCCTCGAGGAGGGCTTTGAGCTTCCCTCCACCGCCGGCTACAGCTACACCGGCTCGGACGGGAAGGAAAAGACCGGCACCGTCAAGGTCGAACGCGACGGCGACGGGTACAAGCTCAACCCCAAATCCGGCGATCTGGCCTCCCTGGCCGACGATGTGGATGTGCGTCTCACACTGACTCCTAAGGAGCTCGTGAACGAGCTGCCCGATCCGTCGGTCCTGACCGATCAGACCCTGCCTGACGATACTGTTACCATCCATGTTGTGGGCCGCGAGGCCGAGAACGGCAAATGGTCCGCCCGCGAAGGCGACGTGATCAGATCGGAAGAGCACACGTCTGAACTCC
>CALAVG010000313.1 GCA_937892275.1 uncultured Methanomicrobiales archaeon | reverse complement strand
TATAGGGAGCATCGGAAATGATCTCCCATGCAGTAATCATGGCCGGAGGTCTGGGTTCCAGGCTCGGTCAGCGTACGAAGGACATGCCCAAGGGATTCCTAAAGATCGACGGTACGCCGATAGTTGAACAGTCTGTGAAGAAACTGATCGCAGCCGGTATAGAGGAGATAATCATCGGTACGGGTCATTGCAAGGAATATTATGAGGAATTGGCCAAGAAGTACCCATGCATCACATTGGCCCATAATGCGAATTACACAGGAACAGGCAGTATGGGGACGTTGGCCGTGTGTGTTCCTTATGTCAAGGAGCAGGCGCTGATATTGGAATCCGATCTCCTGTACGACAGCATAGGATTGAATGTCCTGATCAACGATGTCCGTAAGGATGTTATTCTATCTTCCGGAAAGACGAACTCAGGTGATGAGGTGTATCTTCAGGTCGATGGGGACGAGGTCCTGATGAAGCATTCCAAGAAGAAGGAGGAACTGGAATCCGTCTTCTCGGAATTGGTGGGGATAACCAAACTGACCAGATGCACCTTGGATAAGATGGTCGTCTACATGAACGAGCATCTGAACGATATACCCAAGATGGAGTATGAGGTGGCGATGTCTGCAGTATCCTCATCTGGCAGTCCGATCAATGTCCGCAAGGTGGAGTTCTATACTTGGTGTGAGATCGACGATGAGAACCACCTCAAGAGGGCAGTAGACATTATCTATCCTCACATAAAGGAGAACGAGTCGCTCCGTAATATCCGTCGTGAGGTCCTGTTGAACCCTGGGCCGGCAACAACCACGGACAGCGTGAAATATGCACAGGTACAGCCTGACATATGTCCTCGTGAGAATGAGTTCGGTGACATCACGGGGTGGATCTCTGATGAACTCTCGTTATTGGTCGGTAAACCCGGTCGTGTGGAGACCGTATTGTTCGGAGGTTCCGGAACAGCAGGAGATGAGGCGATGATCTCATCTTGCATCCCTGAGGGAGGTAAGCTCCTCATCGTGGACAATGGGGCATATGGGAAACGTATGGCCAAG
>CALAVG010000312.1 GCA_937892275.1 uncultured Methanomicrobiales archaeon | reverse complement strand
ATCATTATGGTCACTTCTCAAGCAAGATCGATACCAACACGCTGGTCACTAAGCTCATATGATTATGATGAGGCCGTCCTCCTGGCAAGCAATATCATCATGGATTATGGTGACGGACTGACAGTATCCAAGGCCACTGGGGCCTGGAGGGATGACGATGGATCTATAGATTCCGAGACATCCATGGTCATCGATCTCGCAGGATTCGACCTCGATAGCGTCCACAAGATCTGCGACAAGCTCAAGAAGGAACTCGAGCAGAAGAGCATCATGATTGTCACGTTCGAGGAGACTGTAGACTTCTACTGAAAGCCGAAATAATGCGCGGGCAGATGCCCGCCTGTTTACCTTTTCACCAACGCATACCTTTGCTTTCTTTGGGTATGAATCCGTCGAACCTCGGTTTGTAGAAATCCTCATCGTCCGATTCGATCGGGATGTTGTGATACTTGAACGTCTCTGTGTGTCCGTTCGCCCATGCCACGAGTTCCGACAGGAACAGAACGGGCATACCGTCGGGCTGTGCATCGTATTTGGTGAAGCATTTGGGACAGGCGACAATGATCATGCATCCGTTGCCGCATTCCTTCTCCCTGTCGGCCATCATCTCCTCTGCCAGAGGAGATTCCTTTCCGCAGCAGCCCATGCCGTTGTTCACGAACTCCAGACCCATTGCTTCCACAATGGCGATCATCTGTTTCTTGATGGGCATACACGAGCATCCCGGTTCCAGAGCGATCTTGAACTTCCTGTCGAATTTCGGGAGCTTGTCGATGTTGGCGTAGAGGAACTCGATCATGTTCGTCGTATCGAGACCGTTCCTGACGATGGCATCGGTGCATCCTCCGCACAGGGTGATGACCTCTTTGCCGTTGGCATTGCTCATCATCTTCACGATCTTGTCATGCCTCTCGGTCTCCTGCATCTCCCTGAACTGCGGAGGGCGGAGACAGCATCCGGAATCCTTCAGTTCGGAGCATGTCTTACCTACCGCCTTCACAGCTAGCATCGCCGCGTATTCGAGATAGGGCGCTTTGCACTGAACCACACATCCGGGCATGATGTATGCATCGTCGCCGTCCCAATCGTAGTTGAGATCGGTGCGGGATGGATGGTCCGCCTGAGGCATCGCCAATCCCGTGGACTTGTACGTCTCCGAAACATGAAGGTCCTTGGCGAGAGCCCTGAGATCCCTCATCACGGTGAACGGGTCAGTCCTTCTGCAGACCTGTGAGCAAGTACCGCATAGGATGCATGTGGAGATATCATCGTCGCCTCCGATCATGATCTCGTGAGGATCCACTCCTCCGTATTTGTTCGCAGGACAGTTCGGTGTGCATTTTCCGCAGCTGATGCACTTCTGCATCAGTCTTGCGATCTCGTCCTCTATGATTCCCATTCCGTGATCACCTGGTCATAGGTATTTCCATAGGGGTACCCTTGGCGACCCCTGCTTCCATGCGTACCCCTTCGGATCCGCTCCTGATAATGTATGGGGTCCCGCCCCTTGATTCTATGATCTCCGCGACCTTCTCGGGTCTGTCGGTGAGTGCGACCATGCATCCTCCTCCGCCGGAACCGGTGAGCTTGGCACCGTATGAGTAGGGTAGCGAAGCATTGACTAGTGTGTTCAGCTCCTTGCATGAGACTCCGAGGATGGAGAGCAGTTTGTGGTCGTGCGTCATGAGACGGCCGAGTCTTTCGCAGTCCCCTTTCCTGAGGGCGTCGTATCCCTCCATGGTGACATCGCCCATCTCATCAATTATGTCGGCTGCGAACCCGTTCCTGTTCATGTACCTCCTGACCTTGTCGACCTGAGGTCCGGTAGGAGCCTTGATTCCGGTGTTACCGATGACGAAAGACAGCTTCGGGACATCGATGTCGGTGACCTTCCATGTCCTGTTGTTGCGGGATATGGTCCACAGTTCCTTCCCGCCATCGTCCACGTTGATCGCGATACCTCCGCCGTGCACGCATGCCGAGGCATCCATGGGGGAACCATTACCTTGAGCATGCAGTTCCGCCCCGTAAGCCTCCTCTACCAAGAATAGTTCCGTAGGGAATTCGCCTCTCTCGGAACGTATGGCCAAGGCTAATGCAGCTGACAGGGCTGCCGAGGATCCCATTCCGGAACCGGAGGGGATCTCACTGACGGTGAGGAAATCGAGACAATGGTTCATGTCCCTCGTGAGGTAGTTGAAGTGGGGTTGCCTGCTGAAATCCAGATAGTCCCCGTTGAGGGTGTTCCTTCTGCTCCTGCGTACGCTGCATGTTATCCTGCGATCCGTCGCAAGGACCACGGCAGGTTTACCGTAGACGACCGAATGCTCTCCGAGCACCACGAATTTCCCGGGAGCAGAAGCTGTGAACCATTCTCCAGACATCACTGATTCAATCCGTATTTTCCCATCTCTTCCCTGATAGCGTCGTTGGGGTTGCGACCGTTCAGGATCGGCTGGGGTATCTCCCACCAGCCCTCTTCCATGGCCATGAGCCTCTCCTCGAAGTTCTCATCGGACTCCTCGGGGTCCTGCTGCACCTTCTGGAGCTCCTCCATGACAGCGTTGACCAGATCGACCTTGAACCTGTGGTTTACCAGATTCAATCCTATGAAGGAATCGAGACTCGTAGCGACCTCCTCCCTGTACTCGGGCTGGAGGCATTCCATTATCATGTCCAATACGCCATGCGCCGTTGCTTTGAAGATGAACGACATCTTCCCCTCGATTGGTAACTTGTCGTCCGCCAGGGTGTCGGCCATGAGCCTCTTTCCGAAGAGCTCCTCCATGGCGACCGCCCTGTTGGGGTTCTTGCCGAAGGCGTACTCGTTCAGAAGCTCTTCCGGGCTCTTCTCCTCTTCGGGCTCGCCGAAGAGACTTGCGTTGGGATCCAATTCTCCTGCCATGCTATCATCTCAGTTTCTTCATTGTGGATTCAAGGATATTCATACCCTTGTCGATCTTGGTCTCGTCCGCGGCGTATGAGAACCTCAGGTGTCCTTCGCCGTATTTACCGAAGGCCGATCCCGGGGTGCATATCAATCCTGCCTTCACAAGTTCTCCCGCTAGTTCCTGCGACTTCATGTCAAGGTCGAAGGAGGGGAAGGCGTAGAACGCCCCCTTCGGAGGCTGTATGCTCATCCCGGGTATGTCGTTGATCCTCTTGCAGATCAGGTCCCTCCTGGCCTTGTAGACCTTCCTGGCGTTCTCCAGGTAGGGGTCGATGCTAGAGAGGGCGTCGAGTATACCGTACATGGCCGGCATGTTGGGGCTGGCGCATACGTGGTACTGCATCTTGATCAGGTATTCCATCATCTCCTCGCTGGCGCAAAGGAAGCCCATCCTCCATCCGGTCACGGCCATCATCTTTGAGAATCCGCTGGCGACGATAGCCTTGTCGAGCTGGTTCATGAAGGAGTAGTGCTTGCCTTCGTAGATGAACGACTCATATACCTCGTCTGCAAGGATCGTGATATCCTTGTCCTCCGCTATGTCGCAGAGCGCCTTGTAGCTCTGCTCGTTGAGAACTCCTCCCGTAGGATTGGAGGGATTGGTGACCACCAGCATCTTCGTTTTGGAGGTGATCTTGGACTGGATGTCGTCGATGTCCGGCTGGAAGTCCCCGTCGGTGAGCTTGTATTCCGTGAATGTCCCTCCTGCCAACTGGGCATGGGGGCCGTAGATGACGAATCCGGGGCTGGGGACCAGCACATCGTCTCCGGGATTCACCACGCTCATGGTGATCTCCAGAAGGGCCGATGAGCCGCTGGGCGTGATCATGATGTTGGATCCGCTGATGTCGCCGTACTTCCTGAACCTGTCGGCCACTGCCTGTCTGAGCTCAGGGATACCTGCGGTGGGACCGTATTTGTTGCGTCCGGCGGATGCTGCCCTGTTCATTCCTTCGATAGCTTCCTTCGGCGGTGCGAGATCCGGCTCTCCAAGACCTAGGTTGATGGAGTCCGGACCTGCGAGGTCGAACATCTTTCTGATACCCGACATGGGAATGTCGTTTATCCTTTTGGAAACCTGCATGCGTCACGTGAAGACTTCATTTATAATAAGGCGTTCGTGGGACCTGTTCCGGTCCCGTTGCATGTGACAGGGTATCCTGGACCTATGATTCAGAGTTCCAGTTCGGTATCCAGCCTGTCGGCGATGTATTCCCTCACCATGAGTGATTCCGGGACGTACTTGTCATACTTGCCGAACTTGATGAGATCGTCGTCATATACCAAGGCTGCAAGGTCCCTGTGCTCCAGATAGTCGTACACCCTGTCGATGATCTGGTCCTCGGAGAGTTTGGTGCGGATATCGATGTAGTACGGCTGATATGCACGGATAGAATCGGTCCCGATGACCTTCTGCAGCACTTTTCTCAACGTGTCGAACTGCTTGGTTCCCAACCAGGGATACATCCTGTATCCGCCCTTCCTCTCGGAGAACATAACAGTCATGCCGTTAGTCCTTGCTATGGATCTGCTCTCCTCCAGACGCTGTCTCGCTGGCTCATCAAGATAAGGATAGTCGTCATCGCTTTCTAGGACCTCAAGCATCTTCTTCATGATCCTGGTGTGGGTCGGAGGGGTACCCGACTTCCATGGGTTCGCCGCATCCCCGTCGCATTCCTCCACCTCGACAGTGGATTTCTCCTTGGATGCCTTGATGACCCTCCATACGCGTCCGGCCAACTGGATGAGGTCATCCTCCTGGGGCATGTTCTGGATGGAACCCACGGTGCGTCCGTTGTACTTCACGAGCACCTCCTTCTTGGTGGTGAACACCGAACAGAAATCGCGGTTGAAGACGACCTTCTCCGCTTTGCTGCCGATGAGGATGGTCTGATCGCTCATGATTTCAAGATGATCCAGATTCACCAGATGCCTCACCATGAGCCTGTATTGTTCCTTGGAGATGTCCCTGAACGGATACATGGAAAGGACATCGGAGACCAGGGTGGAGAACTTGCATCCGATCCCGGAGCGAAGGTACTCCATCGTCTGGTGGTACAGGAGTCCGAAGGGAAGCGTGTGTCCCTCTGGAGGTTCGGTCCATCCTTCGTTGAGCACGAGCTCAGACATGGCTATCGCCTTGATCAGGCTCATAGATACGCCGTCCAAGGTCGCCCACCATTCCTGTGCATCCTCGTTGCACATCAGGATAAGGTTCTGTCCGTTCCCTCTCCTTCCGGAACGTCCCATCCTCTGTACCAGACCGGAGCAGGTGTAGGGCGCATCGATCTGTATGATCCTGTCCAGGTCCCCGACATCAATACCGAGTTCCAACGTGACCGTGGAAACGGTTGTGGTCTTCCTTGTAGGGTCCTTGAGCCTGTCCTCTGCGATCTTCCTGTATTCCTTCGATATGCTTCCGTGATGGATCGTTACCTCGTCCGGATATCCTTTCCTATCGCCGACTATCCTCAGGGATTTCGCTGCCATCTCGGCACTGTGCCTGCTGTTGGTGAAGACGATGCAGTTGTATCCGTGGGTCTCCCTGAACAGATCCAGATAGTATGATGTGATCGCCTTCTTCCTGTCGACGCTGTCGGTCTCCTGATCAGGCATCGGGAAGGCGTTGTACTTGATGCGTATGTTGCGCTTGTTCCCTTCCTTGTCGTAGACGATGCTCACATGTCTTCCGGTATCGGCCTTCAGCCATTCCGCTGCGGCATCCCTGTCCGATATGGTGGCGGACAGACCGATCCTCCTGGGTTCGCAGTGTGCCAGCATTTCAAGTCTCTGAAGGCAGCATAGAAGATGAAGTCCCCTGTCGGAGTCCATGAACGCATGGACCTCGTCGATGATGATGAACCTGAGGTCCTTGAACAGTCTCTCCACCTCTTCGGGATTGTAGGAGAGGATGTTCTGAAGTGATTCGGGGGTGATCTGTAGGATTCCTTGCGGATCGTTCACCAGCCTATCCTTCGATGATTTGTTTATGTCCCCGTGCCATCCTATGATCCTCAGTTCGGATTCTCCGAGCACAGGCCCCATCCTCTCGAACTGATCGTTGATGAGGGCTTTCAGCGGTCCGATGTAGAGTGCACCGACGCTCTCTGGCGGGTTGTTGTAAAGCGAACCGATGACCGGGAACATCGCAGCTTCGGTCTTTCCCGAGGATGTACCGGCAGAGACCAGGATATGATCGTCCGTGGAATAGAATGCCTCGAAGGTCTGGTTCTGGATCTCCCTGAACCCTGACCATCTGCAGTTATGGATGTACTCTTTTACGAACCACGGCAGCTTATCGAAGTAGTCGGTCATACGTCGAGGTCCTCGATGATCTCGTCGTCGGGGTTGGAATCCGCATTGATGACCCTTCCTTCCACCAGGTCAAGGAACTCCAGGTCGGGGTTCTGATGCATGGTGTCGAGGAGACTGATCAGGTCCCTGGTTATCTCCCTGGGAGTCAGCATGGTGGAGGATACGACACTGGCCATGACCGTTTTCAGATAGGTCTCCAGCATGTCATCCGTTATTCCGGATTCGTATTCGTATCTCTGCTCGTGAAAGTCCTTGATCGTACCGAGAAGGACGAAGACCTCCTCGTTGGTCAGAGGTTTGAGATTGATTATGGGCCCGAGGTAGTTGTCGAAACCGTTCTCGTAACGTCCGGCAACGAGCCTTGATCTGAGTGCCTCATAGCTGTACAGCCCCCTGTTGGGGTCCTCGATGAACTCCGGCGTACCGCAGACGTAGACGGACAGGTACTGTGTCTTTCCCTGCATGATGTCGTTGAACATCGTCAGGAGACGCTCGTAGTTGTTCGACCTGGATACCTTGTTCTGCAGTTTGTACAGCACGACACCCTCATCGATGAATACTATCATTCCCTTGAACCCGAGGCATCTCACGACACCTGTCCAGATCTTGATGATGTCGTACCAGTTGCTGTCGTCGATGACGAGGTTGGTTCCGAGGCTCTTCCTGGATTCCTTCTTCAGGTCCAGCTCTCCTTTTAACCACCTCAGCGCCGTGATATCGTCCTTCTCGTCAAGGAAGTCGTTCATGTAGCACACGACGACCCTCATGAAATCCTGGAAGTTCTGGAGACTTGACAGGTCTGCAACATCGGCACGCATGGCCTTGGCGATGTCCTCTCTCGTTGCGGAATCGCCGAGCTTCTCCTTGGTGTCCATCACCCATCCCTGGAGGATGGGTTCCATGGCGCCCCCGTCGGGCCTTGCCTTGTAGGCCATGTTCTTGACTAGTTCCATGTAGGTGTTGAGACCTTCCTTCTTGGAACCGGTGAGCCTCCTGTTGATGGCAAGATCGGCATCCATGACGACGAATCCCTGATCCATAGCGTAATTGCGGATCATCTGCGTCATGAAGCTCTTACCGTTACCGAAACGTCCGGAGATGAATCTGAATGCGCCTCCGCCCTGAGAAGTGTCTTCGAGATCGTTGACGAACGTCTCCGTCTCCTTCTTCCTTCCTACTGCGATGTATTCCAACCCTCTCCTGGGTACAACTCCCGAGGAGAGTGCGTTCATCATGGTAATAAGGGTCCTTTTCGGTACGGTCGTAGTCATCAAGGCAGGCTCCTAATAAAAAAGGAGATAGCGAACGCGCATATACCGTTATCGTTGTTTGAGCGATCAGGATGCTGCTTTAATTCATTTCAGAGCGGCCTTCAATTCCCCTGCGTATTCCTCGAAGACGGTACCGTCCTCGACGATGTTGTCGCCGATGTGATCCATGGCCAATGCGTTGATGGAATCCTCGACTCTGGATGCTACCAATCCATTGTCCTTCAGGAACTGCTTGCCCTTGCCTTCTAGAGTGGCCACGAGATATCCTCTTTGCTTGTCATCGAACATTCCGACGAGATCAGCCCAGGTGCCTGTGATCTTTTCGGTGACCTTCAGAGGCGATTCAGCGGGTTCCGGCTTCTTTTCCACGATCTCCTCATTGGATCTCATCATCTGGGTGACATCCCTCAGTGCGGCCTGTGCTCCGGACACGGCATCGCGGTCTAGGACCAGGTTGTTCGCCCTTTCCTTGATCTCAGCGATTTCCTTGTTCTCGTACCATGCGGATACGGTCTTCGTCAGGAGGTCCTTGCAGTCCATTCCGAAGGCGGTGAACTTGGTGACTTTGACGGGTTTGCCGGTCCTCTTCATACGGACGGCTGAGAAAGTGCTCTTGACGATGTCCTTGAGTGAATTGTCGAACGCTGCACAGTAGATATAGTTGCGATAGGTGAAGCGGGCCTTCCTAATCTCCTTGAAGTACTTCAGACCGTTGAAGACGGTCATCGCCACAGGGACCTTCTCGGCGTCGCAGTACTCCTCTATTGTCGTGCCTTCAGATTCCATCTTCTTCTCGATGGCTTCAAGGGTCATGCAGACTATTCCGACGCAGTCGTCATCGAACTCCCTGGCCAGGGTCTTGTCGTTGATCCCGGAGAGGAACATGAGCAGGTTCCTATCCATCCTGGTGGGCATCCCCTTCAGGAACTGCTCCACGACCAGACAGGCGGTTATGTTCGACTCGTATACTGAAGGTTCGGGTATGGCCAGTTTGTGAACTATGGCGTATTCGAAGCAGGTCTTACCGGTGAGGTTCTCTTCATCAGCACCGCCGTATGCCTTGTGTAGCGCATAGATCTGAGCAAGCATCTCCTGGGGCTCGCCTTTCATGTTGATCAGTTCGCAGAGGTACAGCCACAGGTATCCCCAGTCGGTCTCCCCGTAGTTGCCCTTCCTGGTCTGGTCCCTCCAATAGATGTAGAATTTGCGCTGAGGCTCTGAGAACGACCTGTAATCGGGGTTGGTGAATCCTGACGGGACGTATTCCATCCTGTCCTTGGCCTCGACGTTCCAATTCCTCTCGATATCGGTCTTGAGATGCGGGCTGACATGCTGCTTTATGGCATTGGGGTCGATGTTCAGTACGGGTTTGGGCTTCTCCGCCGTACCGTATTGGGCCTCAAGTTTGGTGCCCATGTCGACCAATGCTCTCTCCTTCGAGGACATCTGTGTCCTGGTGGTACCGCGCCATTCCTTCGGGATCCTCTCGTATTCCTCGGCACCATCCTTCAGGATCCTGTCGACGATCCCTCTGAACTCCTTGTTGAACGAGCTCGGGGTCGAAGGTCCCTTCTCTCCGATCTCCTTGCACAGGACCTTCCTAGTGTACGAGAACAGTCCGAGCATGAATTCTCCGAAGACACCGTCGGTGCGGAGCTTCTCGTAAGTGATCTGATAGTCCTTGTCCCCGCCGTAAGGCAGGTACAGGAATACCTTATACAATTCGGTGACCATCCCTTCTGAATAGGTCTTCGCCACACCCTTCCCGGTGTTCTCCATGAGGAAACGGTCTATCGCTATCAGGCAGTCGTTGAACAATGATACGTGACGGATATTGTCCACACCGTCCGCATGGACCTTCGGTCCTCCGGACAGGTACCACATCAGCTCCTTGCCGATGCGCCTGGTCGGGAACGACATTATCTCGGATGTGACCATGAAGGATCTGACCGATCCTTTCCCCATCCACATGATGGGAAGATCCAGATCATGAATGATGGCGTAGTCGAACATGACGTTCGCAATGTCTGTTTGGGGCATGCCGTGCATCCTGATGTTGTCGTACAGCAGTCTGAGTTCCTTCATACCGTCCCTGGGGTCCATGTCGCTGTTGATGAGTTCGCAGAGACGGAGCTTCGCATATCCTCTGTCGGCCTTCAGGCAGTTCCCGCGGGAGAGCTCGTCCCTCCAGTACAGGTAGTATGCCCTCTGATGGCGGTCCATGACCGAGTAGTCGGCGTTCCTGTGATCGCACTTGACGTATTCGCATTCCTCTCCGTGGACGTTCCTGTATTCCTCTATCTGTGACAGAAGTTCATCGACGTTGTAGTCGCGTCTTTCCTCGTACGGAGACAATGCCATTCAAAACAACCCTGAGTCCTGATGGCGAATGGATAATAAAAATCCTGTTGGGTCGCACCTGTTTTATAGAAATGAGTGGTTCTTATTTCGCATGAAGGTCGGATTCGACAACGACATGTACCTGAAGACCCAGTCTGAGCACATCAGGGAACGCATCAAGCATTTCGGCGGAAAACTGTATCTGGAGTTCGGAGGGAAGCTTTTCGATGACTATCACGCATCACGTGTACTTCCCGGATTCATGCCGGACAGTAAGATCAGGATGCTGATGGAGTTCGGACAGGATGCCGAGGCAATCATAGTGATCAACGCCGAGGACATCGTCAAGAAGAAGATACGCAAGGACTTCAGCGTGGGATACGATCTCGAGGTCCTGAGGCTCGTGGACATGTTCACCGACAGGGGAATCAGTGTCTGCGGACTGGTCATAACGCACTTCAACGGACAGTCCGAGGCGGAGGCGTTCCAGAAGAAGGCCGAGTCCAACGGTCTGAAGGTGTACAGGCACTATCTAATCGAGGGATACCCTTCCAACGTGGACCTGATTGCATCGGATGACGGATTCGGAAAGGACGAGTTCGTACCCACAACGAAACCTCTGGTCGTGGTCACCGCTCCCGGACCCGGAAGCGGAAAGATGGCGGTATGCCTTTCGCAGCTGTACAACGAGAAGAAGAGAGGAGTCTCCGCAGGATACGCCAAGTTCGAGACGTTCCCCATCTGGAACATCCCCCTGAAGCACCCCGTGAACATCGCATACGAGGCAGCGACAGTCGATCTGGCCGATGTGAACATGATCGATCCGTATCATCTGGATGCGTACGGTGTCACCACTGTGAATTATAACAGGGACATCGAGATCTTCCCTGTGGTCAATGCGATCCTTGAAGGAGTCCTTGGAGAGTCCCCTTACAAGTCACCTACCGACATGGGTGTGAATATGGCGGGGAACTGCATCATCGATGACGATTATGTGAGGAAGGCCGCCAACTACGAGATCATCAGGCGTTACTATTCCACATTGAGGGACCGCAGGGAGGGAAGGGCCACTCCCGAGACTGTTCTGAAGTCGGAGATCTACATGAAGAACGCCGGCATCACGCCTGAGTACCGCAAGACCGTTGAGACTGTGAAGAGGATCATGACTGAGACCGAGAGGCCCGTGGTCGCAGCCGAATTGGATGACGGCAGGGTAGTGACTGGAAAGGCTACGCCGCTGACGACAGCATCATCATCGCTCTTGCTGAACATCCTGAAGGAGCTGGCAGGCATCGACGATTCGGTCATGCTGATCTCCAAGGAGGTCATCGAATCCGTTCACAACCTGAAGGTCAACAACCTCGGATACAAGAACCCCAGGATGCACCTCGATGAGATGCTTATCGCACTGTCCATCATCGCAAGGACTGATGAGAACGCAGCTAAGGCATTCGCGATGCTCCCGAAGCTGAGAGGCGCCGATGTACACTCGTCGGTGATCCTGTCGGCAGTGGACGAAGGTGTCTACAAGAAGCTCGGCATGAGCACCTCTTCGGAACCCGAGCACCAGACGAAGTGCCTCTTCCACGAGAGTTTCTGAAACAACAATAAAAAATGAGGGTAGGGGGAGATCCCCCTTCTCCCTCAGAACAGTTTGAACACGTTCTCCGAGTAACTAAGCATATCCTCTACGGGCATGCCTGCCATCAGGAGTGCCTGGTCGAGCATGATGGATGCCATCGATGCCGCCTTGTCCTTGTCATCCTCGAATGCCTTCTTCAGCGCATCGAAAGCAGGATGGTTGGGGTTGATCTCGAGGACACGCTTCGCCTTCACACCCTGCTCGGGCGATCCCGGGATGTTGGCGAAGTACTTCTCCATCTCGAAGGATACATCACCTTCGGAACTGAGGCACACCGCATGGGTCTTCAGCTTCCTTGAGAGGATGACGTTGTCGACCTTTCCTTTGAGGGATTCCTTGACGAAGTCGATGAGCTCCTTGGACTCCTCCTCTTTGGCCTCGGCCTCCTTCTTCTCCTCTTCGGTGTTCAGGTCCAGGTCGTTGCTGTTGATGTCGCAGAACTCCTTCTCGTTGTAGTTCCTGAGTGTCCTCAGGGTGAATTCATCAAGTTCTTCGGTCAGACAGATGATGTCACATCCCTTGTCGCGGACCTGTTCGGCCTGCGGGAGCTGCTTGGCCCTTGCCACGCTCTCCGCGGATGCGAAGTAAATCTTGTCCTGTCCTTCCTTCATGTCAGCAACATACTCGGCGAGTGTGATCGGCTTGTCCTTCTCCATGGAATGGAACATGATGAGATCCTTCAGGAGGTCCGCCCTCGCTCCCCAGTCCTCGACTATTCCGTACTTGAGCTGGGGTCCGAAGTTCTTGTGGAATTCCTCGTAGGTCTCCCTGTCCTCTTTGAGTATCCTTTCGAGGTCGTTCTTGATCTTCTTCTCGAGGTTGCTCCTGATCATCGACAGCTGACGGTCGTGCTGCAGCATCTCCCTGGAGATGTTCAGCGACAGATCCGGAGAGTCGACGACTCCCTTTACGAACCTGAAGCAGTCCGGGAGGAGGTCCTTGCACTTGTCCATGATCATGACTCCGGAGGAATACAGCTGCAGTCCGGGTTCGAACTCCCTGCTGTAGAAGTTGTATGGTGCGACTTTGGGAATGAACAGCATCGCCTTGTAACTGACGCTTCCTTCCGCATTGACACGTATGACGGAGATGGGATCCTCGTAGTCGTGGAACTTCTCCTTGTAGAAGGCTTTGCAGTCATCGTCAGTGACGGAGGACTTGTCCCTCTGCCAGATGGGTACCATGCTGTTGACAATGGTGTCCTCGATGTGCTCCTTCCATTCCTTCTTGGGAGTACCGTCCTCGTTCATCTCGCCGGTCTCCTCCATGGCACCCTTCTCCAGGTTCATGTGGATAGGCCAGCGGACATAGTCCGAATACTTCTTGATGAGGTCCTCGACGGTGTAATCATCGAGGTACTTGCTGAACGTCTCGTTCTCGTCGTCCTCGCGGATGTGCATGATGACATCCGTTCCGTAGGAGTCCTTCTTGCATTCCTTGATCGTGTAGCCGTCGACGCCCTCGCTGGTCCACTGCCATGCCCGATCCTCTCCGTATTTCTTGGAGATCACGGTAACCTTGTCGGATACAAGGAACGATGAGTAGAAACCGACTCCGAACTGTCCGATGATGTCCACGTCCTTGCCTTCTTCGATTCCCTTCTTGAAATCAAGGGAGCCGCTGTGTGCGATGACTCCGAGGTTTGCGTCCATCTCCTCCTTGTTCATTCCGATACCGTTGTCGGATACTGTGACCGTCCCGGTCTCCCTGTCAACTTTTACGTCGATGCGGAAGTCCTCTCTAGCTACCGGAACGTCGGACTCCGTTATGGACTTGTAATGCAGCTTGTCGATGGCATCCGATGCGTTGGAGATGATCTCCCTGAGGAAGATCTCCCTGTGGGTGTAGATGGAATTGATCATCAGATCCAAAAGCTGTTTCGATTCTGCCTTGAATTGTTTCTTCGCCATTTCAAGAACCTCTGATAATTTGTTACTGAGAAGGATTTAGTGTTAGAACTTCTATAAGAAAGTTTCTAATTTGCATTCGGCCCGACGAATCGGTTATATGATTGGTCAACAATTCCTGCCCATGGCCCTAGGTCTGGGTATAGATACAGGCGGTACATACACCGATTCAGTGGTCATCGATACAGATACGAAGGAGATCGTCTGCCGCTCGAAGGCACTCACAACACGTGATGATCTCATAAAGGGAATCGTAGCATCTCTGAAGGGTCTCTCAAAGACCGACGGCATATCGATCGTATCTCTGTCATCCACCCTGGCCACGAACTCCATCGTAGAGGGGAAGAGCTGCCGTGTAGGACTCATAGTTCTCGGAAAGAAGTTCGGTCACACTGTGAATGTTGCAAACTACGCATACATCGACGCACAGCTTGATCTCAAGGGAAGGACCGTGAAGAAACTGGATATGGACGAGGCCAAGGCAGCGGTCGAATCGATGCGCGGAAAGGTCGATGTTCTGGCGATCGTCGGTTACATGAGCGTCCGCAACCCCAGTCACGAGGAGACCGTCAGGAACCTTGCCGACAAGATGCTCAGGATACCTATTGTCTGCGCCCACGAGCTCACTTCCAAATTAGGTTTCGAGCAGAGGGCCAACACAGCGATCATCAACGCAGGTCTGATCCCAACGATCATCGACCTTATCAAAGCAGTAACCAAGGCATTGGAGGACCTTGGGATCGAAGCGCCTCTGATGATAGTGAAGGGTGACGGTTCCATAATGAACGCGGCCACCGCTATCAGGAGACCGATCGAGACCATCATGTCCGGTCCGGCATCAAGTCTCACGAGCGCCATGGTGCACACAGGGATACAGGATGCACTCATCTCCGATATCGGAGGAACGACCACCGATCTGGGGATCATCCACGGAGGATTCGTACGCACATTGGACACTGGGGCTCTTGTCGGAGGTCACAGGACCAGGGTCAGAGCAGCCGATGTCAGCACATACGGTATGGGCGGGGACAGCCGCATATCCGTGGAGAAGGGCAAGATAGTCCTCTCCACCATCAGGATCATACCAGTATGCATAGCCGCATCGAGATGGCCCGAGGTCAAGCAGTGGATCACCGGATTGGAGTCGCTGAAGGATTCGCCTTCAGATACCGTCGCCGATTGCGAATTCTACACTAGGGCATCCAACATGGAGATGTCCTATCTAACTGAGAGTGACAAGAGGTTCCTGAAGCTCATAGAGCAGAGACCTTACGCAGTGAGGGAGGCCTCCGAGGCCACTGATATACCCTACGACAGGTTCTGCCTGAAGGATCTGGAATCCGAAGGATACGTCACCAGGATAGGTGTGACCCCGACCGACATCCTTGCGGCTGAGGGTTCGTACAAGGAGTACGATACCGATGCATCGAGGAAGGCCGTGGGACTCTTGGCCAAGAAGTCCGAGATGGATGTAGGCACGTTCATCGCAAAGACCAAGGAGGCCATCGTCCAGAAGATCTGCAGATGCATCATGGACCACATCATCAGGTCCGAGACCGGAAAGGATGAGCTGTCCAAATCCGACGAGGCGATGATCGAGGAGATCCTCTGCGACAGGAAGGAATACGATGTCGGTTTCAGACTCAAGATGCCCATTGTCGGTATCGGAGCCCCGGTCGGAGCATGGCTCCCTAAGGTGGCGGAAAAGCTGAACACGGAACTAATCCTTCCGAAGAACTACGATGTCGGGAACGCCATCGGAGCGATCTCCAGTTCGGTGACGGAAATGGTCGAGCTATCCGTACGTGCAGCGTTCCAGGACTTCTCGGATGATCCGGAGTGCACCGTGTACAACGGAGAGGAGGCATTCGACTTCTCGGACAAGGACGAGGCATTGGAGTTCGCCGTGGAAGAGGCAACGAGGATTGCTACCGCAAGGGCGATAGAATCCGGTGCTGCAGAGGTGAACATCGAGAAGAAGGTCGATCAAATGCTCATAGACGTGGAAGGCAACGGGAAGAAGGTGTTCCGCGGTGCCACGATCATAGTCAGGGCCTCGGGAAAACCCATGATGCACTGGTTCGACTGACGAACATCTTATCTACAATGACTCTTTCGAAGACCTAGTGATTGAATGAGGTTATCGGACGGGATGTTGGTCGTTCTGATCGTCATGTTGAGTATGTTCGCTCCGCTTGCGACCGATATGTTCCTGCCCGCACTCGATGAGATGGTCGTCTATTTCGATACGGACGAGTCCACCTTCAGCATGACCCTGTACATGTTCATGCTGTTCCTCGCTATCGGTGTTCTCCTGCTCGGACCTGTCAGCGACAAGTACGGCAGGAAACCTGTACTTCTCGGTTCACTTGCCCTTTTCATCATAGCGAGTTTCCTCTGCAGCATCGTGAGCACGATCGAGCTCATGGTCATCTGCAGGATCCTTCAGGCGATAGGTGCCGGAGGTGCCATGGCTGTTTCTGTAGCATTGATCAGGGATTGTTTCGACGGTGCGAGGAGGAGCAAGGTCCTCACGATTGTAGCGGTCATCGGTGTACTAGGTCCAGTCATCGCGCCCGTATTGGGTCAGGCATTGATCTGGATGGCCGACTGGAGAGCAACATTCTGGGCACCTGCCATCGTGGCTCTGATATGTGTTCTGATGTCGATGATGCTGCCGTCCGATATCCCCAAGGAGAGATACACCGGGACCATCGTCGATTCCATACGCACGATGGTGCCCATAATCAAGAACGGGGATTTCAGAAGATTCGCCGTCATGATGAACATGGTCGCGTTCTGTATCCTCGCATATGTGTCCGTATCGGAATACATCTACAAGGAGAAGGGATTCGATGTCGGCGATGCATATTCGCTGTATCTTGCAGGTGCGATGATCTCCGGTGTCCTGATCATGCTGATCATCGAGAGGTTCGATCTCAGCAACAAGGCCCACATCGCAGTGATGTTCACGTTGACCCTAATCGCAGTGGTCATCCTGTGGTTCTTCGGAGGAGAAGGACCTTTGATATTCTTCGCAGGTGTCGTTCCTATCGTGGCCACATCATCGGTCGCACGTTCGTTCGGTTTCAACATCCTTCTCGCTCAGGATGTCGGGAATTCAGGTGCGATCTCATCAGTTCTCAATTTCATACACTTCATGTTCGCGACCGCGGGAATGATAGTTGTCGTCAACCTTCCGTTCGACAATTACATCCAGAGCGTTGCGTTCTGTTTCACGCTGTTCCTGATCGTTTACGGTGTCCTCTGGGCATACATGTCGATAAAGGGAACATCGCTGAAAGGATTGGAATGAGAACCTCGTCTCACCATCATGCCGTTCTTTCGAAGTATCGGCCAGAACAACGGACATTCAAGATCGATCTTTATCATAATCGGACCCGAGGCCCAGAAGTCCCAGGTCCTTATTGTTTGGTGAGGAAAGGACTGGAATCGGATCATTACGATCCTTCTCAATGTCGTACCAAACTCATATCGTTATCACTTCCCTGTTCTCAGGAGGCATGGGTATTATCAGCATATCTCTGGATCAGATCTTGGCGAAGGCCTGCTCCAGGTCGGCAAGGATGTCGTTGATGTGTTCGGTTCCGATTGACAGTCTTATCGTGGAGGGCGATATTCCCTGTTCCGAGAGTTCTGCTTCGGTGAGCTGCGAGTGAGTTGTGGAGGCTGGGTGGATCACCAGGGATTTGACATCCGCCACGTTCGCCAACAGTGAGAAGAGCTCGAGGCTGTCGATGAATCTCTTCGCTTCCTCCTCTCCGCCTTTGATATCGAATGTGAAGATGGATCCTGCTCCGTTGGGGAAGTATTTCTTGTATAGCGCATTGGTGGGCTGGTCGGGAAGCGACGGGTGGCTGATGCTCTTGACCTTGGGGTTGCTCTTCAGGTAGTCGATGACCTTCAGCGTGTTCTCCACATGTCTGTCTACCCTGAGTGACAGTGTTTCCAATCCCTGCAGGAGGACGAATGCCGTCACAGGGGAGATGGATGCTCCGGTATCACGCAGGAGGATGGCCCTTATCCTTGTCACGAATGCAGCAGGTCCCAGTGCCTTGTAGAAGCTGATGCCATGGTAACTTGGATCGGGTTCAGAGAGTCCGGGGAACTTTCCGTTACCGTAATCGAACTTACCGCCCTCGATGATGATACCTCCGAGGACCGTTCCGTGACCGCCGATGAACTTGGTGGCGGATTCCACTACGATGTCCGCTCCGTGCTCCAAGGGTCTGATCAGATAGGGTGTCGCGAATGTGTTGTCGACAACGAGTGGTATGCCGTTCTTGTGAGCGATCTCGGACAACTTCTCGAAGTCAGCGACGTTGGAGTTGGGGTTACCGAGCGTCTCAACGAAGATGGCCTTCGTTCTGTCATCTATATTCTTTTCTATGTCCGCATAGTCGTCGGGCTCGACGAATTTGGTCTTGATTCCGTACGTGGGCAGTGTGTGTTCGAGCAGATTGTAGGTTCCGCCGTAAATTGTCTTCGATGAGACGATGTTGTCCCCTGCTGCGGCTAGGTTGAGGATTGTGTATGTGATGGCCGCTGCTCCTGAAGCAAGAGCCAATGCTGCGGTTCCTCCCTCGAGTGCGGCAATCCTCTTCTCCAACACATCCTGTGTCGTATTGGTGAGACGACCGTAGATGTTTCCCACATCCCTGAGGCCGAATCTGTCTGCGGCGTGCTGGGAGTTATGGAACACGTAAGAGGTGGTCAGGTAGATCGGGACTGCTCTGGAATCCGTTGTAGGGTCCGCTTGCTCCTGTCCTACGTGGAGCTGTAAGGTCTCGAATCTCTGTTTCTTGCTGTTGTTGGGCCCTGTGGGCACATTTTCCGTTGTCATTTTGAATCTCTCCTTTTGTTCGAGATCGGCCGTCATATTCGTATATGAATATTCGACGGGCGGTCATATTCGAATCTGAATACTAGATACCTCCATCTTGTATTTATACATTTCATATATGAAATTAGGGAAATAAGGAAAAACGGACAAAGTTTGCGTGATGTTTGCTAAAAATGACATAGAATCGGCATTTTTGTGGGTAGGAAGAAGATTCATCGCATATGACCGGATGATTCCGCGACGCGATCGAAAGTTCGGCACTCTGTTTCGTGCTCTTTCTTGTATTCTATATTTGTGGTATATGTTCAGTCATTTTTGATATCGATTATTTATAGTATTTCATATATGAAAATAGTAAAATACTATGTGATACTACACATTAGTATGAACAATGAAAGAACTGGCGAAAGATACTCGCTGAATACCGCGCTGATCCATGGCGGCGATCAGATCGATGGACAAACAGGCGCCGTCAACGTACCGATCTATCAGACATCCACATTCAAGCAGGACGGTCTCGGGAGGAATAGGGGTTTCGAATATTCGCGTACAGGGAACCCGACAAGGAAAGTGCTGGAGGACCTTATCGCGGACCTCGAGGGAGGTGTGGCGGGATTCGCATTTGCTTCAGGCATGGCAGCCATAACCACGGTCCTCTCCCTCTTCAAATCAGGGGACAGGATCCTGATATCCCGTAACGTGTACGGAGGTACCTTCCGTGTGTTGGACAAGGTCTTCAAGAATTTTGGTATCGGATACACGATATTGGACTCGGAGGATCCCGGGGACCTGAAGGCTCAGATCACCGATGATGTGAAGGCATTGCTCCTTGAGAGCCCCGCAAACCCTCTGATGACCGTAACCGATATCAGGGCATTCTCGGAAGTTGCCCATGAGAAGGGGGTCAAGGTAATCGTGGATAACACGTTCATGACGCCCTATCTCCAGCGTCCGTTGGAACTGGGTGCTGATATAGTGGTTCACAGCGGGACAAAATATCTCGGAGGTCACAGCGATCTTGTGGCAGGTCTAGCCGTGGTCAATGATAAGGAGACCGCTGAGAGATTGGCTTTCCTCCAGAATGCGACAGGCGGGGTACTTCAGCCATTCGATTCCTTCCTGCTCATCCGCGGGATAAAGACTCTCTCGGTGAGATTGGACAGGCATGTCGAGAATGCCTACAGGATAGCGAAGTATCTGGAATCCAACTCCGATGTTTCCAAGGTATATTACCCGGGACTCGAGACCGACCCTGGATACGAAATCAATTCCAGACAGGCAAAGAATGGAGGGGCGATGCTCTCATTCGAGCTGAAGGAGGGGCATGACCTTGAGAGGTTCTTCGAATCACTGGAGCTTATCAGTCTCGCAGAGAGTCTGGGTGGGGTGGAATCGTTGGTATGCCATCCGTCCACCATGACACATGCATCGATCCCCGAGGAGATAAGGAAGGCTGTCGGTATCACCGACGGACTCATCCGTCTCTCACCCGGTATCGAGGATGTCGACGACATAATCTCTGACCTCGATCGTGCCATCAAGGAATCAAGAAGATGACCCTGTACGGTTCTGTGGAAGAGATGATTGGAGAGACTCCGCTTCTGGAACTGAAGCACATGGGATACCCGAAAGGAGTCAGGGTGTTCGCCAAGCTGGAGCTTTGCAATCCCGCCGGCAGCGTGAAGGACCGTGTCGGTGCCTATATGATCCGTGATGCCGAGGAGAAAGGGGTACTGAAGAGGGGATCTACCATAGTGGAAGCCACTGCAGGGAACACAGGCATAGGCATCGCTCTGGCCGCGCTCAACAAGGGATACGATGTGATATTCACCGTACCGACCAAGTTCTCCGTGGAGAAACAGATCATAATGAGGTCGCTGGGAGCTAAGATCGTCAACACTCCCAAAGAGAAGGGAATGTTGGGGGCTGTCGCCGAAGCCGAACGCATCATATCCGAAATCCCGGGAGCGATTTCACTGAAGCAATTCGATAATATGAGCAATCCTCGTTGCCACTTCGAGACCACGGGGCCGGAGATCTATCGCGACCTCGAGGGAAAGATCGACTATGCAGTGATGGGAGCCGGGAGCGGAGGGACATTCTCAGGCGTAGTAGGATACCTGAAGCAGCAGGATAGCAGGATACAAGGTGTGCTGGCGGACCCCGTAGGGTCGATAATCGGGGGCGGAGAGAAGGGAGAATACGCGATCGAAGGGATCGGCAACGATTTCATCGCCAAGACCATGGACGTTTCCTTGGTGGACCGTGTCTACAAAATCGCCGACAGGGAGGCATACGACACCTGCCGCGAGCTCGCGAAGGTGGAAGGGATACTGGCCGGACAATCGTCCGGGGCCGCTCTTGCCGCGGTGAGGCACCTAGCTGAGGATGTAGGAGAGGGTAACATAGTGACTGTGCTTCCGGACAGAGGGGACAGGTATCTGAGCAAAGGTCTCTTCGGATGATAGATTACCCCATTGAATATAGGAAAATGGGCGTTAAGAATAAAATGTAAGAATGTGGATTCATGGTCGTGAACGTATCAACCAAGACCAGGTATGCATTGCGCATGTTGGTGGACATAGCCGCTTTCCAGGATTCAGGAAAGGTCAAGATCAAGGACATCTCGGTGAGGCAGGACATATCTATCAAATATCTGGAACAGATCGTCGCCATACTGTCCAAGGCAGACATAGTGAGAGGGGAGAGAGGACCTCAGGGAGGTTACACACTGACCCGTCCCGCTTCGGAGATAACAGTTGCCCAGGTCGTTATGGAGGTCGAAGGAGGTGTAGCACCCGTGCCGTGCATCAAGGGCAGCAATGTGGAATGCGACAGGAAGGACCGTTGCACCACTCTTGATATGTGGCTGAGGATAGAGAAGGCCATCACGGATATCATGAACGAGACGACGATACAGGACCTCCTGGACGATGCCAATTCCAAAGGCATCATAAGGATACAGGACTCCATGCCCGAGTACATCATTTGATCTCTGATTGTCGTCCGTAGGGGCGGCATGTCGTCGAGATTACTGTATCTGTGATACAATGTATGCCGATAAGCTGCAACAACTTTCCGAATACCTCTCATCGTTTGGGAAAGTGGCACTCGCATTCTCTGGAGGGACGGATTCATACTTCCTGTTGTGGGCATGCAGGAGATCCGGCGTGGATGTCAGGCCGTACTTCGTCAAAGGTGCGTTCCAGACAGAGGAAGAATCCATTCATGCTATCTCAGCAGCATCCGGCCTGGGTACGGAACTGACTGTTCTGGAGGTCGACACCCTGTCCTTCGACGAGGTGATCGAGAACACCTTAGACAGATGCTATCTGTGCAAGAGGCGCGTGTTCTCTTTGATCTTAGAAAAGGCCAGTTCAGATGGATACGATATCGTGATAGATGCTACGAACGCATCCGATGATCCATCGGTCAGACCAGGGATGCGCGCCCTTACGGAATTGGGGATCCGTTCGCCCTTGATGGAATGCGGACTTACTAAGCCCATGGTGAGAGAACTTTCCAAGGCCGCCGGTCTGGACAATTGGGACACACCTTCGAACTCCTGTCTGGCGACACGCATACCGACAGGCACCAGGATCACCGCTGAGGATCTTCAGAAGGTCGAATATGTGGAGGGTAGGCTGAAAGCCCTCGGATTGAGGGACTTCCGCCTCCGTCCGTTAGGCGATAGAGCAAGACTCGAGACTGTGCCTGGAGAGGAAAGCTTCGTGGCCGAGAACAAGCCAGTGATAGAGAGTATAATCCTCTCCAGATACAGTCGGATTGAATTCGGGACCAGGGTGCCCGGTCTCTGATGTTTTTGTCAATACACTCTCTTGATGCTGTTGAAACAGACGTCCACCATATCATCGAGATCGATCCTGGCCCCCATTTCGGTGACCTTCTCGACCTTCGCCTCCGTGACAGGACCAATAGGTACGGCGGCACAACCCGAGGTCTTGGTTATGGAGATGTCGAATGTACCGATGCGTTTCGCAATCTCGATGACCTCTAGTTTGTCAAGACCGATGAGTGGTCTGAGCACAGGGAAGTCCAACCCGTTCTGCTCTGCTCTTATGTTCATCAGGGTCTGTGATGCGACCTGTCCCAACGAATCACCCATTACTATTCCGGAAGCCCCTATGGATTCCGCGAATCTCTTCGCAACCCTGTGCATCGTGCGTTTGCACATCACGCACTGGTAATGCGGGTCACAGTTGTCCTGGATCAGTTTCTGGTTCCTTCCGTGGTCCGCCACATATACCGGAAACTCCTTCTTGGTGTAGGATTCCAATTGCTCGGATATCTTCACTACCTTCTCCAGATCCTTCGGGTCACCGTAGTCCCCGTTGCTCATGTGCAGAAGGATCACATTGGCTCCGGCCTCGGACATCAGATACGATGCCACCGGAGAATCTATTCCTCCTGATATCAATGCAACTACCTTCATAGTATCATATCCTATGGTAAACGGGAATTACCGCTGCAATTCGGTCATCTCTTATCTGTGCGAGCAGACCGGTGATCGTCCCATCATGCATCCCTATGGTGGGAACGAAGACCGGGAGGCCTGAGTTGTCCATGGTCTGTATCTTATCCAGGCCGTTCCCCGAAACGTATCCGAGCACCTTGCTGGGAATCTCGCTGTCCACATCTATCTTCTTCAGGTGAGGGTCGTACTTCCTCAGCAGATCGGATCCGTGGTCCCCGCATACGATTACCTTGCATCCTCTCTTCATCATCAACCATGCCGAGACTAAACCGCGATTGTCATCCACGTATGCCAATACTGATCCCTGGCTTCCAAGCGGGAGTCCTGCATGGCACCTGATGTAGGATGTGAACACGTACGCCTTGTTGGATCTCACCTCGATGAATATGGTATGGTCGGGATTGTTCAGTCTTACCTTGATGTTCTTGTCCTTGTTCGCTTCGAGGACGGCGGATCCCGTCTCCCTCTCCAATTCCATGCTGGTGTAACCGTAGTTGCCGCCATCCCTCCTGGCGTCTATTGCGAACGTCTCTCCGGGAAGCAGGAGGTCACGGGAGACTTCCGAGACAAGCGATCTTATGGAGTCAATATCCGCATCGCAGACCGTGGCCACCGAGAGCGAGGCGATGCCGAAGACCTTCTTGAGGGATTTCACCGCTCCTTCAACGTCCTCCGTCTCCACATATAATCTGGCATTCTTCCTGGTCACAACGGCCTCGATAGAATCGTTTCCCAGCATGTCTATTATGTTGCGTTTGAGGATGCCCTCGAACCTGCGTCTAACCGGATCGCTCTTCAGGCCTATCTCACAGTATCTTACCATGATGACTTCCAACTTATCACCAGTTTCCTTCGGAGCCTATTCTGCAATACTACTTTATAATAATTTCCTATATGAAAATAGTATAATAGGTGACGCCATGGTAAACTACGGTAGACATGTATTCGATGCCCTGGGGATGACCAGGGTTATCATCGAGGACGGTAAGGTCGTATTCGTAGGAGAGTCTGAACTGGAGTATTGCCCTCTTTTCAAGAAGTTCAGAGGGATGGAGAGCATAACCCCGGAGATGGTGAGGGAGAACATGGAGTTCCGCATTAAGGACTTCGGTTTCTGTACCGAGAACCGTATCGTAAGGGCGGATGACTACATCACGTTCGGAGTGTCCGAGATAATGAGCACTGCGTTGGAGAAGGGCCAGATAGATGCCGCTGTGATCGCTGCCGACGGTTGCGGGACAGCAGTGATAACCGACCCGCACATCCTCCAGGGGATGTGCGGAAGGATATCGGGGTTGGTGGAGACATCCCCGCTCCAGGTCGTCCTCGATGCCGTAGGAAGGGACAATGTCCTAGACAGGGACACAGTGCCGGTTGATATGGTAAGAGGTGCTGAACTGGCCGATTCCAAGGGTTTCGGGAGATTCTCGGTGACCGTTTGCAAGCCAGAGGATGCAAGGGCCATACGTGAAAGGTTTGGTGACAGGGCGATAATCGCAGGTGTGCATACCAGCCATATCAATCGTTGCGGAGTGGACACCATGTTCGACTGCTGCGACTTCCTGACAGCTTGCGGATCGAGGTGGACCAGGGAGGCGGCCAAGGAACGCGGAGTGCTGGTCGCCGGTAACAAGGTGGAGATATTCGGGATAACGGATGTCGGAAAGGAACTGGTTCTCGGGAAACTCGAATCTATCGGGAAGAGGCCGTACAACGGAGAGGAGCTGGACGAGCCCAGGCCACTCATCGAGTATACGGGCTGATTCGCGCCGTCAGATCGAATCAATCAGTCGAAGTAGATGGAAAGAGGGCCGAAGCCCTGTTTTCAGGTATCACAGGATACCCATGTCCGTGAGCTTCTCGGGAAGATATGTTCCCGTAGCGTACTCCAGACCGTATTTGGCCAACGCCTGCTGTTCAGCCTTCTTTCCCATGTGGAGCATGGCCTGGATCTCGTTGACCCAATACTCGTCCGCGAACCTGGGGTCGGAGAGCTCCGCGTTCAGGGCTCCGATATCCTTGTCCGAGAGCTTGTCGGTAGGCAGGTCGTAGTTCAGGATGTCCGACGGCGTGATACCGATGAACTGTGCCGTGGGCGTTGCCAGGTATTCCGATATGTGCGCTGTCTTGATGGCCCCGTAAGCAACGGAGGCGTAGATCCTGAAGGACCAGGGATCACCGTCGGTGAAGACCGTGACAGGCAGGTTGAACTCCTCGTTCAGTCTCTTGATCAGACGCCTGGTGGACCTTGCAGGCTGTCCTGAGAGGTGCACGAGGGCACAGTTGTACTGTTCCGGGAACCCGTTCTCGATGAGACGGGCGAACATTCCTCCTGTCTCGATCGCCATGATGAACTTCACGTTACCGGGTTTGATCTTGAACGTATCGTCCTCTACCTTGTATGGTACTGCGAATCCCGTCTCGGGGACATCATCGATGCAGTTGTTGGTCTTCCATGTTCCCTTGGTGGTGATCGTTGTGAAGTTCAGATCACCGTAGACGTGCGCTCCGGATTCCTCGGGACGTAGCTTGAAGTCCTCCCTCATGCATCCGGTGATGGTCTCCAGATCCTCGGCCAGGAGGTTACTCTCATCCTGGGTGTGGAACTTGGCGTTGTGCCAACCTTCTGAGATGTAATACATTTCCCTTAAGGTGGATGACTTACCCTCCCTGATCATCTCGTTGATGAAATCCGTGGTGTAAGCGGTCCTGAGCATGGATACCGCTCCCTGCACGGTCTTGGCGGTACGTGCGGTCTTCAGGTCACCGTACGTCCAAACGTTGTGCCTGGAATCGAATGCGATGTTCTTCTTGGACCTCATGGGGAGGTTCATCGAGGGGATGTCACCGTGGTCGAGCTGGTCATAGATGTTGGAGATGACGTCTGTCAGGTTGTCCAACGCAACTTTCTGTCTGTCATTCATCGTCAAGGTCTTCCGCCTCCTGTGTGTCCTCTTCGTCTTCGGGGACGAGATCGTCCTCCGAGGTCTGGACTATCTCCAGACCCTTTATTCCCCAGTCTCCCGGGAGCATCTCGGCACCCATGACGATCACCGGGTTCAGACCCGAGAAGTAGATGTCATCGGCATCGAAAGTATCTGCCATCTCTCCTGTGAGTTCGAAGGATACCTTCGTGGATGTGGAAGGTGCAAGGTTCTTGATCTCCCAGTTTGCCTTTCCCTCATCGTTCATGTCGAGGAAGTAATCGCCTGAGAACAAGGACAGGTTCACCGCTTCCTTCGGGACCTGTGCGTGCAGCCTTATGCTGCGGGGCTGGGTCGTATAGTTGTATACAGTGTATGTGATGTTGCGGAGCTTCTTGCTCTCCTTCTTCACTTCCGGTTCGATCCATACGACGTTCATGATTTTCGTGATGGTCCTGCTGAGGTCGGGCACCGGCTTGTTGAGATGCGTAGCGACCTTGTTGGCCATGTCCGGGAGGATCTCCTGGACGATCTCGAATTTGGCATGGGTCTTGTTCTTCCTCTCCTGCTTGTTCAGGTGGCTCTTGAGGTTCCTGGCGCACAGCCTGAGTGCGAGTCCAATCTCGCTTGCGAGTTCGGGGAAGGAAGCTACGGCCTCCTTACCTTCCGATGTGAACGGTACCTTCGTGGATGCAACGTGGACCAGGATGATGGCGGGACCGTAGGGGATTCCCTTTCCTCCCCTCTGCTCCAGTCCGTACCTCCTCCAGTCCATGTCGGAGATGGCCTTCGTGATCGCACAGTCTCCCTGTTTGAACAGCAGGGGAACACGGTTCGCGAACCTGTAGATCTGGACCTGTCCGTCCGAGGGGATGTCACCTCCGTACACGATACCTGCCTCGACGACGAACGGGTTACCGTTGACCGCCTTGGGTGAACGTGTGACGGGTGTCGCATAGTATTCGGGTCTGAGACCGTCGAGCACGTGCATCAGACCCTTCTTGATCAGTGTGTCACCGATGGGCGAGAGACAGTCCGTAGGGGGCGCCATGATCTTCACCTGCTTGATCGCATCGAGCAGTGCGATGGCATCCTCCCTCGTGAGCTTATCGGGCTTCTTGTTGGGATCCACCTTGGATATCTCGAATATCTCGTTGGCGAGCCTGTCAGTAATCCTGGAGAAGTCGCTCTTGAAGAACGCCTTCAGGGTCTTCTGCTGGGTGTTGCCCGCATACTTGAACAGGTCTCCAATCTCCATTCCCTCCGGGTGGGGCTTGATCTCCTTTGGCCTCGGGGGCATGATGTCGGTGGCCCTCTCGAACACCGTCTTGGTGTTGTCGGGGTCGTAGAATGTGATCTGGGCGTGGGGGTTAACGATAGCGGTCTCCTTCAGGTACTCGAAGATGGACTGCTTTCCGGTGATGTACCTTCCCTTCGTGGTGTACTCGATCTTGGTACCGTGCTCCTTCCCCTCCCAGGTGAAGGCCTTGTCGTTGGTAATGACCGGCCTGTTGGTCTTGGTATCGATGAAGATATCCATCTGCCATGCGACCTCGTCGACGCCCTCGACCTTGGACATGGCATGGGCCGGTTTACCCGTGGTGATGTTACCGTACATGATGGTTGCGGATATTCCGATACCCTGTTGTCCCCTGGATTGCCTGAGGGCGTGGAACCTTGAACCGTACAGAAGCCTTCCGAACACATTGGGCATGGCCTTGTGGGTGATTCCGGTACCGTTATCCTCGATAGACACTCTGTAGTCCTCGTCGTTGAGTCTCTCGATCCTGACGATGACCTCGGGGAGGATATTCGCCTCCTCACAGTTATCCAGCGAGTTATCGACCGCTTCTTTGATACCCATCAATAGGGATTTCGATCTCGAATCGAATCCAAGGATCTGCTTGTTCTTCTCGAAGAACTCTGTGACGGAGATCTCCTGCTGCTTCGATTCCAACTTGTGCGCCGTGACCTTCTTGGCCGCGGACTTTTCCGTAACATCTTTGTCTGAGGGCATCCGCTGGGCTAATGTCGATTTACCTTTTTATTATCTTCCAGCAGGTTTGGCCGATTACAGCTGAGAAGGGTATCGGCCCGCTGTTTCAAAAGGATGTGATGATAGAAGTTAAGGGCCCCCGTCTCCGGGGGC
>CALAVG010000311.1 GCA_937892275.1 uncultured Methanomicrobiales archaeon | reverse complement strand
AGATTATCTGGCACTGTTCTAGGATAGATTCTTAGGAAAGGAGTTCCGGCAACTGAAGGCCCTGTTTCGTTAAGAAAAAATGAAGTTCAACTTCGATTTTTACTAAACCATGGTGCCACTCAAGTACCTTAGTTCAGCAGCGATGCCGAGGTCTCCGCTACTTCATCCCTCCGATTAGGTTTGAGATCGATGGCTCTCCTCACCATACTATCATAGGTGGCATTGGGGCTGTTATCACGGATCATCATCAGGGTTGCTTAGGCTTCTGCATAATCAAGCTCTTTCCCGAATATTGCCTTGAGGCCATAGATTGCATTGGATTTGATATCTGCGCCTCCGACATCGATGTTGTCGGTCTTGTAATTCTCGTCAGCCACGGATGTCGAATACGGTCCGTGGATATCATATCATATCTGAATTTGGGTCCGTAGCCCCCATGAGTTGAGGATGTAGCATCTTCTCGGTAAGGTCAGGCGATCATCAAACTTCTCTATGTCCAAATCATGGCCTGCTGCAACAGCAACAGTTGCGAAAAGTTTGTGAATATCGTTGTTCATAATATGATCTCCCTTGGATTCACACGGATCCATCGTGTTTGATGATGAAGGTCAGAGGTTCCATGCGTTACCCGTTGAGGAGCTTTCCCAGTCCGATCCCAAGGTCCGGAAGGTGCGCTATCGGACACATCGCCAGGAATCCGAGGACGGAATACATCACATACCCGCGCGTACGTACTTGCGACCTTATTTTATAGGACGTGCGGGTTACACAATCAATGTCGCTTACGCGAACGAGGGAATAATCTTGAGTAGAACGTTGTTTACAGTCGGTCCCGTATACGTAGAGGACGCGACTCTCCAGGCCATGACAAAACCTATGATCACGCACCGCTGCAAGGAGTACAAGGAGCTCCACGCGGGAATCGTCGAGAAGATCCAGAAGGCTCTCGGCACGGACATGGACGTCTTCCTAGTCGGCGGATCCGCCACGGTGATGCTGGAAGCAGCCATCAGAAACGGGGTCAACAGCAACTCTCTCGGAATAACCAACGGTTCCTTCGGAAACAGGTCCATCGAGCTCGCAGAGCTCAACGGCAAGAACGTCACGAAGGTGGAGGTTCCCTGGGGCAAGGCGATGAAGCCCGAGCACATCGCCGGAAAGGTCACCAAGGACATCGAGGCCGTCCACTGGGTGAGCAACGAGTCATCCACAGGAGTGTTCAGCGATTCCCTGGCATTGACCAAGGAGATCAGGGCACAGAACCCCGACGCACTCACGATGATCGATGCGGTCACATCGGCATTCGCGATGGACCTCAAGGTCAAGGACCTCGACGCCGATTCCATAGTATTCGGAACGCAGAAGGCACTGGCCCTCCCTCCGGGACTGGCCATCATGCTCTGCTCCGAGAGGCTCCTGGACAAGGCCAAGACGGTCCCCAACCGCGGATTCTACGGTGACCTTCTCAAGATCAAGAAACAGGCGGATGTCGATTACGCATTGACGACACCCCCCGTATCCCTCCTGTACGCGCTCGACTACCAGCTCGACAAGGCGCTGAGAGAGGGGATGTCCGCAAGGTATGCAAGGCACCAAGAGATGGCCGACATGGTCAGGAACTGGGCGGACAAGAAGCTGCACGGAGTGTTCCCCGAGGAAGGATACCGTTCCAACTCTATCGGTGTCCTCAACAAGGGCGACATGGACTTCGATGCATTCAATTCGAAGCTGAAGGCCAAGGGATACGAGATCTCCAACGGCTACGGGGAGGTCAAGGAGAAGACCTTCAGGATAGGCCACATGGGAGACGCCACCCCTGACGGCGTGAAGAAACTGCTTTCGGTCATGGATGGGATATTGGAGGAATGAAAATGGCAAAGATCCTTGTTTCGGATTCCCTCTCGAAAGAGGGGCTCAGCATACTGGAAAGCTCGGGATATCCCGTCGACGTCAAGACCGGCCTCTCCGAGGACGAGCTCTGCTCCATAATCGGGGACTACGACTGCCTCATAATCAGGTCCGGCACCAAGGTGACCGCCAAGGTCATCAACGCCGCTAAGAACCTCCGCATGATCGGCCGCGCCGGCGTCGGGGTGGACAACATCGACGTCCCCGCCGCCACCGCGAAGGGGATCCTCGTCATGAACACCCCCTCGGCCAACATCCTGTCCGCGGCGGAGCACTCCTGCGCCATGCTGCTGGCCCTTGCCAGGAACATCCCCTTCGCCCATGACTCCATGCACAGGGGCGAGTGGAAGAGGTCCAAGTTCACCGGCGTGGAGATGAACGGCAAGATCCTCGGGATCATCGGCGTCGGGCGCGTCGGGGGCGAGGTCGCCAAGCGCATGAAGGCGTTCAACATGACCCTCATCGGATACGACCCGTTCCTGCCCAAGGAGGTCGCCGACGCCATCGGGGTGAGGCTGACCACCCTCGAGGAGGTCATCACCACCTCAGACTTCATGACCATCCACACCCCGCTCCTCCCTGAGACCAGGAACATGATCTCCCTGGAGCAGTTCAAGATGATGAAGCCCAACGCGAGGATCGCCAACGTGGCACGCGGAGGAA
>CALAVG010000310.1 GCA_937892275.1 uncultured Methanomicrobiales archaeon | reverse complement strand
TCATGGGCAAATCCGGAATGTCGATATCATCATGTCCTGTATCCAACATGAAACTGGCCACCGGCGGTGTAGCACCGATCCCGGAGTTCATCGAGGCTGGGGTCAACGTTTCCTTCGGTACGGACGGCAACACGACCAACAACACGCTGGACATGTTCGGCGAGATGAAGAGCCTAGCTCTCCTCCAGAAATCCAGTAGGTGGGACCCCGTAATATGCAACGCACAGCAGGTCCTGGACTTCGCTACCATTAACGGTGCGAAGGCCGTCGGTATGCAAGATATGATCGGTTCCATCGAGCCTGGGAAGTATGCGGATCTCATCATCCTCGACGGAAAGGCACCCAACATGAGACCTCTCCTCCCCGAGAACATGGTCGCCAACATAGTCTACTCCGGTAACGGCCTGAACACCAAGACGGTCTTCTGTCAGGGTGACATGGTCATGCATGACGGGAAGATCCTGACCCTGGACAAGGATGCAATCCTCGACAAATCCGAGGACATCTGGAAGACGCTCTGTCTCAGGTGAACAAACAAATCAATCCGGGGTGGATCCCCGGATCATTCATTCCTTACGGTCGCCCGTATCTATGGATACGGTCTTGCTTTTTTCTTCCTCGAATTTCTTTGCATACTTCTGATCGAGCAGTTGCCTGAACGATTCCTCGTCCATGTAGTCGGGCCCCTCATCCTCGAACGGGATGAGGTCCACCTTCATGGTGACGGACCTCCTGTTGATGTACAGCAGGAACACCAACGCGATCAGCAGGACGACGATATGCTCCCAAATGTCAAGTCCGTTGGGGACGATTATCAGTATGGTGATTGTGACCATCAGGGCAATCATCCATGAGTTGGAGACCACGAATCTGTCCACGAAGTTATGCTCCCTACGGGTCTTGGTCCCGGTCGCCTGTCTGTCGGCGATGCTGATGACGGTCTTGACGGATTCGATTGTCCAGAACACGGGTGCGTACAGTACGACGAGATTGAGCAGCAGGATCATGAAGTTCCATGTCCAGTCAGTGCCACCGAAGTACTCGATACCCCACTCCCTGAGCGGAGGGGTGATGAGGGTGAATATGAGTTCGACCATCACGATGAAGATCATTCCGTAGTAGGATCTGTTCATGGATCCGCCGATCTCCTTCCTGGTCCTTTTGGATGCCAGGGCGATCCTGGCGTAGAACGAGACCTTGATGTTGTCAAGTGCCTTCATCGAGCGCAGTATCTTCCCGGGCATCCTTGAAGCGGCCCAATCCCACCTCTCCGCCGCATCCTTGGATATCAGAGGAAGGGTGATCATCGACAGCAGTGCGGCACCCACGATGGATGTGTATATGCCTTGCGTGAACACATTGTAGTCCAATGCCTGTTTGGCGATGATGAAGGCGAATTCTCCCATGGCGAGGAAGCTTACCGCACTGGAGAAGCTGTCGCGGGCGTTCTCGTTCGCCAACCAGTAACCGAAGAAGACGGCCAGGACTTTCAGCACCACGAACATCACCAGGAATATGAGGGTGAGGCCTATGTTGTCGATCAGGGTTCCCAGACCGATCTCCATTCCGACGGATATGAAGAACATGGCCATGAACACGTTCTTCATCGGTTCGATGTCATGCAGTATCTCCTTGTTCTTACGGCTGGGCGCTATCATCATACAAAAACACCACAACAAAGACACCCTATGCCG
>CALAVG010000309.1 GCA_937892275.1 uncultured Methanomicrobiales archaeon | reverse complement strand
GGGTTCCTCCTTCTCCGTGATGAGAGTACGGAGTTCCTCTTCGGTAACGAGCTCTTCGGTGTTCCTTGTGACCAGGGCAAGCCTTTCGTCGACATTCATATTAATCAGGGTTGGCAACGGTCACATTATATTAATCATTGACGTGACATGGTGTGTACCGGTCGACGGCGTTGTCAATATGACTGTCACATGCTTGTTTTATATCCTATGAACCGACACAACGGTTGCGATGGATCTATCGCTGATAATCGTAGCTGCGGTGTCGTCCCTGTTCGGGAGTAGCTTCGGACTGTTCACCGGTCTTGTTCCGGGGATACACGTCAACACGCTTGCATCAGTGCTCCTGATGGCGTATCCAGGTCTGGAGCTCTTCCTGTCTGGGACCATACCTCAGGAACAGGTTCCCATAGCGATATGTTCCGTCATCATGTCTGCCTCGGTCGTCCATTCCTACGTCGATTTCGTACCATCCGTGTTCATCGGGGCTCCGGATGCGGAGGATGCGATCTCTGTCCTCCCGGGGCATAGGCTCCTCCTGAAGGGACAGGGGATGAGGGCAGTACGTGCAGCTGCTGTAGGGAGCCTGATCGGATGTTCCGTTGCGATAGCCGTCGCAGTCCCTCTCCAGATAGCCATGTCCGGGGACACCTACGAGCACATCAACGGACTGACGAAGATCGTCCTCGTCCTGGTGTCACTGATCCTGCTGTACAACGAGATGAGGAAAGGTCATCTGTTCATGGGACTGGTCGGATTCGTGCTTTCCGGGATACTCGGGTATGCCGTGATGGAGCTGCCTATACCGTGCGAGGGGTTGTTCGGTGAAGGTACATTGCTGATGCCCATGCTCACAGGCCTGTTTGGACTCCCTGTGATGCTCGAATCGGATTCGGGACATCCGTTCCCCAAACAGAAGGATGATAGAAGGGATCCCGTCGGGCCATTACCTGGATTCAAGGGTGTGTTGATGGGAGTGATAGCAGGATGGTTTCCCGGGATCACATCCACCGTCGGTGCCACCGTATCGTCCACAGTCATGCCCGACAGGACACCTGAGCAGTTCATCTCCACAGTCGCCTCCATCGGCACCGACGGTGGATGTGATC
>CALAVG010000308.1 GCA_937892275.1 uncultured Methanomicrobiales archaeon | reverse complement strand
ATGTGAGCACCTTCATGGTTGACGTAATCCGTCAGCAGTTTTCCCATAACCGTGTAGAACATCGGTGTGGTAGCGTCGGCCCAGTATTCGTCGCCGTATCCCCTGGACCACAGGATGTCATCCTTCTCTGATTGATCGGGAAGGGTAGTGATGGCCCTCGACTGCAGGATGTATACCTTTCCAGATTCGACGGCCCATTCGATGTCCTGGGGACATCCGAAGTGCTCCCTGAGCTTCTCCCCTTCCTTGAATATGAGCTTCAAAATATCATCGTCCGCACAGCGTGCAGAGACCTTTTCAGATTCTATGTCCACAAGCTTGTTCTCCCCGTCGATCAGATAGAATCCTTTCTCCTTGTTCTTGATGACGGAATCGGTTATCTTGCCGTCCCTGGACACTATGTATTTGTCCGGCGTGACTAGACCGGACACTATGGATTCTCCCAATCCCCACGAAGCCTCGATCACCGTATGCTCCTCTCCCGTAACAGGATCGGATGTGAACATGACTCCGCTGATATCCGACTTGACCATCTTCTGTACGACTATCGCCATTCCCTGTTCGAGATGATTCTTCGAAGTGTCGTGTCTGTACTTCATCGCCCTGGCGTTCCAATAGGATGCCCAGCAGACCAGCACCTTCTCGATGATATCGTGCTTCCTTACATTCAGATAAGTGTCCTGCTGTCCCGCGAAACTGGCATCAGCCAGATCCTCCGCCACTGCGGAGGAGCGTACGGCGAAGTATTCCCCGTCGAGGTTGAAGAAGTTATTCTTGAGTTCATCCAGCTCATCCTTCGGAGGTTCGGTGGTGATGAACATCTTGCGTATGGTCTCCGAGGATCTTTCCAAGGATGAATCGTCATCGAAATCGGTGTCTCCGAGGACATCGGCTATTTTCGATCTCAGTCCCGTAAGATCCAGGAACATCTCGTACGCGTCGGTCGTCACAGAGAGTGCTGGAGGTACGCTGAATCCGTTTGAGGTCATCTTTGCGATGTTAATGCCTTTGCCGCCTACTAGGGAGATATCAAGATTGGAATCGTTCAACGGTACGACCGGGCGGGGGTTATCTGAAATCATCTGAATCCCGTATGGTTACACGGATAAAGCCATTATCGTTGCGTAACATCGACGGTCGACGACATGTATAAAACGAATCTTAAGGTGTTGTGGGCCCCTTTTGGGGCCCTGGTAAAATGCTATTACGCTCAATCAGGTCAGAAGGCCTTGACCTTACCCTCAGATACCAGGGCGAAACCGAGGTAGAGAGAGAAGATACCGTTCAGGATTGCCACGATTCCGAGAACCGTGTCGAGATCCATGTCGGCGACGACTTCTATTCCTACGATGAGGAAAATCAGTGCAGTTGTGCACAGGACAGCTGAGAGAAGTTTGGGTGTTTTTGCAATGAGCGACCATGCGATCATTACTAGGAAGAGGACACCGAAGGTGATGCTACCCCATCCTCCAAGTCCGTATCCCGTTGCGAACACGGCAGCTCCCGCGAGAAGGAAGACTGTGAATCCGAAGTTGCTCTCGGCCCTGTAGGCTATGAGTGCGACCACTCCGATGAGTGCACCGAGGAGCATGAAGAGCTCTGCAGGTGCTCCGTTCTCCCCGGTAAGAGTCCCGAGGGCCAGAGGGAATGAGACCGCTGCAACAAGGAACAGTCCACATGCTGTCGGATCTAAGGGTTTGAATTCTGACATTATGATGAACCTCCATAATTATTGGTACCCGGAGGTTTCCCTCCGGGATTGATTTTTAGGTTTTATTCACTTTCAAAGGTTGTAGTTCTTCAGGTTGAAGTTGGGGATATCCGCGTACTTCTTGCAGCAGTACTCGAAGAACTTGTCCTCGTCGTCGGGAAGTGCGGACAGGTCCTTGATGATTCCCTCGAGAACCTCTCTCTGCTTCCTGGTGAGCTGGAGTTCCTTCGCGTCGTTGTGAGCCTTGATGAGCTCTGCTGCCTTGAGTCCGGCTGCCTTGGCCCTGAGGTAGTAGCTGTTACCCTCAGATACGATTGCCTTTCCGATCTCGTAGGCGTTGTCGTACGCGAGGATGTGTCCCTCGGGTCCTCTCTCCCTGTCGGTGATCATGTACAGGTCCCTGAGGTCCTTCTGCTTTCCGGTCTGGATAGCGGTGTTCATCAGAGCGACCTCGTATCCGAGGGATCCCATCCAGCACTGGACTGAGGTTCCTCCGAACTCGGGGTGGTACTCGACGGACTCGTTGGACCACAGGTCGCAGACCTGAGCCATCAGGTTACCCTGAAGGTCGGCGTGTGCGCACTGACAGTTCTTTCCTTCCTGAGCACAGGGCTTTCCTGCGATTGCCTTACAGATAGGTCCCTCGTAACCGCAGTCCTTGTCGGGTCCGGCTGCTCCGCACTCCCAGGCCACAAGGGTCCTGGCGGATGCGATAGCACGGGTGACTGCAGAGTAGGTCCTCTGGACATCCTGATCGAGCATTCCTCCTGCCATGAACATCGAGGTGTTTGCTCCGGAACAGTTGGTGTCTCCTCCTGCTACGACCTTGTTCTTCTTTGCGATGTTGACGAACTCGCTCCACACGTATTCCATATCGATGGATCCGAGGTATCCGATTCCGAAGAGGAATGCGACGATATCTCCGTTTGTGGTCGCGTAGTCTCCCAATTCCTTTCCTCCGAGGGTCTCACATGACAGGACATCTGCTCCGTTCTCACATGCGACCTCAGCGCACTGGAAGAGGTGCTCGGGGTACTGGTGCTTTCCGCTCATTCCGGGCCTGTATCCCTCTTCTGCTTCACGCTGGTCGGGGATTGTGTGCCTAACTGCACAGTTGATTCCGTATTCCTCGTAGAACTTCTCACAGATTGCTTTCTGTCCCTCTACGACGGGTGTTGCCATCTTTGGGTCTCCCATCTGAGAGATCCACTCGGTCTCCAGCTGGATGTCGGGGAATCCGAGTGTTACACACCTGTTGAGGACATCCTTGGAAATGTAGTCGACGTATTCCTTCCTGAGTTTCTCGGGCGATGCCTCGGAACCGGGCCTGGGTCCGTAGTTGAGCTCGGGGATGACCCTTCCTGCTCCGACTTTGATTCCGAATCCGTAGGAGACAGGCTCCTTCGCGTGTCCGAATACCATCTCATCTGCACTGTCGTATGCCATCTTTGTGTACTTTGCCATATTAATCACGCTCCTACGATGTGGTCCCACTCTTCCCTGATTCTCTTCCAGTCGTATCCCTCGAGGACCTTGTCAGCGATCGGGGGTGTCTGGGGTGCCTTCTCCGAGTAGATACCGAGGTCGAACGACTCTGAGAAGTCCCTGTTCACTGCTCCACCGGCTGCCATGAAGGGAATCTTGATTCCAGCGGCAACGAGCTTTGCGGCGGCGCGGGGGAATGCGGTCATGGTGGTGGTCATGAGTGCGGTTCCGGTGACCATGAAGGGCTTGACTTCCTTGACTTTGGCGACGACATCGTCGACGGCAACGTCCTTACCCATGTCAATGACTGTGTATCCAGAGGACCTCATCATTACAGCGGCGATGTTCTTTCCAATGTCGTGGGGGTCTCCCTCTGCAGCGTGCATGACGACTGTTCCCTTCGTGGACCTTCCACCGGGGATCTGCTTCTCTGCGAGTGCGATTCCGATCTCCATGGTCTTTGCGGCCATCATAATCTCAGGCAGGTAGTAGATGTGCTCTGCGTACAGCTTCGCGACACACTCCATACCAACAACCAATCCGTTGTTGATGATGTCGAGCGCATCCTTAGACTTCAATGCCTCTGCGACTGCGGGTCCGACGTCCTTGAATTTCATGTAAAGGACTGTCTCTGCAACCTTGTACAGGACGGGGTCCTTAGGTAGCATGGTCTTTGCGATCGCTTCGGGTGTCATTTCGTTCTGACTCTCAACGTCGTAGCGCTTGAGAATCTTTGCGAAATCGACTTTAGAATAGTCTATCATTCTTGTTCCTCCTTCTTGCGTTTCGGGTGCTGCTTGCCCAACACCTTACTGGTAGTTGGATGAGTGTTCGGAGTATTTAACCAAGTGGATGGATGGATGTTCTATCCATGCTCATTTATATACTTTGAATATATCCTTTAAATAACGTTGGTTAATCCTCAAAATAGTTGTTTAATTAATCAAACTAATCATTGCTACTCAAGTATAATATTTATTCTACTAACAGCATCAAGATGACGCAAGAACGGCCAACGATGGCTAGGAGATAAAATGAGTTACGGTATTTCTCTTGATATAGGAACCAGCGGAACAAGAGGCCATGCGGTCGACCTCTCCAACGGTAAGATCCTTTCTACATCAGTCACTGAATGTCACCCGCTTCCGGGTGCTAACATCATGGACCACCTCACTTTCTGTATAAACGCAGGAACGGACACGGCCCACAAAATCCTCATAGATACGGTCAACAAGCTGATCGCCACATTGGGAGTCGACCTCAACAAGGTCGAGAGGGTCAGTATCTGCGGTAACCCCATCCAGCTCTCCCTTTTCCAGGGCATACCTGTGGACGATCTCGCCTTCGCAGGAGAGAACGCACACAAGGCAAGGGGTATCGTCGCGCAGAAGAGGGATGCAGGAGTGTTCTCCGCAGTCGACGTCGGACTCAACGTCAAGGACGGATGCGAACTGTGCGTACCTCCCGCAATCAGGCACGAGATCGGTGCGGATGCTCTCGCTATGATGTACAAGAGCGGATTCCTCGAGCAGAAGGAGAACTGTCTCGTCACCGATTACGGTACCAACGCAGAGATGGCCCTGAAGATCGGGGACGACATCTACACCGGATCCGCTGCGGCTGGTCCTGCAATGGAAGGACAGTCCATCAAGTGCGGTATGCTCGCAGGTCCCGGAGCTATTTCTGACCTGGAGTATGACTTCCAGTATGTCTGTAAGGTGCTGGATGAGAATATCATCCCCCAGAACGGATCAAGGTGCGATTTCGCCCTCGAGACCGTCGCGGACGAGGGTCCGATGAGCGGCAAGGCCACCGGAATCACCGGTACAGGAGTCATCGCAGCTGTATCGGCTGTCCTGGACTCCCACCTGTGGAGGAAGGGAAAGCTCACTACCTCGGACGGAAAGCTCCACCTCCAGGACGGAGTATACATCGATTCCCACGACATCTCCGAGGCTATGAAGGCAATCGGAGCTATGAGGGCTGGACACTTCACCCTGCTCGAGCACGCCGGAATCAAATTCAGCGACCTCGACATCATGTACATGGCCGGAGCATCCGGAACCTATGTTGATGCCGTCAAGGCAAGGGAGGTCGGACTCCTGCCACCGTCATGCAACACGATCTACCAGTACGGTAACACCTCGCTGGCCATGGCCACGGACATCCTGAAGGACCCCGAGCTCCTGGACACCCTCCAGGACATCGCCAACGGAATCAGGGCCAACCATATTATGTTCGCAGGAGACAAGATCTTCGAGCAGATCTACACCCAGGAACTCGCCGTCTGCGACGAGGGAATGAGCATGGAGATGTACAACAGGAACAATGCCATCGCAGGTGTCCAGGAGCTTCCCAAACCCAAGGGAATGCCCAAGGTCCATAGGATGGTCGAGCGTGACATCCCCGATCTGGGAGAGAGGGGACTGTACATCCTTCACGACATCGGAACCGAACTCCGCGGACGCATGGAGGGCTGTACCGGATGCAAGAAGTGCGAGAGGGAGTGCCCCGAGCACGCTCTCACCGTCGCCGATGACAAGGAGATCGTCGTCAAGACCAAGAACTGTCTCGGTACCGCATGCTACAGGTGTCAGTTCAGTTGTCCCGACAAGGTGTACAAGTACGACAACCTCAAGCTGACGTTCTGAGTGATACAATGGATGTTTTCGTCATCGGAGGATTCCTGGGAAGCGGAAAGACCACCATGCTGCTGCAGCTGGCGAAGGTCTATGTGGACAAGGGGCTGAAGACCGCCATCATCGTGAACGAATCCGGTGAGGTTGGGGTTGACGGAGCCACCATCAAGGCCGAGGGATACAACGCCACGGAGCTGCCCGAGGGGTGCATCTGCTGCACCCTGGTGGGCACCCTCCAGGCCACCCTCAAGAACATCAAGAGGGACCTTGACCCGGATATCATCATCATAGAGCCCACCGGACTCGCCCTTCCCCACAAGGTGAAGCAGTTCGTGCACACAGCCATGATCGACGAGGACTCATGCTCCATCATCGGTCTGGCGGACGTGGAGAGGTTCGATCTTCTCATAGAGAAGAAGGAGGCCTTCTACAAGATGCAGATGTCCGGAGCGGACCTCGTCCTGATAAACAAGCTAGATCTGGCCCAGCCGGGTCAGGTGGAGCACATCAGGAAATGGTTCGCCGACAATTTCCCCGGCAAGCCCGTCGAGGCCGTATCGGCCAAGACCGGTGAGAACATGGACAAACTCTTTGAATTCACACTATCCCGTCGAGTAGGAAATATTTGATCAGGAGGGCGGTCACCGTCCCCCCTGTCAACCCTACCATGGTCCCAGCACCGATGCTTATCCTCTTCATGGGGATCAGGAGCGGTACGCAGAACAGTATTATCGAGAACCTCCACATGTATGTAAGGGCGAACGACGCTGCGAAGGCGATGCCGAAAGCTACGAAGAACCATTTCTCGAAGATCAGCTTCTTCAGACTGAAGCGGACGATCCCGTTGTCGTCTACGGTCTCGAACTCCTGGAATTCCGACGGTATGCGATTGTCCGTATTGGGCATCTGGCGTACCACGTTGCCGCATTCGGGACACTGATATTCGTCGTCCTTCAGATAACGTCCGCATCTGGAGCAGAATTCCATGAGTGTAAGACGGACACCAGATAAATAAGCGTAATCGTGAAACTATCGGACGAATCGTTCGGATGGATTTCACCGCTCTCTATCGTCTATGAAGTCCAGGTTCCCGTCGCGTATCATCCTGCGATATACTTCTGCTAGGACTTCCGAGTGCGACTTCCCCAGCTTTTCCAGCATCTTATCCGCATCGTGCAGCAGGATCGGATCCATGCGTACATCCACCGCAGCGTCCCTCAGAAGATTGGCGTTGCGCAGGTCCAGGCTCTCATAGATGCGGGATATGTAGCGGTTGTAGCGCACCCCGGATCTCCTGGCCATGGAGCGTATGAGCTCGGTGGTGTTGGAACCGTATTGCGATGCCTTCTTTGTACGATGCGCCAGGACTGGGAATCCCAGATTCGTTACTACAGTCTTGAGGACGGCCTTACGGTCATCCAGGTTTTTGGGACGCAACTCTTCAGGATCCAGAAGACCGATCTGCATGACGACCTCGTCGTCCAGGTACGGGTATGCCAGCTTCTTCTTGAAATGTGATGCGATGGACGTCTCGCAGGGGACGGAGACCTTCATCAGCCTCTCCACTCCCCATTCTGTCACGGCCTCGTATTCGTCATCGTCTTCCTCGACGGATTTGGCACACCCTCCGAAATACTCGTCGGATCCCTGACCGGAGATTATCACCCTCTCATCCGCTTCCCTGCATACGGTGAAAAGCTGCAGATCATATGAGATGGTGAACGGGTCGCTGATATTCGTCGCCAGGATGAATTCGCGTATGGTGTCCTCGATGTTGTCCTCGGATATCCTGCATTGCACCCAGGGCAATTCCAGGATCCCGGCCAGTTCCCTTCCGGCGGCGACATCGAAGGAATCGTCGGTACCGCATGTGTAACATGTCACCGATTTGGCATATTTCGACGCAACAGCTGCCAGCAGTCCGGAGTCCATGCCGCCGGAGAATGCGACCCCTACCCTCTTCCCTTCGCAGGATCTGTGTATAGCATCCTCGATGGCAATGCCGAGAGCTTCGTACTTCATCATACCCCTCATCGAAAAACCCACGTCGTTCCACAGTTGTTTTTCAATCATCCGTAGACGCGATTTCCGATATATAGGCTCAGATTCGAGACTGATCTATCACGGGTTTCGACATTCGAATCGATATGAAAAGTACGGTGATCATCGGTATATGAAAGTGAGTCATTATCTACTGGATAGTATATTTCCGTAACAGTAGGAAGGGTGATAGTATCACTTTTTGCGGACAATGCGGATATAACAATTCTGAGGAGCGCACCGAGTGTGTGAACTGCGGTGCTCAGCTCCAACTCGGTATCAGGAGGGAAGCGGCGGAAGTCGAGCGCATAGCCCCGTTCGATAGGAACAAGCTGTACGCAGCGCCACCTATGGCACCTGTTGAGCAGGAGCAGGCCCCCGCGACCGGATTCGTTCCGGCGGCCCTTGTACCTGTACAGCAGCAGAACGAAGAGACGGAGAAGGACTATGGGTCCCAGGGCGATTACGATTCCTCCGGAAGGAGTTTCGCCATCCTGCTCTCCGTATCGGCATTGGCTATCACGCTGGTCGCCCTCTTCGCACTGCCTTTGGATTTCGACTCGTTCGACAACACTCTCCTGAGGGTCGCAATGATCGACGGAGAGACGACCGTGATGGCACTCGTCATCGTGACACTCGTTGTCGGTCTCGTTTCTCTGATCATGCCCATGTTCAACGTCGTGACAGGAGCTCTCCTCATCGTGTCATCCTACATGGCATACAACGACCTGGTGGACAAGTTCTTACAGCTTTCGAGCCCCGGATTCATCGTGTATGTCCTTCTGGCAGTGTACGTCATCGTCCTCGGTGTTGTCTCCACGATCTTCATGAAGAGGTTCATCAACCACAATATCAACGGCGTCCCCGTGTTCAGAGCATGTTACCTTACATGGACCGGAATCCCTCACAACTGAGGCCCGGCCACAAACTCCTTAACAAACCTTTTCGGATTTCTCACCCCGCCAACGATTTATAAAAGAGCCACATATGGAACAATATCCAAGGTGAGCTTATGTCCAAGACGTATGAGCATATAAACGAGAAGATCCGTTCCGGCAAGGCCGTCGTATACACGGCAGAGGAGGTAATCGATCTCGTAAGGGAGAAAGGCGCCGACAAGGCGGCCGAAGAGGTGGATGTCGTTACTACCGGTACCTTCGGTGCAATGTGTTCTTCGGGCGCCTTCGTAAATTTCGGTCACGCATCCCCGGCCATACGTATGACCGACATAAGGCTCAACGACGTCCAGGTGGACGGAGGTCTCGCAGCTGTGGACACATACATCGGTGCCACAGCCACGGTCCCCGGTCAGAAGGCAGGATACGGTGGTGCACATGTCATCGAGGACCTGATCGCACACAAGAAGATCCATCTTCATGCCTCCGGTCCCGGTACGGACTGCTACGTTAGGAAGGAGATCGACACCTGGATCACCATCGACGACATCAACGATGCTTACCTTTACAACCCCCGTAACTGCTATCAGAACTACGGAGTGGCTACCAACACATCCGACAGGACCATCTACACTTACATGGGAAAGCTCCTGCCCAGGATGAAGAACGCAACATACAGTTCTGCGGGACAGCTGTCCCCACTGCTCAACGATCCCCATCTGGCGACCATCGGAATGGGTACGAAGATTTTCCTCGGAGGAGGAGAAGGATACGTCACATGGCCCGGTACACAGTACAAAACCAACGTGGAGGAGGTCAACGGCGTCCCCGTCGGAGGATCCAGGACTCTCGCTCTCATCGGTGACATGAGGCAGATGGATCCCAAGTTCATAAGGGGACTCGACATCACCGGATACGGGGTGTCCATGGCGGTCGGTGTGGGTATCCCCATCCCGGTTCTCAACAAGGAGATCATCCAGCGCTGCGCCATCTCCGATGAGGAGATATTCTCGGACATGGTGGATTACAGCCAGCCCGTCGACAGGCCTGCGATGGCCAGGTACAGCTATGCCCAGCTGAGGACCGGTAAGGTCGAGTACAACGGCAAGACCATCAGGACTTCTGCTCTGTCCTCATATTCCGGTGCAAGGAAGGTCGCGTCCATCCTCAAGGATTGGATCGAGCACAAGGAGTTCACTCTCAACCAACCGGTGATGACGTTCCCGAAGGACGTGAAGCTCAACAAGCTCCAGGAGAGGGGGTGCTGAAATGGACAAGAAGTTCAAGATTGAGTTCGACGAGGCCAACGTACAGGATTCAGTAGCATATATTCTGGTCACGGAGTTCGACCTGAAGCCGAACGTCCTCAAGGCCGAGATCTCCGGCGACGGAAGCGGGGTCATGATCCTCGCCCTCGAAGGGGAAGAGGCCAAGCTGGAGGCGGCGGAGAAGAGGCTCAGGGAGGCCGGTTTCCACATCAGCATGACCAAGCGCATCGAGCGCGATGAGGGCCTCTGCTGGGATTGTGGAGCATGTGTGTCGATCTGTCCCGCGTTCTGCTTCTCACATGACAAGGATACCATGAATGTCACGCTGGACAACAGCAAGTGTATCGCATGCAGTTCCTGTGTCAACGCCTGCTCGGTCCATGCGCTGAGCCTGCACATATGAAGCACCGTTTCCAGTACAAGGAGACGATCGTCAGCATCGTCTGCGAGGACCGCTATCTGAGGACGGCCCAGGATGCCATATTCTAGGCTAGGTCAATCATAGAGTCCAAGGTGGCCGAGGATCCATTCTTCCAGATGACCTATGAACCGTATCGTGCATGTCCGGACGATCATGAGCTGATCTCCAGGATGTGCTCCGCATCTGTTCTTGCGGAGGTAGGTCCCTTCGCAGGCGTGGCAGGTGCCGTCGCGGTATATGCTGTGGAGAGGATGTGGGAGGGCGGTGCGACCGAGGCCATTGTGGAGAACGGAGGGGACATAGCGTTCCTTTCGGACCATCCGGTGCCCGTCGGTCTGTTCGCTGACCATCCCGTCCTGAAGGACGTGGCGTTCAATGTCCGTTCCGAAGGTATCACGGGGATATGCTCCTCATCCGCGAAAATTGGTCCTTCCGTATCCTTGGGGAATTCCAATGTCTGCACCGTGTTCTCCGATGATGTCATCCTGGCAGATTGCTGCGCCACAGCATTGGGGAACCTCGTCAAGGACGAGGACACCATGGCAGCAGCCCTGGAGACCATCGGTGCGATAGAAGGCGTCAAAGGATGCCTGGCCTGCATTGGGGATAAGGTTGCGATGTTCGGCGACATACCTGAGATGATCCCCTGTGGCGACCTGGACCTTCCGTTCTGATCTCTCAAGCGACCTATTGTTCTAAGAGGACAGTTCGTGTGAGTCTCGAACGGAGAACTCGTTCTTCAAGTTCGAGTGCATTGGCAAGGTCACCATGACCGGTGGAAACCCTCCGCACGCTGCCGAGCAGAATTCCGATATACTCGCCCAGGCGGCAGAGATCGGAAGCAAGTTCTGATTCTTCAAAACCAATCCCGCGCCCCTAGCGGGCACGGTTTCACATTCATCTTCTGGACTGCCAGTAAATTGCTGTCCCCTGACCTTTGACAATCTCCGGAGTGGGATAGCTGTCCAATCTCACAGTAGCAACTTGAGGGAACTTCTTCCTGTTCGCCATGTGGAACTGTCCGAGAGGAGCCGGTTCAGTCGAGAGCATCCTATCATCAATCATTATTCTGGTGCAGTCGGGATTGAGTTCCACTCCGAGCATCGACGCGATCTTCTCCCCGATTTGATTTCCCCTTTCGGAAGCACCAAGGACAACGACCGCAGGTGTGACCCTGTCGATGATATCACATATCGTGATGGAGTATGTGTTGGAATCATAGCATTCCGAATCAGGGTCCCTGACATGGTATATCGTGCCGACACCCTGACCGAATATCTGGGGATACAGGGGTTTGAGATCCGCTCCGCCGAAGATGACCGCGAAGGTCCTTCCGCTGTTGATCCTGCAGACCTCTCCGAGGACCTGTAAACTGACGTCCGCAATCCTCGGTCCGTCAGGACATCTCAGTATCTCCAGCCAGACCAGTGCTCCGCTGGCCGTCGACTGATCGAGATCGTACCTGTCGAGCATCCCGGGCGGGAGTTCGTTCTCATCCCTACCGTCGCCGGTGGAACACGAAGAACAAGATGAACAGGAACCTCCGCTGCAACCCATGCTCGATATCTCCTATGTATTCCGGAACCCCCGAACGGGCATTAATCACTGTCGGTGGGATTAGCAGTTGTAAATTGTATCCGAGACTCCCATCCATTGCGGTAATATATAAACCGCCACGCATGCATACTTGATTCAGAAAATCGTCAGATAAGGAGAGAGTACCGATGAAGTTCGACAATGTTCTGGTGCCGATCGACGGCAGTTCGCTTTCTGAAGTCGCTGTGGGCCTCGCCGTCCACTCTGCAGGTGTGTTCGCTTCCCACATCACATTCGTCTATGTGGTCGATGTGACCGAGTACAACAGGTTCGGATCCATCGACGGAGGAGCGATGATATCGTTCAGGATGCAGACCGAGGGAAAGATGTTCCTCGAGAACGCGGCAGCGATGGCCAAGGCAAAGGGACTGGACGTCGACACCAAGCTCATCGAGGGGATCCCTTATCAGATCCTCACCGAGCTCTCCAAGGAGCACGACATGATCATCATGGGAGTAACCGGAAAGTCCGGAGGATACGGACGTGTCGGAGGTACCGCGGACAAGGTCATAGAGAACGCATACTGCCCTGTCCTCACCCTAAAATCCGGTTCCAGGAAGATCGAGGAGGTCCTTCTGCCGATCTCCAATCAGAACGATGCCGCGATCGATGTCGCAATAGAGACAGTGAAGCGCATCAAAGGGAAGCTCACCGTGTTCTCGGTGAAGAGCAACAGTTACGATGCAGAGTCCCTTGTGAAGACGGTTGCCGAGAAGTGTGCCGCCGAAGGCATCGAGGTCGCCACCGAGATCAGCATGGGCAACCCCGCGGACCAGATCATCGGGAAGTCGGGGATGTTCGACCTCGTCGTCATGGGTACCGAGGGACGTCAGGGATTCAAGAAGATTCTCAACGGAAGCGTGGCCGAGAAGGTCATGCTCAACGCGGCATGTCCTGTCACCATCGTAAGGGAAAGCCAGTGATCTCAGTCTACTGGAATCAAGGCCATCATCGATCTTCCGATCAGTTCGTTCAATGGACATTGTGCTTCCTGAGCATCGCGTTCTCAGGGATCCAATCCGAATTGCTACTGTAGAGGATCTGACCTTCTGGTATACGCTTTAGAACGCTTTCATGATCATGGTAAAACACTGACCCATCAAAAGTGCCCCGGGTCGTGAGAAGGGTCCGAACAGCACAACAAACCATGCTTTTTGCACGCTA
>CALAVG010000307.1 GCA_937892275.1 uncultured Methanomicrobiales archaeon | reverse complement strand
GGATGAGATGAAACGTGCCCTGTTGCTGAACATCATCGACCCCGGGATCGGGGGCGTCCTCCTCAGAGGAGAGAAAGGGACGGCCAAATCCACGACGGTCAGATCTCTCGAACAGATACTTCCGCAGGTACAAGCGATAGCCGGATGCCAGTTCCATTGCGATCCGGCCCACCCCAGATATCTGTGCGACGACTGTAAGAAGAAGATAGCCGAGGGCAAATACGAAACGTTCTCCCGCTCCATGAGGGTCGTAGAACTTCCGCTGAACGCCACAGAGGACCGTATCTCGGGCAGCCTGGACATCGAACATGTGCTGCGCACCGGGGAAAGGAAGTACGAAGGGGGAGTTCTGGCACAGGCCAACGGGAACCTACTCTACGTGGATGAGGTCAACCTGTTGGATGATCACATCGTCGACCTCCTGCTGGATTCCGCGGCCATGGGAAGGAACTTCGTCGAGAGGGAAGGCATCTCGTTCTCGCATCCCGCCAGATTCGTGCTGATCGGTTCCATGAACCCCGAGGAGGGAACCCTCCGTCCTCAGCTGATGGACCGTTTCGGAATGTGCGTGGACATCAAGAGCGAATTGGATCCCGACGTGAGAGTTGAGGTCATTAAGAGGAGACTCGCGTTCGATGCTGATCCGGAAAGGTTCACGAAGGAGTGCGAGGAGGATACCGAAGCCCTCCGCGAGAAGATCATGAATGCGAAGAAGCTCGTTGCTGGGGTCAATGTGACCGACAGGTTGCTCCAGACCATAGCCATGATATCGATCCATTACAAGATGGAGGGGCATCGCGCAGATCTCGCCATGATCCGTGCCGCGAAGGCCAACGCCGCTCTGGAGGGTAGGAAGGAGATCATCGGAAAGGACCTTTCGGTAACCGCACCGCTCATCCTCCGCCACCGTATGAAGGCCGGCCCGTTCGAGGAAGCGGAATTCCGCCAGAACGAGCTGGACAGCATCATCAGGGGGTATCTGGGATCCTGAGACCCGACCAGTTCGTAGGGATGGAAGATGCCCTGCGGGCACTGACATGCCTCATGGCCGACCCGAAA
>CALAVG010000306.1 GCA_937892275.1 uncultured Methanomicrobiales archaeon | reverse complement strand
GAGGAGATCGCCAAAGAGACCGGAGGTTGGATCTGCGGTCAGTTCGACAACCCTATGAACAATGCCGCCCACCGCCTAGGTACCGGAAAGGAGATTCTCCGTGATCTTCCTGACGTAGATTATGTCTTCTCCGGATTCGGAACAGCTGGAACAGCGTGCGGGATCGCTATGGCATTCAAGGACGCTGGATCCAAAGCAAAGGTCATAGGTGTCGAACCTGCCGAGAGTGCTCTGATCACCACGGGACAGACAGGACCCCACAAGATCCAAGGGATCGGAGCGAACTTCATCCCCGGAAACCTGGACAAGGACCTCCTGTACGATGTCGTGACTGTAAAAGGCGATGATGCGATAAGGACGACAGTTTCAATGGCAAGATCGGAAGGGATCTTCTGCGGCATATCCTCAGGTGCTGCCGTGTTCGCCGCACTTCGCATGGCCAAGAAGGAACCTGACAAGGTCATATTGGCGATCTTACCTGACGGCGGAGAGAAATATATGAGTACAGGCATCTTCGATTGATGCTCTGTCATTCCTTACTGCTGATAGTCTTCGGATTGATCAGCTTGGAGATCACTGCTTCCTTCACGAATGGATTGTAACAGTCCATATCGGGTTTCTCATCCAAGATCTTCTGGATCTCCGAGGAAATGTGAGAGAATATCGCCTTGTACGATTCGCAGGATGCACCGCCATTGTTCTCCAACCCGTTCTCGTAACAGGCATCGACGCTGCAGCCTCCGTTACAGTACTTGAATATCTCGCATGTGGCGCACTTGTTGCGCCTCTCGATGGATCCTGCCAGGATATTGCCGAAGCCTTCCGTCTGGAATGCCTCCGCAATGGTATCGATATCATCGATATTCCCCATGCAGAAGCGCTTGGGACATGCCTTCGCACACGGATACAACGAACCGTCGGGATACATGCACAGCCATTTGGTGAGGCAGGACGTATGGGCACAGTCCGAGGGGAACGGTTCTCCCAGATAGTTCATTATGTACTGATAGAACGGCATCAGAGGCACCCTGACAGTGTTATCATGAAGCCATTCGTCATAGAGATCGGAAGAGCGTCGTGTAGGGAA
>CALAVG010000305.1 GCA_937892275.1 uncultured Methanomicrobiales archaeon | reverse complement strand
GATGCATCAATGCGGAACCCAGCGAGATCTATTTCACATCCGGAGGTACCGAGTCCGACAACTGGGCGCTCATTTCCGGTATGGAGATGCAGGAGAAGAAAGGGAAGCATCTGATCATCTCCACCATAGAGCATCATGCGATCCTGGAGACGTCCTACTATCTCGAGAAGAGAGGCTTCGAGGTCACCAGGGTGAACGTCGACAAGGACGGAATCATCAAGATTGATGAGCTGGAGAAGGCCATCAGACCCGATACCGTACTCATCTCCGTGATGACCGCCAACAACGAGATCGGTTCGATCCAGCCCATTGCGGAGATCGGTAAGCTCGCGCACGACAAGGGCATACTCTTCCACACCGATGCCGTCCAGGCATTCGGACATATCCCTCTTGATGTGAAGGCGATGAACGTCGACATGCTCAGCGCCAGCGGACACAAGTTCGGAGGACCGAAAGGAATCGGTTTCCTGTACATCAGGAAGGGTATCAGGCTCCCGCCGTTCATGCACGGAGGAGAACAGGAAGAGGGCCGCAGGGCAGGTACCACCAACGTCCCCGGGATCGTCGGAATGGGCGTTGCTGCAGAGATTTCCTGCAGAGACATGGATGCCAACATAAAGAAGCTGACAGAGCTCCGCGACCACCTCATCGACCGCGTACTGAAGGAGATTCCCTATTCGAGACTGAACGGTCACAGGGACAAGAGGCTTCCCAGCAACGCTGATTTCAGCTTCGAGTTCATAGAGGGGGAATCCATGCTCATGAGCCTAGGGATGAAGAAGGTGTACATCTCAACCGGATCCGCATGTGCTTCCGGTTCGTTGGATCCTTCGCACGTCCTGCTCGGTATTGGATTGCCCCACGAGATAGCGCACGGATCGGTGAGGGTATCGATCCCCGAGGATACCACGATGGAACAGATCGATTACGCGGTGGACTGTCTTAAGCAGACTGTGGATACTATGAGGTCTCTCTCACCGCTATACGACGACTTCATCAAGAAACAGAGGGTGTAAACATGTACGACGGAGAATACAGCGACAAGGTCATCGACCATTTCACGAACCCGAGGAACGTTGGGGAGATCGAGAACCCCTCCGGAGTCGGTACTGTGGGCAATGCAAAGTGCGGGGATATCATGAGGATATTCCTGGACATAGACGAGAACGGGATCATCAGGGACTGCAAGTTCAAGACCTTCGGATGCGGTGCTGCAGTGGCAAGTAGCAGCATGGCCACCGAGATGGTCAAAGGAAAGTCCATCCAGGAGGCCATGGAGATCACCAACAAAGCGGTCATGCAGGCACTGGATGGTCTTCCAGTCGTAAAGATCCACTGCTCCCTTCTGGCCGAAGAGGCCATCCACGCCGCACTCTGGGATTATTGCCAGAAGACCGGTACGGTCATCGAGGGACTGAAAGAACCCAAAGCGGACATAAACGACTGATCATTCCGCCTTCACGGCGGGATTGGTCTTCGTCACCAGTCTGGAATAACCGTATGATATCCCGAATGCCAGCAACCCAGTCCGACGAGCCAAAGTATCGTGGCGAACAGGGGCTGCGAGTGGACCCTGAGGAAAGGATACGGGGCCAGATCATCGTTGCCCGCAAAAAGCAGGACCGTGATGATGCCTATCGCATAGATCGCCATGGGTATGAGCGAATAGAGCACATCCTTCTTGCTAAAGGCATCCATATCGGACAGATACAGGAAATCGACGATCACCAGCAACGGGACCAGCAGGTGAAGGAAGATCATCCCACCCAGGTCGAACAGTACATGCCATCCTAACGAAGGCACCAATACGAAGATCACAACGAGCATCGATGCGTTCGCTGTCGGAATCTACTACGCGGCTAGCACGATCGATATCATCGAGGGGCTCGCCGGTGTGGGAATAGTCACTGCTGGAATGAGCGCACTTGGAGTGTACCTGGGGGGCAGGGTCGGTACCATGTTCGGAAAACCTGCATCCGTGCTGGGCGGAATCATACTCATCGGAATAGGTGTGATAGCCGTTCTCGACCACTACGGTATTGTACATATAGTCTGATACCCGCCATCAATGGCAGATGCTGTACAAGAACTCCTAGACGGATTAGAATCCGGTAAAGTGCCCCTTCTGGAATTCATGCGTTCAGCGAAGCGTCTGCAGGATGAGGGGTTGATAGCCAACGACCCTTCATTGGGGACTGCTATTGTCACATGCTTCGGAAGGCACAGCGAAGGCAGGGATCTGATGAGCGTGCTGCTGATGATCCAGGGATTCACCGTGGTGTCCGCGGACCGCGATTCGACTCTTGATGACATCATCGAGATATGCAGGGATCCGAAGGTCACCGTTCTGTGCATGTCCGTTCAGACCACATACGACTGCCCGGAATCCCTGCAGATGTCTGAAATGCTCAAGGACGCCGGGATCAGGGACAGGATCGTACTGAACATAGGCGGGGCAGCGATATCCGAGAATGTGGCATCGAGAGCAGGATGCGACGCATATTCCAAGACGGCCATCGGCTCCGTGAATATGATAAAGGAAAAGGTCCAGAAGAGATCCGTGACCGTGCTGACTTAAACTATAAATAATGTCAGATTGTCACAATTTTTATGACGTATGGTGTGCTGGGCCTGATAGTCTGTCCGATGACGGACGACAACCTCATCTACAGTCTTAGGAAAGATGTGGAGAACAAGAAGGTAATAGTCATCAACAACGACAGCTGCGGCCCCGTCAAGAAGAAGCTCGAGAGATATTTCATCCCCTATCAGACGGTCACCTGGAGGGAGATCACATCCCATTCGTTCGAGTTCGACCCGAATGAGTTCAACATCCTGATCCAGACCATCAACCTCGGACTCCATTCCAAACCCGAGAAGCTCAAATCCACTGTGGAGGAACTGACAGAGGACATGCAGCCCTTCGTCGATGGAATGGGATTCTATCTCGGTACCTGCGGTAACTTCGATTGGAACATCCCCGCATGGTGCGAGAAGAAAGGATACAAGCCTTCAGCGATGTTTACGGACAAGGACGGCAACCTCTGCCATGACTGTGTCGGAGTGAACATAGCCGGCGGACCGAAGTACAACGCGATGCAGCAGAAGTACACCGGACATCTTTACATGTTCCCTGCGATGGCCACCAACTACGACGAGTTCATGGAGGCGGACCAGGCGGAAGCGGCCGCCACCGAAGCGAGCCTCACCCCCGAGATGAGGGAGGTCCTTGGAATAGAACCGGGACGCGACGGATACATGAGATGGCTGCTCTCCCTCGGTAACTACGAGTACATCCTGAAGCTCGATACCGGACTCGGAGACCATGAGGAGTTCGAAAGGGAACTCCAGAAGGTGTCCGAGAGAACCCATCTCAAGATCAAGGACGCAGAGGACGGCTGGGTTGATTTACAGCCTACCGATGATCTGTACAACAAGTGCAAATCGTTCCTGCAGGCGTGAGACATGCACGTAGATTCAGAATTCACCGTCGGGGTGCACATATTACTGCTGTACGCATACATCGAGGAGGACAAGATCACCAGCGAGATCGCCGCAAAGAGCATAGGCTGCAATCCAGTCATCGTCAGGAAAGTTTTCTCCAAACTGTCCAAGGCAGGACTTCTGAGACCCGGAAAGGGGAATGCGAGAACGGTGCTGGCCAGACCGGCCAAGGATATCACACTGAAGGATATCTTCCTTGCTACCCAGGAGGAGACCGTCGAGGAGACGTTCAACATGTATCCGACCAACCCAGGATGTCCTGTGGGAAGCGAGATCCATGACATCCTATACGGACGTTTCAACTCGGCGATGAACGCGATGCTGAAGGATCTCTCGAAGACGACGATAGCGAAACTCACATCGGAACTCCCTGCTGACAGGAACAGACTCCCTGAATCTCTGAGAATCTGAAAGGATCGATCCCAATCTACCACTGATTCTAAATGTATAATCGGTGGCCTCGGAAGAGGCTACCTTATGTTCTATTTCACTCCTTCTTTCTGCCGTAGAGTAATAGAAGGGCGGAGTTCACCACGACGGCGACTGAACCGACGTTGTGCACAAGCGCTCCGGTGACTGGGCTGAGCACAGCGGCCATGGACAGACCGACCGCCAGGAAGTTCCAGCAAAGAGAGAACGAGATGTTGAACTTGACCTTGCCCATCATCTTCCGGGAGATGCCCACGAGATGGGGCAGGGAGTCCAATCCGTCCTTCACGAGCACCATATCCGAAGCATCGGCCGCAATATCGGTACCGGTGGAACCCATTGCGATACCTACCCATGACTTCTTCAATGCGGGAGCGTCATTCACTCCGTCACCGACCATACACACCTTTCCTCCGGAGCCCTGTCTCTCGTCGATCATGGACACCTTGGTCTCAGGGGTGCATTCGGCCTTGAACTCGGTGATACCGGCCTCTGAGGCCATGTGTGCGGCTGCACGCTCATTGTCACCTGTGAGGAGAACACATCCCACGTCCAATGACTTCAGACCGGATACAGTATCCTTGGAGGTCTGCCTGATGGAATCCGAGAATGCGATGAAACCGGAGTAGGCTCCGTCCAAGGAGACGAATACCACGGTGCATCCTTTCGCATACAGTTCCTCGGAACGGTCCAGGATATCGGCCGGGATGGTGAGACCGGCTTCCTCCATCATCCTTCTGTTACCGACGAGGACCTCGGTGCCGCCTACCTTGGCAACGATACCACGTCCGATGGTCATCTTGAAGGAATCGGGTCTGCAATGCTTTACATCCTCCTTATCTGCGAAGGATACGAATGCCTTTGCCAGCGGATGTTCCGAACCGGATTCTGCAGAGGCGACCTTGGATATCAGTTCGGCCTTGTCCCCGGTAGAGGATACCTCTATGACGTTCGGCCTTCCCTCGGTTATGGTTCCGGTCTTGTCGAACGCCACGGTGTCGATCTGCGACATCCTCTCGAGCGAATCCCCATCTCTTACAAGGATTCCGCGCTTCGCGAGATTACCGATGGTCGCCACCACTGCCGTGGGGGTCGCAAGAATGAATGCACAGGGGCAAAACACGATACATACGGTGACAGCACGGTAGATGTCCTCAGTGAAGATGTACGTCACGACTGCGAGCACCATGACCAGAGCGACCAGCCATGTTGCCCACCTGTCAGCCACCTTGACCATGCGGGTCTTCTCGGCATCCACAGAAGATACCATTCCGACCATCTTCTGGAAGGATGACTCCTCCGAGGATTTGGTTACCTCCATATCGAACGTTCCCATCTGGTTGATGGTACCGCTGAACACTGGATCTCCGATCAGCTTGTCCACCGGCATGGATTCACCGGTGATGACGGATTGATCGATCGATGTCTCTCCCGAGATCACCTTTCCGTCGACGGGGACCGCCTCTCCGGGCAGGACCCTGACGGTCTGACCGACCTGTATCTCCTCAACGGGAATCTCTGTCTCCTTGTCGCCGTCCACGACCCTTCCGGTCTTAGGGGACATGTCCTGAAGGGCCTCGATGCCTTTGTTGGCCTTGGCCGCGGAGAAGTCCTCCAGGAATCCTCCGATCTCCATGATGAGTGCGACCTCTCCGGCGGCGAAGAATTCCTGCAGATAGAGAGCTGCGACGATTGCTATCGCCACCAGGACATCTGCCTTGATATCGTGATGCAGAAGAAGTCCGATGACCGCGTCCCAGAGGATGGGTGCACCGCAGATCACGATGGCGATCCATGCGGGATCCGCCGAGAACGTATCCGGCATGGCCAGAGAGAGTACGAGAGAGACACCGGCGATGATCAGTGTGAGGACGTCCTTGTGGAGGTCGTTCTCGATGAAGTCGAACACGATTAAGATGATGGCCACGATACCGACGATGGCCATATGACCCTCGAACGTGACGTAGATCAGCATCAGTGCGACCATGGCATACGGATCTATCTCCTCGTGTGACAGCACACCGTTGAGGATATACCAACACGCCAGGATCGTGCTCATTACGTAGATTGCCCATGGAAGGTATTCCTCGACGGAATCTAGATCCATGAAATGCATGACAAGCGCAATCGCTGCTATTACCAGTAACACGATGCGCTTCGAATTGTTGCTTAGGAAACCTTCGTAGACATTCATTCTATCGAATGAACTACGACGACATCTAGGATTAATATCGTTAAGTCCGCTTGATGGCCAAATAGCAACTTTCTCCGAAAAGTGTTACTTAGAGTATAACCAGGACGGATTGTTGTTATGGTATGTTAAAAAGAAACGATTCGTGTTACCTGTGTTGATTCCAGGTAACACGAAATTGGTTTTGTTATACGGCTTGTGTTACTTTCACACCACGTCGATGTTGATCTTACCGAACCCATGCTCGTTGATGAACATGGCTGAGGACACGGCTTTGTCGAACATCAGCGGGTCACAAATCAGCACCGAATCCTGACCGTTGAGACATTTCATGGTACAGTTCTCCGGTCCGTTGTACAGGAAGTCGACCGATGTGGATGTTGCTCTGAGAGCCATCCTTGCCGACATTCCGTACACTCCCGTGGGGGTTCCTGCGAGATCGTAATCCTCTATAACGGCCTTGACATCAGTGTCACGGTCGGCCTTGATCACATGCAGGACACCTAGATTGATGTCCTTGTGCTGTGCCATCTTGAGGGCCATCTGAGACTGCGCCCTCGGATAAGGCTCCAGCGGACCCTTGCCGAGATCCGCCATGGTCCTGTTCATCATGAACACCGTAGGCAGCAGAAGACCTGCCTTCTGCACACTCTCGTAATCCGAATAGAACGGTTCGGGCTCTCCCGCATACATGCACTTTCCTCCGTGAAGTACACGGAGCTCATCGGCCCAGGAGTATGTCAGATCGGTATCGTGCGAGGCCATGATGACCGTCACACCGGTGGAATGCATCTGCTCAGCGATCTCCATGACCTCGTAGGCCATCTGGGGATCCAGACCTGCAGTGGGCTCATCCATGATGATGACGCTGGGCTTCATCGCGAGCACACCTGCAAGGGTGACCCTCTTCCTCTGACCATATGAGAGCTTCATGATCGGGGTCTTGCGATATTCCTCCATTCCGACTGCGAACAGGGATTCCTGGACCCTCGCCTCTATCTCTTCCTTCGGGAGCTTCATGTTCGTAGGGCCGAATGCCACGTCCTGCTCCACATAGGGCTTGAACATCATGTCGTTGGGATTCTGGAACAGGATGGAGACCTCAGAGCGCATCTTGATGATATCCCTGTGCCTGTAGGTCAGAGGCTTGTCCCTGAACAGGACCTTTCCGTGATCCGGTTTACGGAGAGCGTTCAGAAGACTGAACAGAGTTGATTTACCGGCTCCGTTGCATCCCATGATGGCTGTCTTCTTTCCTTCCTCGATCTTCATGGACATTCCGTCCATTACCTTGGGTCCCTTCTTGTCGTATGAGAACGTGATGTCGTCCGCTTCCAAGAGTGTCGCCATCAGATCACCTCCATGTCCACATCGAATCCGAACTTGCTGAGCTTCTCGGCCTGTTCCTTGATCGTGGGCGTGTATATCGAATCGTAGAACAGCACGGAGTCCTTTCCTCTAACCGCATCCGTGAAGCACATGTCCATGGCGTCGAAGCGGAAGTCTATGTCGTTCTCCTTGAGCGCGAATCTCACATCGGATCCGTAGACTCCGGTCTGCACACCATTGAGGTCCTTCATGACCTCCTCGTACCTGCTCTGGGCGGTCTCTTCCTCCGCGGGTACGCATACCAGTCTTCCCGACCTCTTCGGGTTGCCGAACTTGGCCGTGAACTCGCAGCAGTTGCACGGATACGGACTTACATCCAGTCCGTCGATGGTACAGATATCCCTGTTCATGTTGAATATCGAGGGGGTGAGCAATCCGCACCTGTATACTGTCTCAGGATCGCTGTAGAATCCTTCCGCCGAACCGCAGTATTCGATCCTGCCATCGCATATGATGTTCGATGTGTCCGCCCACTTGTATATTATATCGATATCATGGGTGGATATCAGGACGGTCACGCCCTGAAGATGCAGTTTCTCCGCCAGTTCCATGACCTCCATGGAGGCCTGCGGATCGAGTCCGGCAGTGGGCTCGTCCATTATCATGATCTTGGGATTCATCGCAAGAGCGCCGGCGATGGCGATCCTCTTTCTCTGACCTCCGGACAACTGCTGCAAGGGGCGCCTTGCATACTCGGTCATCCTTACATCCCTGAGAGCCTTGGCGACCCTACTCTCGACCTCATCTCCATCAAGACCGAGATTGAGCGGCCCGAATGCCACATCCTCCTCCACGATGGAGGAGAAGATCTGCTCGTCCGGATTCTGGAGGATGACGGCAACATCGGACCTTAGCTTCTGCAGACCTGCCCTTGTGTAATCGACAGGTTCGCCGTGATTGTAAACAGTACCCTCCTGAGGCCTGTATACGCCTGTGAGGGTGTAGAACAGTGTGGTCTTACCTGCACCGTTCATCCCGAGGACGGCGTTGCGTGAGCCATCCTCTATCGTCAGATTCATCTTGTTGAGGACCTTCCTCGAAGTCCCGGGATGGGAGAATGTGACGTCCTCGAGTCTGAATATCTCGCTCATATATCCCACCCGAACAGGGGTGCGAACAGCTTTGCGGGGTTGATCACATCTCCGGTGTACATACCGAAGACATACAGACCGATGGCAAGGCCGAATGATATGATGGCCCACATGATTGACATGTTCGCGGGTCTGCGGAAGATTGGGAACACTCCGTTGTAGTTCCTGCATGCCAGCGATGCTTCGGACTTCTCTGCCAGTTCCATGGAGAATATGAACGTACCTGCCATGGCCCCGGCATATGATTTCATTGCGGTCATGGATCCGTTGTATCCGAGACGGCACTGTGCGGCGTCGATCATGACAAGGAATCTCTCCAGGAGAAGGAAAGCATACCTGTATATCAGGACCACGAGCTCGATTATCTCGTTCGGTATACGGAGTCCTTTGAGTGCATATGAGAGGAGCGGGATCGGAGTGGACGAGGCGAATGCCAACATCAGTGTGACTCCCGCGATTGCACGGAAGAATATCAGCCATGCGAGATTGAAACTGTTCTCTGTCATGTAGATGTCGAACCACAGGAACTTGCCCTCCCAGAGTGCAGGCAGCGAATGGTCTCCCAGGATGGAGATCATACCGCTACCCAGCACCATGATCAGGATCGCCTCGCCTATCGCGAGGATGATTAACAGAGGCAGTTTCAGATTTGTGGAATAGGCCATCAAAAGTATGCCTATTGTGAACGTTATTATGGGCACCAGAATACTGTCTGTTATGATACCTACTATCAGAAGGCACATGACGAAAAGAAGTTTCCCGAGAGGGGCCCAATCTACCATACGTGAGCTGTATGCCAGCTCATCCATCTCTACTTGTTCGGACACTGGACCACTCTCGAGTTTTCAGTTTCACTCCTGAGCGGCTTGTTTCTTGCTCTTAGCACTGCCGATGAAGTAGCCGATGATGACTGCTCCAATCGCTGCCTGGATAGCAAAGAGAAGGGACTCGATCTCCCCGGGGAGTTCTCCGTAGATGGCATCGATCCAATCTGTCAGCCAAGGCACGTATCCGTGGTCTTCTGCTGCTCCTCCTCCTGCATCGTCAGATCCTCCCCAGTCTCCATTCGTGAAGATGAAAATTCCAGCGCACATGATAAAGACGACTGCGAAGCCTAGAATGTATATTGTTCTGTTTTCCATTTTCATGCCTCCGTTGAGAGGGGGTTCAGCTTGTTGAACTCGTTGATCTCGAAGATCTCGGGCCTGGAAGTGAACAGGTAGTGTGCGAACATTCCAAGGACGATTCCTTCTACGATTGCGAGAGGAATCTGAGTGACTGCATAGATCGACATGAAGTCGACGAGAGCCGACATGAAGTCTCCGTCTCCGGCGGTCAGGATGTTGAGTGCCATCTGAATAGCGGTGACGACGTATGTCATGAGGTCGGCAAAGAATGCAGTAACGAACATGCTGACGAATGCGCCTGCTCCAGCTTTCCTGCAGAGTTTCCAGAATACAAGACCGATGAGGGGTCCGATGATTCCCATGGACACGCAGTTCGCTCCGAGAGTTGTGAATCCTCCGTGTGCGAGCAGAAGTGCCTGGAAAACCAGAACGATCGTGGAGAGAACGGCACAGACACCGACTCCGTAGAATACGACTGCAATTCCTGTTCCTGTAGGGTGCGAACACGATCCAGTGACCGAGGGCAGTTTGAGTGAGGAGATCAGGAAGATGAATGCTCCGGACAGAGCGACTGTCATCTTCTGCTCGGGGTGCTCTGCAAGGATCTTGCGGAGCTTGATGACACCAGCAATGAAGAAAGGTGCCATCACCACGAACCAAACTACGCACCAAAGAGGATCTAGATATCCTTCCATTATGTGCATTAATTATCACCATCCAATATATGATGCCACTCGAGACTGTTTCCCTGGGCATCCTTTCTCGAACAATTTGGTTTATTCGATTGGATAGTAAAGGTAGTGAAGACTTATCTTGAATTCCCGAGTTTTATTCTTTCCACACCTCAAAATCGGAACCGAGAGCCTT
>CALAVG010000304.1 GCA_937892275.1 uncultured Methanomicrobiales archaeon | reverse complement strand
GAAGTAGGCATAACGGCCTTCCTGTTCATTTTTGGTATAATCACTTTCACCTCGACAGGCGTATTGACGGTGATATCTGCATATCTCAGGGTGTATCTCGTTAAGGTCTTCGTATCGATGGATAAGCATATCCTGAAGAACAAGAGGGGTAAAGCGGAATCATTCTTCATGGTCCCTGATATAATAGATGTCAAGAGCATACAGATGGATCCGAAGATCGATTATAAGAAATTCGATACCCTTTCGGCAGTGAATCTGGGTGTGTACATCATGATAATGATCAACCTGTTCTCATGTTTCCTCTATCTCAATCCGTATTTCCTCGATACTATGACGACGAAGGAGATGCTCTCGATCATGTTGATGCTATCCATGTTCGTTCCGGCGATCATTATCCCGTGGCAGTTGGTTAGGGATATGAGGGTTCATGTGAAGTCGGACGCTCCAAGGGATTATTATCTATGGGTGGGTGCTAAAAGGCGTCTTTTCAGTGCATTCCTTACATTGACCGCATTCGGAATGCTGTTCCTACTGTCTATCTATTACGGGAACGATCCGTTAGAGATCATTTCCATATACATCATCATGTTAATTCCGTTGGCTTGCATATCCATATTCTATTCATTGGTATACACGAACAATTTCCTGAACGGCACCATGGTCTCCATATACACCAGGTTCATGGATGGGAAGGTAAAGAATAGGGCGGCCCCATCTATTGACAATCAGGATGCTGGCATATCTGAGAATGAAGAGTGAAAAGGTGTTTCTAACGCACAGTGGGGATCCGGTGTGCGTTATGGTATAACCGTTCAGATGCCGGGGTATTTGATCAACGAGAATGCGTTGTATTTCGCCATCTTCTCCATGCCCTTGAGGCCTGCGAGTTCCATGACGAAACCTATGCTGACGATATCTCCGCCGAGTCTCTCGATCATCTTGATCAAGGCCACCGTGGTACCGCCTGTGGCGATGAGATCGTCGATGATGACCACTTTCTGACCGGGTTTGATGGAGTCCTTATGCATCTCAATGGTGGCTGTACCATATTCGAGATCGTAGTCCTCGGAGATGACCTCTCTAGGGAGTTTTCCTTTCTTCCTTGCGAGTATGAATCCTTTCCCCATCGCATATGCTACAGGTGCTCCGAAGAGGAATCCGCGTGATTCGGAACCGACTATGACATCGAAATCGACCCCTTCGAGATTCTTTATGAGAAGATCTATAGCTAGTTTGAATCCATCGGGATCCTGTAGGATTGTGGTTACGTCCCTGAACATGATTCCCTCTTTGGGGAAATTGGGAATCGTGGTTACGTAGTCTTCCAACTGCTTCATATGGGCCGGAATGTCCGAGAAGAACTAATAATTGTATCGGTATCC
>CALAVG010000303.1 GCA_937892275.1 uncultured Methanomicrobiales archaeon | reverse complement strand
CGTTCTTGATGTCCATGTCGTCCTCCATGACCTCCCTGTAGGTCTCCTCGATGACAGGGACTCCTTCCATCCCTCCGAGGGCCTCCAGCAGATACGTGGACCTGACCTGCTGCCTGTTGACTGATATGGGCCTTCCCATGTAGTTCCTGAGGATCATGAAGCTCCTGGCGGCGGTGTGCCTGAACCTGAGCTTGAATATCTCCGAATCCTTCAGAGATTTCCTTAGAACCGTTTCCAACTCATCGGCCTTGATGAGACCCGGCAATTGATCGGGATCGAACGTCCTGGGACATCCGAGCATGAAGCTGTCATCGGATATGGTTACAGAGACATTCGCACCGAGCATGGTGGTGAGCCTGTGGGCGTATGCACGGGACAACGCATCGTTGACCCTGCGACCGAACGGGAAGTGGAACACGAGCTTCTGGTTGCCTGAAGGGTCGATGTACTCCTCCACCGCAAGCATCCTGTCGTCCGGGATGAAACCGGCGACCGCGTCCTGTTCCTTGAAATACGAATATATGCTCCTCGCTGAACCCTCGTCGACGTCGAACTCCTTGGATATCTCCGATATGGCTTTCCTCTCGTCCTGGTGGATCCTGTCGGCCATCTCCCTTCTGAATATGGCGACATCCATGGACAGGTCGAAGGACCTGGGCAGCATCTCTCCGGCCCAGGAGGGCACGGTGGGCTTCCTTCCGTTGGCTTCCTTGACGTAAGCCGTCATTCCCTTGGAGCGGACAAACTCGAAGGACCTTCCTCCCAGAACGAAGACGTCCCTGGGGGACAGTCTCTCGACGAACTTCTCCGACAGTTCTCCGGCGACGGTACCGTGGTTGTTGATCACACGGTAGTTCGCCTCCTCCGGGATGGTACCGAGGTTCATGAAGTAGATCATACGGGAACCCTTCTTCTTTCCGAACAGGTTCTCCTCCTCGTCGTACCATATCTTGGAATAAACACCTTCGAAGTCGTCCTTGCTTCCCAGGTACTTTATGACCTGCATGAAGCTCTCCTTCGGAAGGTTGCGGTAGCAGTACGAACCCTTTACGAGGCCGTATGCCTCGTCGACGTCCCATCTGTTGTCAAGACTCATTCCGACGATCGTCTGGGACAATACGTCGAGACAGTTCTCGGGGATACCGACACGGTCGATGTCGCCTCTGTGGGCGGCCCTGCACATGACGGCGCATTCCACTAGGTCGTCGGGGTCGAAGACCAGTAGCCTTCCTTTGGCTACCTTTCCGAAGCTGTGACCGCTCCTTCCGATCCTCTGCAGTCCCTTCGCAACGGATTTGGGCGATCCTATCTGGCAAACCAGATCCACTGAACCGATATCGATACCGAGTTCCAATGATGTGGATGACACGACGCACTTGATCTCTCCGTGCTTGAGACGCTCCTCCACATCGAGCCTGATATCCTTTCCAAGGGAACTATGATGGACCTCGATGTTCTCCAGTCCGCGCTCCTTCAATTTGTAAACGACGCTCTCCGCTCCGGACCTGGTGTTGGTGAACACCAATGTTGTGTCGTGGGCGTCTATCAGTTCCTTCAGGGTGTCGTACATCATCGAGTTGACGATATCAGATGACAATGCGGTGAGATCCCTGGTAGGACATATGACCTGGAGATCCAAAGTCTTCTTGGATCCCGACTCGATCAGTGCGACATCCCTTGCCGTTCCGTCGGGATTGCATCCTACCAGATACGATGCGATCTCCTCAATGGGCGCAAGGGTAGCGGACAGTCCGATACGGACGAAGTCGTTCTCGCAGTGCCTCCTGAGCCTTTCCAAAGTCAATGATAAGAAAGCTCCCCTCTTGGAATCGCAGATGTCGTGGATCTCATCGAGGATCACCCATTCGACCTTCTTGAACGCGTCCTTGAACTTCGGGGCCGCCAATATGAGCGCGAGACTCTCCGGGGTTGTGATAAGAATGTGCGGGGGGTGACGGACCATCTTCTGCCTGTCGGCCTGGGATGTGTCCCCGGACCTGACGGCGACGGTGATCTTCGGGACGTTCATCCCGTGCCTCTCCGCGACCTCCCTCATCTCCGCGAGAGGGGTGTTCAGATTGCGGTTGACATCGTTACCCAACGCTTTCAGCGGTGAGACGTAGATACAGTATACCCTTTCCTCCAGGGTTCCCTCCCTGGCGTACCTGGTGAGCTCGTTGATGATACTCGTGAAGGCCGTGAGCGTCTTTCCCGATCCGGTCGGTGATGATACCAGGACGTTGCGTCTCTGGTGGATCACGGGAATGGCCTTGGCCTGCGGTATAGTGAGGTCATCATACTTCTCGTTGAACCAGGTGGAGATAAGGGGCTCCATCATGTCCATGACCTCATCCTTCAAGTATGTTCTGTCTACTTTCTCAACCATGGAAACAATCGTTCAACTCATTACGCCATGAGATAAAAAGATTATTTTTGGTCGGACTAAATCATCAGGTGAGGAACAGGGCGGACATAGTGTGAATATCCCGCCGTTGAGTGCATCTCATGTGGTATTGCGTGAGAATGATTGATGTTCACCATTTGATGTACATTTTTCCGTCAAGTGTTTTTTTGCAACATCTTTAGGCATGCAGATGCACTCTTAATAAACGATCCGAGTCTAACATATACATACCATGGACCATACCGCATCCGATATTTTGAATGATGGTTTCTTCCTGAAATCCGATATCCCCGCCGCTATTATTAGCACAGAGGGGGGGGGGAGACCCCTGTTCGGAAAGAGTCTGGCACATCAGCGACGACCATCCCGATAGGAAAGAAACTGGATTCCAGGGAGAATGTTGCCAAAGAGCCTCACGATCCGAATGAGCTTCCCGAGGATGTCAGGAAATACCTTTCCGGAAGGTACAAGAAGGAACCTCAGGAGAAGACTGTGGTCCAGAAGCTGGAAGGGAAGCACATGCTGTCCCTGATATTATATCTGGACAGTATGGCACCGGTGATAAAGACCGACGTCTACAACGATGTGGCGAGATCCAGCAGCATGCTCACCAGGATCGACGACCTGGAGGAAATGGGTTTGGTCAAGATATATGCCACCGGAAGGACGAACAACAAGGTCGTGACCATGACGGATAAGGGCAGGAATGTCGCGCAGATGATCAGGAAGATGATCGAGATCGCTGAAGAAAAGTGAGCCCTGGCGTCTGGATCTGTGCTTAAGGGACATAGCGTTACAGCACTTATAGTGCTGCAATACCTGGATTGATTTGCCATCTTTCATATAATCCTCTGAGATACGACGGCCTGCGACCTTGATTTTCGAATGACAAAACGGGACTCCGGCCGCAAAAGAGGAGACCGTTTGATATGGGCACACATAAGAGAGACCCCCGGCAGATGTCCGAGAGGGAAAGGAAGTTCTATGAATACAAGAAGGCGCACAGCCTGATGGATCTGGATCCGCTTAAGGATCTGGAGAGGTCCATGATGCTCCGCATACTGGTGTTCCTTCTGAAGGGACCCCGTACGACAAGGGAGATCTACATGGACGGACAGTTCTACCGCTGTTCGAATCTCATGGATAAACTTAGGAAATTGGAGGAACTTGGGTTCATAACGATGGAACCGCAGAGGGAGCACAGGTTGGTTTCGCTTACACCGGAAGGACGTAATTTCGCCAACTACCTGTACGTTCTGATGCTCTTCCTGAGGAAGAGGAAAAGGTAAACAGTTTCGGGAGAAGGGCCTTTGTCACACCCTTCCCCCTATCGTTTCATAAACGGGGTTCATTCGCACCAGGTGTGCGAGATGTTCCCCTCCTTATCCATCGAGTACACTGTCATCTCCAGATCGTTATCCCCGTCGTAATCGACGTTGCCGTAGATCTCGGTGAGTCCTTTGCATCTGACGTCGTCAAGCTGTATGGAGCATTCCGAATCCTTGAATTCCCCTGTGACCGTGTGGATCGTTCCGTAGGTCACATATTCCAACGTCATTCCCGTACCGTCGGGTACGTCGCATCCGAACACCAATGTCATGGTCCCTTCGGAACCGGAGGTGCTGGTGTAGAATATGCTGCATGTCCTGTTGTTTCCGAACATCATCTTGCCGTCACTGAGTGTGACGGAGGATGCGTCGCAATCGGTGATGCAGTAGGAGTTGTCAAGGCTGTTATCCTCTGATATCAGTTCGGTGGCCGGTGCATGGTAGAGCAGCAGCGACAGAAGGAGCATCGATGAAAGGGTCATTGGATCACTGTGAACCTGATGGTGAGGTTGTCTGTCCTGAATTTGTCGACGAAGTTCTCCTTGTCCACAGGGACTCCGGATACACCGTTGAAGCTGCTGGCCCCCTCGTACATGACAAGGTAGATGTCAAGATTGTAAGTCCCCGGACCGAGGGTAGCTTCATCTGATTTGTGATCGAGAGGGAAGTCAGAATCCTTATCGGGTTCGTAGAATCTGTATTGGCTCTTCGCTACTCCGTTCTCCAGTTCGGTGAGTCCGTAGTATTCCTTCTTGTCCTTTGTGAGCAGGAATAGAAATTGGCACCAATAGTACTCCGACTTCTCCGTTGAAGCGAAGAGTGTAGGGAGGTCCGATGTGACGACCAGCTTGTATCCTTCTGTGCTTGTGTTCTTCTCGTTGATGGTGATCTGGAATGGATCCTCCGTGAGCTTCTGCCGTGATTCCCCTACTTCCAGCGGTACGGAGTATGTGACATCGTTCCCATTTACGAACGTGTCGTAATGCTGTGTGTATTCCATGATGGAAGTGGATTCCACGCCGTAGTTCAGTGTGACATATTGTCCCTGGAGGATGTTGCTCTGGCTTTCGTAGGATGATTGGTACGCGTAGCCGGTACCTATCAGCGATACCCCGATGAGGAGCAGCGCTATCGCTATTATTCTCATGTTTCTCATTTCTCTTCCCTTTCCCGTCCTTTGTAATCGGACCGTTCTTTGGATAGGAGGAGGTATGCGCCCAGAAGGATCGTAAGGAGGGGGATGATGTTCCCTTTGACGAAGGAGATGATATGCCCGAGGGGTTCGTTGACGAAGAAGACCTTTCCGCAGATGTCTTGGATTTGTATCGTTTCTTCGAGATCGAGGTTGTCCCCTTTGACGGTTATGTTCTCTCCGTCGATGGATATCACACGGTGATAGACGGTGCCGTCTATCAGATTTGTGTGATAACCTACGACATCCCCTATTTGGATATCTGATGGTGATCTCTCCGATGCTATGAGGCTTCCCTTGGGGATACTCCGAATGGGGTATCCTGTGGGTTCGCCGTCCATGGAGTCGGTGACTACGATCGACAGTTCCGTTCCGGTCGTTTCCATAATCAGGAAAGCTGAAGCGGATGCAGATACGATCAGTATGACCATAATCAATGTCTTGACCTTTCCGGGGTGCATATGTCCTCGAAGAGGTGATTCCTGATCGGTATTGATTAAGAAGAGCAACAAAAAGTGCGGTAGAGAGCTGATTGGCTGGAAGCATGTCCGAGTGTTCTCTCACTAACTGTCTGCTTAGAGGATGTGTCATTCCTTTCGTAACGTAAAAAGGTTATAAAAATCGTTTTTATTTCCTTTTATAACAGAAACTTTCGTAATAGTAATATGCTGTTTCCGTCTATAACAGAAACATGAAGTATGCGGACCGTCCGCTCTATCTGGACCGTATCAAACAATTCTCCGGGAACGGCAATGTCAAGATCATATCCGGCATCAGAAGATCCGGCAAATCCACTCTGCTTAAGGGATTGGATCGGATCACCGACGGGAAGATCCTGCTCCTGGACATGGAGCTGTGGGACAACCGCAGGTTCAGGGACCCTGATACGGTATACAGATTCATACGCGAATCCCTCGATGGCGGAACATCCGTCGTAGTAATAGACGAGGTCCAGGACATAGATTAGTGGTATGATGTTGTGAGGTCCCTGGTGGCTGAGAAGGGATGTGATCTGTACATCACGGGATCCAATTCCAAACTGCTATCGGGTGAGTTCGCCAGTCTCCTTACGGGAAGGTACAATCTCTTCCACACGTTCACACTGACCTATTCGGAATGCGTCAGGTTCGCAAAGGAATACCAGGATGAGGATATTGATGTGTTCGGCAGGTTCCTCCATGTCGGCGGATTCCCTTCGGTCTGGAGGAACCGCTATGACGATTCCGATGCGATCTCCGAGGTCGGCGACATCCTGAATTCGATAATGATGCGCGACATCGTCGCGCGTTACGATATCAGGAGGCCCGACCTGCTGCACAGAATATTCCGTTACATCTGCGATAACATCGGGAACAAGACATCAGTGCACAACATATACGCATCGTTGAAGGCGGAGGACTGCAAGGTGTCCAAGGATGTCATCTACCAATATGTTGACCATCTTGAGTCGGCATGTCTCATCTACAAGGCGGAGACATATGATGTGAAGGGTAGGAACATCCTCACATCCTCTTACAAGTACTACCTCGCAGACATCGGACTGAAGAACGCCGTATGCGGATTCAGACCGGATGATATACAGGGTTATGTGGAGAACATACTGTATCTGGAGATGAGGGCCAGAGGATATGATGTATGGATAGGCGACTTCTCCGGTAAGGAGGTGGATTTCGTATGTCGGAAGGGTAGGGATATGATCTACATACAGGGTACGTCGCGCCTCACGGGAGAGGATGTGGTGAAAAGGGTGTTCGGGAATATGCGTGGCATCCCAGATAACCACCCGAAGTACGTCGTGACGTACGAGAGGTCCCCTCTGGATTCGGATATGGACGGGATCAGGTGCGTGCTGCATTTTCTTTGACAGGACAATATTCACCCTGTCGGACAGGGGACGTCCGCCGGGCAGTGATTCCAGCGTTTTGCGCCCCATAATCAC
>CALAVG010000302.1 GCA_937892275.1 uncultured Methanomicrobiales archaeon | reverse complement strand
ATCATTATGGTCACTTCTCAAGCAAGATCGATACCAACACGCTGGTCACTAAGCTTGTAAACTTTCAAATGGTCATTCGCCCAGATATGTTCTGATACAGGTCATCGATTAAGGAGCTCTAGAAAGACGGGTATCGGAGAGATACCGCACGAGGACCGTGCGGAATTGGTTTTACAGTGATTCTTTCAGGAGCTTCGTGAAGGTGTCCTTCTCGCTGTCGTTGATGATGAGCGGAGGGATGAGACGCACGGTGTTTCCGTGGCAGACATTCACGAGAACCCCGTTCTCACGGCACTTGGCCTGAACCATGCTGGCAGTCTCGTTGGAATCCATCTCGATACCGATCATCAGACCGTATCCGCGGACCTGCACGATCTTATCGAATCCGATGTCCATGATGTCGTCCATCCATCTCTGTCCGATCTCGCGGGCATGCTCGACGAGCTTCTCCTTCTTCATGATGTCTATGACAGTGCATCCAGCTGCGGTGACCAGGGGGTTTCCTCCGAAAGTCGTACCATGGGTACCGGGAGTCATCACCTTGGAGATCTCCTCTGTCGATGTCACAGCACCGATGGGTGCGCCTCCTCCGAGGGCCTTGGCCATTGTGATGATATCAGGAGTCACATCGAAGTTCTGGATGCCGTACCACTTACCGGTACGTCCTATGCCTGTCTGGACCTCATCCACGATCATGAGCGTGCCGCAATCGGTACAAATGTCGCGGACGGCCTTGAAGAACTCGGGGTATGTAGTACGTACTCCGCCCTCTCCCTGAATGGGTTCGACGATGAGTGCCGCCACATCCTTGTTGATCATGTGCTTCACGGACTCTATATCCCCGTAATCGTAATACTCATAGGCGGAGCTGATCAGCGGTTCGAATGATGTCTGATACTTGGTCTGTCCCGTTGCACCCAGTGCCGCTGCGGTCCTTCCGTGGAATCCGTTCAGTGCGGCCATGATCTTCTTGCGTCCTGTGTATCTCACCGCGAGCTTCAGCGCACCTTCGTTGGCCTCCGCACCGCTGTTGACGAACAGCGTGCGGTCGAGTCCGTCCGGTGTGATGGAAGCGATCTTCTCCGCAAGTCTCGCCTGCTCCTCCACATAGTAGAGGTTTGATACGTGCATGAGTTTCGATACTTGCTCCTGCATCGCCTGGACAAAGTCCGGATGGGAGTATCCGATCGAATTGACGGCGATACCTGCCACCAGATCGAGATACTTCCTACCTTCGGAATCGTACAGATAGCAGCCCTCTCCGTGCGTGAATGAGAGGTCTATACGCCCGTAATTCTGAAAGAGATACTTCGAGCTGAGTTCCTTGACTTCTTCGAATTTCATACTATCACTTCGTTATGACCGTACCGTGGAGAGTTCCCTCCTTCATCACATCTGCAACTATGCATTCCGGATCCGTGCCGTTCACCATGCGGACCTCGCCTACTCCTGCGAGTATCGCCTTGCGGCATGCCTCCACCTTGGGGACCATACCGCCGGAAATCACTCCTTTGGCGATCAGGTCGTCGATGTCCTTCAGCGTCACCTTGTCCAATTTGGATTCGGGATCGTTGACGTCCATCAGTATCCCGGGAACGTCGGTGATCGCTATCATCTCCTTGCATGGTACGTTGGCAGCTATTCCGGCCACCATCGTGTCAGCGTTGACATTCAGTTTGTTGCCGTCCTTGTCCTTCCCTATCGGATAGATCACGGGGACGATGTCCATCTCCAGGAGGTCCATCAGTGCGGTGGGGTCGCATTCGGAGACCTCTCCTACCAGACCCATGTCCACCGTGACCTTCTTGCCGTCCTCCTCCGTCTCAACGGGGGCCTTCTTCACACATAGTGTGCAATGGTAACCGGGCATGCCTATGGCCTGAACGCCTGATTCAGCCAGGCATTCCACCACATCCTTGTTCAGGTTGGACAGCACCTTCTCGGCCACTTCGAGACCGTCGGCGTCGGTGACCCTTACCCCGGCCACCTTCTTAGGTTTCAATCCTCTCCTCTCCATCTCCTCGGAGATTTCGGGACCTCCTCCGTGGACCAGGATGACCTTCGCCCCATCCTTCACCATCTGGGCGATCTCTCCGCCGAGACGGAGCATAGCCTCCTTCCCGCGGATGGCATTCCCGCCGAACTTCAGAACGTAAAGATTGTCCATGGTGATCACGTGGAGTATTCCGCGTTGATGCGGACATAATCGTTTGTTAGGTCGCAGCCCCAGCCCGTAGCGGATTCGCTGCCGACACCCAGGTCCACAATGATGGTGACCTCCTTGTTGTCCATGGCCATGCGGACCACCTCTACCGAGCGTTCGTCCTGGAACACCGGTGCTCCGGAATCCAGGATGGGCACCTCCATGTCCCCTCCCTTGATGGTGAGGCGGACATCCTCGAGGTTGAACTTGCATCCGCTGTTTCCAAGGGCCATCATGATACGTCCGTAGTTGGGATCGGATCCGAATATGGCCGATTTGACCAACGGTGAATTGATGATCGTCTTGACGAGCTTGGTTGCATTCTCTTTGGAATCTGCACCGCTGACCTTGACCTCGATCAGCTTTGTAGCTCCCTCTCCGTCTGATGCGACGGTGCGGGCGATCTTCGTCATCACGAAGTTGAGAGCATCGTAGAACTCGGGATCGTCGTCAGCGACCTTCCCTCCTGCCATTCCGTTGGCGAGCAGGATGCTGGTGTCGTTGGTGGACTGGTCGCCGTCGACCGATACCATGTTCAGTGAACCGTCGAGGATCTTCTGCCACTTCTCGCGGAACGCAGGGGACAGATTTGCATCCGTGGTGATGAGGGACAAAGTAGTTCCATGCAGGACCTTCATGTGGGGAGCGATCATTCCGCTTCCCTTGCAGATGGCACCGATGTACACCAGGGTACCGTCAGTAAGTCTTACACGGACAGCGCATTCCTTCTTGATCGTATCCGTGGTCATAATGGCCTCTGCCAGATTGGCATCAGCCTGACGACCGTTGAAGAGCTCTCTGGATGCACGGGATATTCCGTAGCGGACCTTGTGCATGTCCATGAAACGTCCTATGAGACCTGTTGACATCACACCCACGTTCAGGGGATCCAACCCCAACTCGTTGGCCGTGACCTTCTTCATCTCCAGAGCATCCTCGATACCGCGACGTCCCGTCAATGCATTCGCATTTCCGCTGTTGACGACGACCGCCTGCAGCTTCTCCGCGTTCTCCTTCATCATGACCTGCACAGGTGCCGCCTTGACGTTGTTGCTCGTGTATCCGACACATGCTGTCGCAGGCGTCTCCGAGTACAGCAATGCCAGGTCCAGGGAGCGGTACTTCACTCCGCTGTGCACTCCGGCCGCTTTGAATCCCTGAGGAGTGGTCACTCCTCCATCGATTACCTCTACCATAGTTCAGACCCCCAATCCGGGTATGTTCAATCCTTTCTTCTCATCCAGGTTGAGCATCAGGTTCATGCACTGTACCGCCTGTCCCGATGCACCTTTGACCAGGTTGTCCAGGACACCGAAGGAGACAACCTTGTCCCCTAACACTTTGGACGAAACCTGTGCGTGGTTGGATGCCACCACTGCGCGTATGGACGGTTCGGGGACGTAATGTACGAACGTCTCCTTGCCGTACTGCTGATCGTATATCTTATCCACATCTTCCTGTGCCAAGTCCTTCTTCACGCTGAAGTAGCATGATGAAAGGATACCGCGCACTATGGGGAGTAGCTGGGGGACGAATGTCATCTTGGTGTGGGAACCGGCGAATCTGTCCACGGCCATCTCGATCTCCGGCGTGTGGCGGTGCTTCCCGACACTGTAGGGTATGATCGCCTCTCCGCATGTGGAATGATGCGTCCTATCTGTAGGTACCATTCCTGCACCGGACGTTCCGGACTTCGCATCGACTATTATGTCCTCATCAACGACTCCTGCCTTGAGCAGGGGTCCGCATGCTAGGATGATCGATGTGGCATAGCATCCGGGGTTGGCCACCAGATCGGCCCCCTTGATCTCGTCACGGAAGAACTCGGGAAGACCGTAGACCGCCTTCTGGAGATTGTCGACATCCGTGTGCTCGTGTCCGTACCATTTCTCGTATACGGACACATCGTGAAGACGATAGTCACCCGAGAGGTCGATGCATTTGATCCCCTGTTCCATCAGTGCCGGGACCTCCTTCATGGCCACACCATGAGGGGTGGCTACAAACACGAAATCCAGATCCTTGGTCTCGGATATGCTCTCGGTGAACTCCAGATCGCCCACGTATCCCTTCAGGTATGAGTGCACCGAATCCACCCTCTTCCCTGCGTTCTGACGGGACGTGAGGGCAGCGATCTCCACATCGGGATGAGTGCACAGTATGCGGGACAGCTCCCCGCCCGTGTATCCAGTTCCACCGATTATTCCGACTTTCACCATTTTCTCTGGCTCCTATGGATTATGGATGGCCCATGTTTTCCCCTATATTAAGAATGATGTTCAGTATCGAACAAAAATGTAAAATGATGAACATGAGGTCGTTTACATGCATAAACCGATTGAACACGGACAATGGTTCGGACAGGTCGGATCCCTCAGTATCTGTTTCAACTCTGCCGACTCATGCGCGATACTATTTAAGAATGAGAAGACATCAGTCGCTTGGTTAGCATGGCAGTAGCGAAGAAAACCACAACGAAGAAAGCTAGCGCAGCCAAAACAGTCAAATCGGCCCCCAAGAAGGCAGCCAGGGACAAGGTCGTCCTCGCCTACTCCGGAGGTCTCGACACATCAGTTGACATTCACTGGCTCCAGGAGAACTACAACGTCGACGTCATCGCCATCGCGGTCAACGTCGGTCAGCCTCCCAGCAAGGACGACATCGTCGCCCGTGCACTCAGGAACGGAGCGATCAAGGCAGACTTCATCGACGTCAGGAAGGAATTCGTGGAGGATTACATCTGGCCCGCTCTCAAGGCGAACGCCATGTATCAGAACGTCTACCCTCTGAGCACAGCGGTCGCAAGGCCTCTCATCACGAAGGTCCTCGCGGATGTCGCAAAGAAGGAGGGTGCCAAGTACATCGCCCACGGATGCACCGCGAAGGGAAACGACCAGGTCAGGTTCGATGTCGGACTCATCTCCCAGAACCCCGATCTCAAGATCATCGCCCCCATGAGGGAATGGGTCACCACCAGAGAGGAGGAGATCGACTACGCCAAGAAGAACGGCATCGAGATCATCGTCAAGAAGTCCAGCCCCTACAGCAGGGACGAGAACCTCTGGGGCAACTCATGCGAGTGCGGAATACTCGAGGACCCATGGGAGGAGCCCCCCGCAGGAGCATGGGCATACACAGTAGACCCCGCGAAGGCACCCGCAGCACCCAAGTACATCGAGATCGGATTCGAGAAGGGAATCCCTGTATGCCTCGACGGAGTCCGCATGGACGGAGTCAAGCTCATCGAGACGCTCAACGAACTCGCAGGAAAGTACGGTGTCGGAAGGATCGACCACGTCGAGGACCGTCTCGTCGGGATCAAGAGCCGTGAGACATACGAGTGCCCCGCGGCTATAACACTCATCGCGGCACACAGGGGACTTGAGGCACTCACTCTGCCCAAGGACACCATCGAGTTCAAGCGTATCATCGAGCAGAAGTTCAGCCAGCTGATCTACGACGGTCTCTGGTACGAGGGACTCCGCGAGAACCTCCAAGCATTCATCGACTAGAGCCAGGAGTACGTCACCGGTGTCGTAAGGGTCAAGCTCTACAAGGGAACCGCGACTGTCGTCGGAAGAAGATCCCCCTACTCGCTCTACGATGTGGGACTCAGCACCTACGCCAAGGGAGACGAGTTCGACCACAAGTCCGCTGTAGGATTCATCTACTGCTGGGGACTCCCCGGAAAGACCGCGGCCAAGGCACACATGAACGCCCCCAAGAAGAAGGCGACGGCCAAGAGAGCTGCTCCCAAGAAGACGGCTGCGAAGAAGACAACCAAGAAGAAGTGATCACTTGAAACAAGCCCTCTGGTCCGGAAGATTCAAAGACAAGATGGATGACTCAACACTGGTCTTCACATCCTCGCTGGATGTGGATTCCAGGATGGCATTCTACGATGTCATGGGATCGTTAGCGCATGTGAACATGCTCAAGGCATGCCACATCATCCCGGCAGAGGACGTTGACAGTATCATTCAAGGCCTCAGGGCCATCCTCAAGGAGATCGAGGACGGGACATTCCAGCTTGACTTCAAACTGGAGGACATCCATACCAACATCGAATTCTCGCTCACCGAGAGGATCGGCCCCGCAGGCGGCAAACTACATACGGGCAGGAGCAGGAACGACCAGGTCGCAGTGGACTTCAGGATGTACCTGAGGGACAAGGCACTCGATGCCGTCAAATCCATAGACGGACTGGTCACCAGCCTGCTGAAAATCACTGAGGACAACACCGACACGATCATGCCCGGTTTCACCCATATGCAGCATGCACAGCCGGTGACGTTGTCGCACCACATGCTCGCATACGTCTTCAAATTCTCACGCGATGCGGATAGATTCCTGGACGCTTTCGACAGGATGAACAAATGTCCCCTCGGAGCAGCGGCCCTTGCAGGTACAACGTATCCCATCGACCGTTTCATGACCGCCAGCGCACTCGGATTCGAGGAGCCCACCGAGAACTCCATGGATTCCGTCAGCGACAGGGACTTCGTCAACGAGTTGGCATTCTGCGCTACGCAGACGCAGCTCCACCTGTCATCCCTGTGCGAGGAACTCGTGTACTGGTCATCCCAGGAATTCGCATTCATCGAAATGGACGATAAATTCACCACCGGTTCGTCGATCATGCCCCAGAAGAAGAACCCCGACATAGCGGAGCTCGTAAGGGGTAAGACCGGAGGTGTGGTAGGTTCGCTGATGTCGATGATCGTCCTGACCAAGGGACTCCCGCTTACCTACAACCGCGATCTCCAGGAGGACAAGAAACCTGTCATGGATTCCATGGACACTGTCATCGACTGCCTCGAGATCATGTCCAAGGTCATGGCCACCACGACGTTCAAGAAGGACAGGCTCATGGAGGTCACTAGCAGGGGTCAGATCAACGCCACCGACCTTGCAGACTATCTTGTCACCAAAGGAATACCCTTCCGCGAGGCACACGCCATCGTCGGTGCTGCCGTCAGAGAGAGCATAGAATCAGGCGTCAACCTCGAAGATATGCCCCTCGAGAAGCTCAGAACATTCTCAGATAAGATCGAGAACGACGTCTACAAGTTCGTCCCGGTGCAGAGCTGTGTCGAGAGGAGAATCTCCTACGGAGGTACATCCTCGTCATCCGTGGACATGGAACTGTCCAAGGCCATAGAACAGCTGATGCAGCGCGAAGAGGTGTTGCGTCAAGAGAAGCAGCTCATAGAGAATTGCTGGAAAGAACTGATAGGATGATCAGTCGAATTCCACACGCTCGTTCCTTTTTACCTCGAACTTGATCTTGGCAGCGGTCAGCATCTCGCTGATCTTGTCCGCGATGGAATCGAGTTCCGCAGGCTTGCTGTAGGTCTTGAGGTAGAACTCCTTGGAATCCATAGGGAATACGAGTCTTACCTTTCCCTTCCTGTTGTATCCCTCAGGTTTCCTGTTCATTTCGAGATCCGCAGTGTTGAGTTCGATCAGCATCTGGAGAAGCTCCTCCTCTTCAGGCAGCTGGTCTATGGACTCGAGGAACATCTTGAGGATGTCGGGGAATACAGGAGCCAGGTCCTTGTAGTCGGATTTGCCTTTCAAAATGAAATGAACGCTGCTGACCTTCATCGAACAGTGAATGCTTGGACACCTTATATAATTCCTTGTTTTTACGAATAACAATGAGAACAGCTCTTACAGTGGCTGGCTCGGACTCCATCGGCGGTGCAGGTATCCAGGTAGATATCAAGGCCATGGCGGTCGTCGGAGTGCACGCCACATCAGTAATCACCGCTGTCACCGCCCAGAACACACAGGGCGTGGACGGCATCTTCCCAATGCCTGTCGAATTCGTACAGGCCCAGCTCGAATCGGTGCTGAAGGACTGCGACATCAAAGCGGTCAAAACCGGTATGCTGTACAGCGCAGAGATAGTAGAAACTGTAGCTGACATCCTAGAGGACCATGAGGCGCCTCTCGTTGTGGATCCCGTGATGGTCTCCGGGACAGGCTGCTCGCTGTGCGACGATGACTTCGTGAAGGCATTGAAGAAGAAACTACTTCCAATCTGCGAATTGGTCACCCCCAACAGACAGGAGGCCGAAGTGCTTGCCGGTATGAAGATCAAGAACGAGGATGACATCACCCTCGCCTGCGAGCTCATCGGGAAACAGGGGTCCTCCGTCCTGTTCAAGGGAGGACACCTCAGAGGACCCAAGGTGACGGATTATCTGTACCTGTCATCGGAGTTCAACAAGCTGGAGTATCCCCGTCTGGCCCCATCGGGTCACGGGAGCGGTTGCTGCCTTTCATCCTACATCACGGCGAACATGGCCAAAGGTCTCGATATCGTGAACGCGGTCATGAAGTCCAGGGAACTGATCCAGGAATCGATCGCTACCCAGTATTCCATCGGAAAGGGCGATGTGGTCGTCAACCCGATGGTGAAGCTCAAGGGCGATTCCGACAAGTTCAAGATCCTGGATTCGCTGGATAACGCTGCGAACAGAATAGTCGACCTCGTACCCAACGAGTTCGTCCCCAAGGGCGGAATGAACATCGCATACGCATTGAAGGATGCTGCAGGACCGGAGGAGATCGCCGCCATCGACAGGAAGCTGGTGGTCCACAACGGTATTCTGAAGAAGAACGGACCCGCGAAGTTCGGTGCAGCAGAACACCTGTCATATGTGCTTCTAGAAATCATGAAGCACGAACCAAAGGACAGGTGCATCATGAGCCTAGCCTACCGTCAGGACATCATAGACATCATGGAAGAGGTGGGCATGACCGCCGTGAACGTGGAGATGACCAAGGACAAGGTATCCGAGGCCACCGAGAAGGCCATCCAACTCGCTGGTAAGGTCCCCGATGCCATCGTGGACAAGGGTTCCAAGAAGGACAGAATCATCAGAATGATCGCCAGGAACCCCGAGCTCATGATGGAGAAGCTCGACAGCATCCTTTAAAACCTTCACACAGGCCGGGCGACCGGCCATTCCTTTTTCAATATCAATCAATTAGAATCAGAACAGATGGGAAGAATAGGAAAATGGGTTATTGGTTGACCCCCCAGATCGGAAGAGCACACGTCTGA
>CALAVG010000301.1 GCA_937892275.1 uncultured Methanomicrobiales archaeon | reverse complement strand
AAGTACAGTAAAGGGAACGTCCCGACGACCCCGGCCCCAATTATCACTACAGGAAGGTTCGAGCTGCCTGAGAACGGACACATAATCCCCCAGGACAGGTCGCACTGGACATACAAGAATCCAGACGCCTACGGGATGATCGTTGGAATTGCTACAGAAGGGGACAAGTTCAAGGTTGTATGTAGGCCGGGGCTCCAGGTCAAGGATCCCATATAGATCTCGACCACGGCAGTCAGTTACGAAGGTACGCTGAAGGATGTAGGAGCCAGACTGGATGATGAGTTCGCATCCCAGAAGGCCAGAAAGACGCGTGGCAACACGAAGCAGGACAAGAGGTTCGATATACCGAAAGGCGCGAATCTCAGGGCCGACGGCAGTAACAGGTGGGTAGCCAGCATAAACAACGTCGAGGTCGCCAGCATCATATTCCATCCTAAGGACGGGATGTTCGATGTCCAGATACCGATGGAGAATCTCTGGATGTTCAAGACCGGGCAGCTGGTAGGATATGAATCTCTGGCCAAGGCGTATGATGCCGTGATCAAGGACATCAACACTCCCAATGATAAGGCCAAGAAGACCACAGGGAAGACCAAGGGCAATAAACGCACGAAGACCGGCTACGAGATCAAGAAGAATAATACAAGCATCTATGCAGGCGGTGCCTTCATGATACCGTCTGGACGCTATAGGTGGATCTCTTCACCCGATTTCAACGGACGTGCGGAGCTGGAGATAATCTATGATGAGGTCAAAGGCAAATACAAGCTGTCCGGTCATCTCGGAAGCAATAAGATCGGACCATTATACTACGATCGCGGATTCGATGCAGAGGGTGCCGCTTACGAGAGGTACAAGGATTACGTCATAGCCAATGGTCTGTCGGCCAAAATACCTAACAGGTTCGTAAGAGAACAGTCCAATTCCAAGGGGCTGGAGCATTTCATACCAGATCCGAAAGGGACCAAGAACGCTAGAGGCATAGTCTATATTCCGGTTGACAACAGGAACGGCAAGTTCAAACCGAAGGCGCTGAACCTCGATGACAAAGGCTACAGCATCCAATGGGATTCGAGCGAAGGTCAGAGTGGTCCCGCCGATGGTCTGAAGGACGCCGAAAGGATGATGCTGGCGGCTATAGACCGTCGTTATGCTCCGTCAGATTACAAGGAACTGCCCAAACCCAATAGGGGACAGGACGGTTCAGAATACTTGGGTTGTCCAAATTGCGGTTCACCCATATTCAGTACGATACCGACCAAAGTCGGAATCTCTCCGATAAAGTGTGAGACATGCGGATGTGTCTGGGACTCGGCAAAGAATCAGATCCTTATGGATCTATGGGACCACGAGAAGTTCAACCAGTTCCGTGACGGGGCTGAAAGATCCAAGACAATACTATTCCCCAACGGATACCGTTGGACTCCATGGAAGGAGGACGGCCAAGAGTATGCTATGACTAAGGATGACTTCGATGAGAGGTTCTACAACGTCCTGTATGACGAGGGCCAGCAGAAGTATGACTCCAGAACAAGGGATTACATGAATTTCAACAAGAAGCCCAAAGGCTTGATGCAGAAGCTCACAAAGAAGGTGCGATCATGGGAAGATTCACCGTCAGGGACCCTTACGAGGAATATAGGAACGCATCACTCATCATCGAGTTCGATGACCAGAACGAGGAGAGGATGATGCGCGGTGAGGAGCCTGAGGGGATAATCATTCCCAACTTCACGCCCCAGCAACGTGCACAGATCAGAACGGGATTGGGTTCTCTCTTGAAGAGATTGACAAGGAAACTCTGAGGCAATAGGAGGTATGAGATATGGCTAACAAACACAGGAAACCGACCAAAGGCTATTTCGTAACTGTGGATGAGACAGAGAAACCAGCTTCTGAGAAAGAACCTGCTGGTGAGTACTACATCGCAGTTGCTACAATGGTGAATGACCGTATCGCTTTCAGGAAGGTTGTTGACGATTTGAATCTGAACAGGGAGATTGGATATGCGGACGATCATAACCTGACTCCGTACATTATCGGGACGTCTAAACCCTATGTGGAAGAAGTCTATGTTGCAAAACTAGATCTGAAGGATCCTGAGAATAGCAGTCTTACCCCTAAAAATCGTCACTACAAAGTCATGCGCGGACTACGTTCAATGTTGCCTTACGGCAAGGACGATGATGTTTTCGTATTGGTGGACCAGAAAGGAGGCATCAATTCGAACGAGATCAAAAGGATCTTTGTCGACATTGAAGGGAAGAAGATCGTTGAAAGGAACAATCACTACTGCATAGTAGGGCCATCAAACTGGTTCTCCAAGCTACAGGTACAAGATTTCTACACTGGTTCAGTAGGTTCTTCAATCAATGGACATGATGATTCAGACTTGGATCTCTTCAAAGAGCTGTGTGTGGTCAGAACATTCAATAAGAAGCGCAACCAAGGC
>CALAVG010000300.1 GCA_937892275.1 uncultured Methanomicrobiales archaeon | reverse complement strand
AGTATCAGGATGCAGATTGCGACACCTACCAGGTTCTCGAGGGGGTAGGGACGCTCTCCTATATCCCGTAGGGTCAGGGTAGTAAGCCCGTCGGTCACCGCATCGGATGGAATGACATATCCCTTAGGCTTGACGACGGTGACACCGATCGGTTGCTCGTCAGCGATGTTGAGTGCACCTTCCTCGAGCCGTATGTCCGATGAGAGGAGGTCGATCTCCTCCAGGTTCAAGCATCTGTTCCACGCACCTAGGTACACCTCTGCTGTAGAATAATCGGAGATAGTGAATTTCTTCAGATTCTTGCAGTCATAGAATGCGTAAGGCCCGATGTAGTTCACGCTAGGAGGCAACACGACCTCTTCCAGTCCACAGTTCTCGAACGCAGAGGAATTGATGGTCGCCAATGTATCTCCGAAGGTAACAGTCCTGAGATTCACGCAATTCCAGAATGCGGACGCATCGATGAGGACGATCCTGCTGAGGTCTATCTCCTCCAAGGAAGTGCAGTCCGCGAAGGAACCTGCGGGGATCATCATCGCCCCCATAGAGAGATTCACCTTCTTCAGATACTTCGTTCCGGCGAATGCCATGTCAGCTATCGATGTTACCTCATCATCGATCGTGTATTCAGCACCGGTCTTCCCCGCGGGATATGTCATCAGTGTCTTCGCATCCTTGCCCAGATCGAAGAGCACGCCGTTCTCTACGGTGTATCTGACGTTGTAATCTGATGTGATCTCCGTGAGATTGCCACAGTTCCCGAATGCACAGGCTCCGAGGTACACCAATTGCGAAGGTATTCTGACGCTGGTGATGGCGGTGTTCTCGAAGGCCGATTCCCCGATTATCTTGAGATTTTCGGGAAATACGAAGGAACCGATGTTGACGCAGTCCTTGAACGCCCCGTTATCGATAATGGTCAGGGTATCAGGCATATAGTTGAGGTCGCCAACATTGTTTATGTACATGAGGCTCTCACATCCTTCGAACGCCCCGGTCCTGATCTCATTCAACCCTTCCGAGTACGTATTGACGTACTGTACGTTGTTGCATCCCGCGAAAGCATATTCGCCGATGATCCTGACAGTATTCGGTACCTGGAACGCCCACACCAGCTCATGTCCTTTGGGGAATGCGATCAGCCGTTCCATCTTCTTGTCGTAGAGCACACCGTTATCGGAGATCAGATTGTAGTTATCATCATGTACGATGTAGGCCTCGATGTTATTCCCCGCCCTTATCAACGACGGATACGGGATATTCCAGACGTATCTGGGGATCTTTACACCGATGATCCTATCGCTGGTGAACGAGCACATGAGGTCGGTGACGATGTATTCCACACCGTCATGTTCCACCCATTCGGGAATCTCTACGACCTCTTCCGCATTCTCATTGTCGTACTCAATAGCGGCAACACGTTCATCTTCGATGGTCTGGAAAGTGAAGAGTCCATCTGTGAATACGATCGGTTCCGACTCGGCATCTATTTCTGCAGCGATGAGTGGCACGGCAAGTATTGCCAATGCGATCGCCGGGATGAGAAGATAGCCGGGTTTCATACGGGCGGAATCGAATCAGACGATAATAAGATAGCGTTGGTTTGGCCATCCGTACATGATGCCTTAACGGGAGGAGTCGGGGAAGGGTGATTGGTAGCCCTTTGGAGAGA
>CALAVG010000299.1 GCA_937892275.1 uncultured Methanomicrobiales archaeon | reverse complement strand
TTGCTAGGCTATAGCTAGGGCTATGGAGATTCTTTTCAAACTGCCGAATCAACGTCTTAAGGATTCCGTGGATCCATTTCCTCTCGGGACGGCTTGCGTCTCCAACGGCACAGATGATACCGGTGAGGAACATGATGTACTTGGCTCCGATATCCTCGCCGAGCCCATGGAGCTGCTCGTAGGTAGTCTCAACGAATGCCCTCGCGGATCCTTCGTCTGCGGTGGCATCCTGGACCATCTTCGTTGCCTCATCGTAACTGAGAGCGTGTCCAAGACAAATCTCCAAAAGATGAATAAAGATCACCAGGAACTACCGCTACCGACAAGACAAGGCTATCTATTATAACGTCCAAGTGATACCCGTCAGTGATAAAGATGGATTCAATGAACCTCGTCGAACTCGCAGAGAGCGGAGATGCGGAGTCTCAGTACAAGCTCGGATTGAACTACATCTACGGAACGGATGTCCCCAAGGACAATGCAAAGGCCGCCGAATGGTTCAAGAAGGCGTCTGACCAGGGATTCCTCCCCGCACGCAGGGAATTGGGTATCCTCCTGGCCTCTGGAGAGGGTGTGGAACCCGATATGAAGACGGCTGTCCAGTATCTCTCCCAGGCTGCGGACGAATTGGATCCAAGCGCACTCTACCACCTCGGATTGATGTACGAGATCGGTATCGGTGTGGAGAAGGACCTCCAGAAGGCTGTTCGCATGCTCGCTTACGCCGCTGAGATGGGATACCCCGGAGCCGATACGGATGCTGAGAGGATTGACAAGATCCTCTACGAGGAGAGGAAGAAGAAGCTCCGCGCAAGACCGCTGCTCCATCTGCAGATCTCCGACGTTGATGTCGAAGCGGCTTGCTGCAAGCAGATGCTCGACAAGCTCCTGGACGAGGAGATAGTGTTTATAGATTCATACAAGGGTCCCGCCCTCCTCGGAGAGGACAAGGATGGAATGGATGCGGTCCTGGACAAGTGCCCATTCTGCGGAGCGGAGATACAGATCATCCCCCGCGATACGAAGTTCTGATATCATGGAAGACATAGACGGTCAGATAGATTTCCTGAAGGAGAAGCTGAACATCCTCAGAGAACAGATGCCCGAAACTCCCCTGGATGCCGAGAAGAAGGCGATGGAGATCGGACTCATAGAGGAACAGCTGGCCGAGCTCTACGAGAGCAGAGGTTCGGATAAGGCCGAGACCAAGGAATCGGCTCCCCTCGACGAACTCTCGGAACAGATCGCATCCATCACGGACGAGATCATGGGGCTGGAAATCAAGATGCTGAAGGCCGAGATGAACGGTGACGACAGCGAGAGGACCAAATTGCAACTGTCGGCAAACGCTTTGAAATCGAGGCGTCAAACACTCATCGACGAAGTGAAATCTATGAAGGCCTCGGCGGCACCTAAGGGTAACGACCTGGAGGAAAGGGTCGCCGCTCTGGAGAAGGAGATCTCGGACCTCAAGGCGCTGGTCTATCAATTGTTGACAAGGTGATAACATGGAGACTAATCTAATCAAGCAGGTATACATGGAATCCAAGATAGTCATGAAGGGCGACTACCCCTATTTCGTGAACTCTATATCCGACGGGAACCCGGCGATGTCCAGGGATCTCCTCGATGAGATCGTCGGCGGATTCCAGAGACTATCCGACCTTGACTGCGATATGTTCCTTGCACCTGAAGCGATGGGTATCCCATTCGCAGCGGCATTGACCATGAGGACAGGGAAACCTTTCCAGATCATCCGTAAGAGGAAGAGCGGAACGCCCGACGAGATAGTGTTCGAGAAAACCACCGGCTACGAGAAATCGTATCTTTATCTGCAGCCCATCGCACCCGGTACCAAGGTCATTATCGTCGATGATGTTATCAGCACCGGGAACACCCTGAAGAGGACCGTCCAGACCATCAGGGATGCGGGACTTGTCATAGATGAGGTGCTCATAGTCCTGAACAAGAGCCTGAACATAGAGGAGCTCGAGAAGGAAGCGAGCGTAAGGGTGCACACGATCATCGATGTCGCCGTCGTCGACGGAAAGCCCGTCGTCCTGGATACGGTCCACGAATGACGTCTGAAAACGTTATTTATGGAGATCAGATACGGAGGAAACATGTTCGCTGATGCCTGCCAGAAGGTAATGAAATACACCCGCCCCGTTGCGATATCCATCCGTCGCTATGATGGAACGCTACATACCGATGTGGGTTCCATGATAGTCGTCAATTCCGACGGCTGGATGATCACAGCGGCGCACATCTTCGATTCCTTCTTCAAATTCCAGAACGATATGAAGAAGATCGAGGAGATCAAAGGCATCAATAGCGCCAGATCTCAGAACAGCAAATCACCCTCTTCCGAGATCAAGATCGACAAGGAACTTATCACCAACCATTCGTTCTGGTGGGGATGGGACGGAGTCAGGGTCAACAACGTGATGATCAACCGTCAGGCTGACATTGCAATAGGTAAGCTGGAGCCCTTCGATCCATCATGGGTGACCGAATACCCCATATTCGCCGATCCGGACCATATGCGCATAGGCACCAGCGTATGCCGCGGCGGTTTCCCGTTCATCGACTTCACACCCGAGTTCCTCGACGGACCCAAGGCGTTCCGTATCCCGAAGCTTGTCGTGGAGAATCTGTTCTACCCAATGGACGGATTATATGCACACATGGATAACAAGGGCAAATCAGCTGACGGATCGTGCACGATCAAATACATCGAGGTCACCACCCCAGCCCTCAAAGGACATTCCGGAGGGCCCATATTCGACAGGGACGGACGCATCTTCGGTATGCAGATCTTCACCGAGCACAGGCCCATGGGTTTCCATCCCACTGCTGAACTTGATGGTCAGAAGTATATTGAGAACCAGTTCCTCAACATAGGTGTAGGTCTACACGTCTCAACGCTTTTCGAGATGATGGAGAAGAGGGGAATAAGATACTTCAAAGAAGGGGACGAATCCGGATTCAGGATAGTTGATTGATAAGATCCTTCAGCTCCGATACGTCGGATATACCCGGTATGTCGTTCTCGATGCAGTATTCCTTGTCGAGACCGAACCCGTACAATGCAGCGACGAACCTTGTGCCTGCTACCTTCGCGGCCCTGTGATCGTCCTGGCCGTCACCGACCATTATGGCATCCTCTGCATTCAGGCCGGTGTCTATGAGGCAGAACCTGATAAGGTCCTCCTTGCCGTATCTGAAGTCATCCGTTGTCCCGTGCACAGAGTCGAAGAGCTCCAGTATCCCGTAATGCCTCAGGATTGCAACGGCATAGGATTCCACCATCATCGTTGCGAGGCCGATCTTGCATCCGTGCTCCTTGAGATAAAGTATGGTCTCCGTGGAACCTGGAAAGAGCTCCGACATCCGGGGTGATTGCTCTTCGAAGTGCACAACGTATCTCCTTATGGCCTCGCCTACCTGATCGGGCTTCAACTCCAGCACTTTGGAGATGTTCACATCGAAAGGTCCTGTAAGGCCGGTATCGAGACATTCCTCTGAGATATCGTATTTACCGTAGTATTCGCCGGTGCGACGGAAACAGTACTTGATGGTCTGCGCCGAGTTGTTCAGCGTACCGTCAAGGTCGAATATCACCAGTTTCACGTTGGCCATGAAAATGGAGAAACAATACCACTTAAAAATGTTGAATACCATGTTTTGGGCCAAGTGTAAGAGGAGATTCTGATTGGTGTATAATAATTACGTTAGTTAAGTAATCACCTAAATTAATAATGATATAATGAATAACAAGCCTGTGAGCAAGGAAAAACTGGTCGAAATGTTCCGTGCAGGGGCGACCAGGAAACTCGAAGAGCATGAACTATTCGCGATGAGGTCCGTAGAGAACCCATCCCGTGAGAAGGTCTACACTGAACTCCAGACCTACACCGATATCGAGTGGCGTTACTACGACATGGCGCTGCATTACTATGCCGAGGACTTCTCCTATTTCGAGAACGGTCTGAACGAGGATCTGATGATGCTCACCGCGGACAGTGAGCTTCCTCCAAAGCTCTATGCTGAATACCTGAGAGAGATCGATCCGAAGGAACGTATCAACGAGAAGATCACCCACTCGTATATCGTGGACCTCAAGAAGAACATCACTAAGGTCAGGGAGATGATGAGCTGATCTATTCCGCAGATGAGTGTATCATCATTCGGGATGTGCTACTGCGCAAAGAATTGGAGATGTCCATCTATTCCTCGATGGAATCCCTGCCGATCGCATTGAAATCTGCCGTCGCGTCGCAATTGGAACTTGATGCCCTTAGATGCAGGGCAATGCTTAGGATATCTGATAATGACTTCAGGAACCTGGACGAAGATCTCGAGATCCTGTCGCCTCATCAGATCACCATTCCTATGGATGTGTATGAGCATTACCTCTCCAGCCTGTCCGAGTCGGATATGCGTACTGAAGGCGCATTCATATTCTACTGCAACACGGGTATCGATTTCTATTGCCGCATGATCAGGTCCAAGGCGTTAGCCAAAGACATCCTCACCGGAGAGCAGCTAGTCACCTATTCGGATTTCTCAAAGCTTCAATTGCTCACCACAGTATTCACAGACGCGAAGGCACGCTGTAAAATGATGATGAATGTGGAGGAGCTTCCCTATGGTTCCGCTGCGGATTATGCCGGGTGCATGCTCGACGAGTGCAGCATACTGAAGAAGATCCATCTGTCGAAGCAGATGTCCGTGCGCGAGCTCTGCGAACATGTCGATGCATTGAACAGAGTCTCGCCCGATGACTTCAACAAACTGTTCATGCCGGATTATCCTCCGGAGATAAAGGAAGGATTGGAATCCTTCGAGGAGAAGAGCAGCGATAGATTGGATCTGCTCTACGCTCAGATACTTGTTTCCTCTCAATTCGGCCTGTGATTGAACATTTGCAATTAATTAAACTGATACATTTACTACATTAATTATTATTGAACCATTACTCTCATTCCTGCAGTTTTTTGGTATGCCTATTATTAATTAAGTTGATAGCTTAATTAGTATAATTTTTATCAAACCAACACGAGGTGCTATTGAATACTCTTTGTTAATTAAGCTAAATGCTTTATTACATTAAATTTTAAAGATTAAACATTTAGTGCAAGCTGTTTTTAGAATTTAACTTTACTAATTAAGCAAATAGCTTAATATACTAAATTAATAAAGTTGAAACTGTAAAGCAAGGAATTTTAGGCTAAAATGAACAATAATGTACATTATATTTGAAATGACCGTTTTTGCATCCTTAGAACGCATTTCAAGCCCAAAAAGCCCTCTGTTTATGTCAATAACGGTCTCCCGAATATCAACTAAAAAACCCATTATTTGCATCAAAAAGGGTGTACTAAACGACGCATTATTGCCACTTTTTTTCGACCCTTCGGAAAAGTACCTCGAAATCGTCGGAAAGTGCCTCAAGAGAGCATTTTTTGGCCATCTTTGAGATCATAGGCAATGGTCAATAAATACGATACTTCTTCTATCGGGGCACTCATAGAAAGTATAGTGCAGACTAACCATGATCCAAAGAGAACAAAGAGTAATTACCCGACAGTCAAGACATCTAAACAAGAATTGTAATAAACTCTTAGACTAAGTTTCCTCGGATCGAGACTCGTATCCGACATGGCCACGGAACTAAGAAGAGGTATCGAATAATCCAACTTCGGAATGAACACGCTTGAACTGCAACATCTGTTCAGAATGCAATGAGAATGGAAGAAAAGGAGCTTAAACGGTTTTCTAAGAAGCGGCAACGGGGGGTTGCCGCTGTTAGGCTCACTCGATTGCACCTGCAGGGCACTCGCTGATGCATGCACCGCAGTCGGTACAGGCAGCGGCGTTGATGACCGCGACGTCTCCGACGGTGATGGCGTTCGAAGGGCAAGCGTCCACGCATGCTCCGCATGCGACACAATCTGCTTCTTTGACTGTAGGCATTTCAATAACCTCAATGCAGGCTTACCCCTGTTAAGTATATAAAACCAATCTAATTTTGATCAGTATTTTCGTCAATTTTTTAGTAAATCCGAACATTTTTCACTCATTATATTTAAAGACAGCACCCTAATTTTATGGTTCGGCTAAAAAATTGAACCTTTTTACAAATGGAGCCGCTACGACTAGGGCAATGGTTCATAACATCGTTAATTTCATAGACCGAAATTCTGATAGCGAATTCGGTCACTAAGCTCCAAAGTTTATGAAATTCATATCAGATTCAGTCGATCTCCTTGGCCTTCCCGTCGATTAGATAGTACTTTACGAAGACCAGTATCACTGCCACGGTGACCAGGACCGAGATCATCACCGATATGTCGTAATCCAGACTCAGGCCGATGTTCGAGTGAAGGATGAATGCGGATACCACCATGGTCATGAACATCGCAGGGACAGCGGTGAACATCGCCATCCATCTGTTCTTGTTGAACGCCAGGATGAATATCGTGGCAACCCAGAGCATCACGCATGCCAAGGTCTGGTTGAGCCAGGAGAAGTAGTTCCAAAGGACGGTGAAGTCGGTGGCGCATAAGATCACTATGGGGACTATCAGGATCCCTGTGATTATGATGCTCTTCCTGATGTCCGAAGAGGAGTAGCCTCTGTCGTCCTGGATTATCATCCTTGTTGAACGCAATGCGGTATCTCCCGAGGTGATCGGGCATATTATGACACCAATGACCGCCAGTGCCCCTCCTACGGGGCCTGCCACTCCCGCAGCTATGTCGTAGACACTCCGGACGCACCGCCGTTGCTCAACGCTTCCGCCAGGGCGGATGTATCATGGAAGAAGGCCATTCCGGCAGTGGCCCAGAGCACCGCGATGACGGATTCGACGACCATGGCGCCGTAGAAGACCATGCGGCCGTCCTTCTCGTCCTTGATGCATCTGGCCACCATGGGTGACTGGGTGGCATGGAATCCGAGATGGCTCCGCAGGCCACGGTTATGAACATGTCCGGGAAGAACTCGGTCCCGTCAGGGTGGAGGTTATCCAAGGTGAACGAGGGGAACTCGTATCCTCCCATCATCAGTCCGCTTATGACCACTGCGGCCATGAGGATCAGCAGTACTCCGAAAACCGGATAGATTCTTCCGATGACCTTGTCAATTGGTAAGATAGTCGATATGACGAAGTACAACAGTATCACAACGATCCATACGAACATGGGAATCCCTGTGATCGTCTCCAAGAGGTCGCTGGCGCTCCTTGCGAATGTGGCCGAGACCATGATGAGCACGAAGACCATGAGGATGAGAACCGGGTATTTTGATTTCTTCCCGATGAAATGGATTATCAGACCTGTAGCGGATTTTCCGTTGTAACGTTCGGACATCATCCCGCACATAAAATCATGGACAGCTCCGCCGAAGATGGTACCGGCGACGATCCATATGAAAACGACCGGACCCCACTTGGCACCCATTAAGGCGCCGAATATCGGTCCCGTTCCAGCGATGTTCAGAAGTTGGATTAGGTGGTTCTTCGCCTTGGACATCGGGACGTAATCCATCCCGTCCGGATGATCCACCGCCGGCGTGGGTGCACGGTAAGGGATGACCATTCTCTCAACGAATCTTCCATATATCAAATAGCCCAGCAAGAGGCATACCAGACATATGGCCAACATCAACATGAGGATTAGGATGGAGGAACGCGATATCTGTTACTTGTCACATCCCCCCGCTCATATCATCAGATCGGGATTCGCGAAGATGATGGCGATGTATGCGATGTATATGGCGAGGAGTAAGGCACCGGATTTCCTGTCCATCCTGTTCCTGAAGCGGACCAGAAGGAACATGACCACGCTCAGTATGACCATGACCGGCAGGTGGAACATTAGCATCGATTCCGATATGGGTACGTCTGTGATTAGGGAACCTATTCCCAGCACGAAGAAGATGTTGAAGATGTTGCTTCCGACGATGTTCGCTACGGCCATATCCGCCTCTCCGCGGTATGCGGCAAGGACGCTGATGCATAGTTCAGGCAAGGATGTTCCGATGGCGACGACCACGAGTCCGATGATGAGCTGGGGGACTCCGAGGACCTCTGCCAGATCGACTGCGCCGTCCACGAAGAATCTCGCTCCGAAGTATAGTGCGAGCAGGCCGACGATGACAAGCAACGTCAGAACAGGTGTGCTCAAGGTATCGGCGGTTACCTCCTCGGTATAGACCTCCATGCCTTCCTCATCCGAACCTTTCACTCTGAACACGTAATAGATAAATACTCCCAGGAGTGCCATGAGGACGATACCTGCAATCCAGGTTATGTCTCCGAGGATCGCAAGGATGCACAGACCTATAGCAGCCAGGAGCATCGTCCACAGTTCCTGACGCATCGTGGAATATTTGGCGACCATGGGCCCTGCGATCGCAGCAATACCGATGGCCAGCCCTATGTTAGCGATGTTGCTTCCGACGACGTTACCGATGATGATCGATGGATTGTCCACGCTGATAATGGATGTTATGGCCTCCGGGGCGGAGGATCCGAAAGCGAGGATGGTGAGTCCGATGATGAACGGTGATATGCCGAAGTTCAAGGCGAGACCCTTTCCACCGCGCACCAACCATTCGGAACCGAGATAGAGCAGTGCTGCGCCTGCGATCAGACTTGCCACGATCCAAAACATCAACGGTGAATGTGGATGGTGCTTATTAGACTATCTAGGAGATCATTCAGTTCAACCGTTAATTAGAGATCTGCTCACAGATGTTTCTTACCCAGTTGCCTTGTCTTATATTGTGGAGCTTAGTGACCAGCGTGTTGGTACCGATCTTGCTTGAGCAGTGACCGTAATGATTTTGCCCACGCGGTTGGATCCTGCACTAGTGTCTATGAACTCTCCGGATCAACCTTTATCATATTTGCAAGGGGATTGCGGTTCAGCGATATCGATGCGACCACCATCCCGCCAACACGCTGGTCGCTAAGCCCAT
>CALAVG010000298.1 GCA_937892275.1 uncultured Methanomicrobiales archaeon | reverse complement strand
GAAGGGGAGTTGGGCCCATATCCTACGGACAAGCGTAAGAGTATGGGTATCATCCTAGGTGTATTCCGCGGTGATAAGGCGACTGCAGAGCTTGAAGTGTGGATGGAAAAGAAATGATGGAAAAGAAGAAGGTCGCATTCGATACGAACCTCGATAGGATTACTCTTATGAGGGCTTCCGATAAGAGGACTCTCTATCTCTTCATCATTCTTTTTGTAGCCTCCTTGTTGGTTTATCTGTACCTCATCACCTATACGGATGTAACGGTGTATACAGGGCTACCGGTCATGGCCGTTCCTTTCTTCATTATAGGGCTAATCTACTATTTCGTCAACAAGCGCTATTACTCTGCATTATTCATCGTGGTGCTCACAATAGTCGCGTTCTTCCTTTTGCCTAAGAGTGTATTGTTCATATTATTCCTACTGGTAGGTTCAGAAGGCGTTGCACAGATGGTGGAGATCATCCAAAGACAGACCTTCTACAGTATTCTCCGTTCGGTCGAACGGGTCAATGTCAAGGATAAGATGACGATACTGGATAAGGTCATAGTGTTCTTCTTCAACGTACCTGTCGATCTTGATACGCGTAATCTGGTGATAGATCGTAACATAACAAGGAACAAACTCCCATGGAAGGATATGGTATATTCCATGATGCTGGCACTGTTGTTCTGCATGTTCCTTTGGATATATGTCTTCCTCAATCCTGCGGTATCGTTGGGTACTGAGGGGGTACCGATCTACACCTTTACGATCATCCTTTATCTGGCGATGTTGGTGATGCCTTGGACCATATTCAACACATTCAACGTCAGGATATCTACTGATTATCGTGATTTCAGATTGTACTCCGGATTCTTGGAGACATCCAAGAGGATGTTCCTTCCTAGATCTACATGCTGCAGCACTATATGAACAATAAATTTCGCAATCTGGACTATCAGGCATTGTCAGCTGCAGCGATTTTGATGTCCCTGGTGATGATCGTTGCTGTGATCCTTTTCACCTCTGTGATGTATTACACGAGCAACGAGATCGTGGTGGTCAATGACGTCCTGAAGGAATGGGACAGATTCCATCCTTCCACCATATATTCGGACTACAACATAAGCGGTAGCAAATCGTCCATCAGAGATGATGTGCCAGGAACTCCTAGGAGGAATCCTGCCGATTGCTACGCTCTGGAATTGAGGACCAGAGGAAGATGACATCACAGGTCGGATTTGTAGATCTGAGTATTAGCCCTTCCTTTTGAATCCAATGAATTGAAGATGGGCATGAATACCTGTCCCGACGACATCCCGGGAGT
>CALAVG010000297.1 GCA_937892275.1 uncultured Methanomicrobiales archaeon | reverse complement strand
CGATGATGGCATCGTCGGATGTGACGCCTTCGCGCTCCATCGTTATGCCGGCATTCTTCAGGAACTCCTCTCCGGCCTTCATTGTCATTCCGACTGCCAATGCCCTGGGCGGGTTGGTGGCGATTGTGAAGATGTCGTCCTTCTTTGCATATCCGACAATGGCCATTCCGTTGGTGACGTTACCGGCTATGTTGTGGGCGGACGACTGCTGCCTCTTGTCCTTCAGGATGTACAGCCTTCCCTGTCCCAATCCGTCGCATCTTACAGCAACGGTTCCCTTGTCCCTGATGCCTGTATCCTCGACGGGGATTTCCACATCAAGATCCTCTGAGCATGCGATGTAGCTTCCGGTGACGTCGGTGGCCTTCATGTATCCTGTTGAAGACAGCACAAGGATATGCTCCGCGGACAGCGGGCTCTTCTTGTCCAGGTCGATGGACACCATGGTCTCCACCTTGTAACCATCCTCCAGCTTCATCGCCAGATCCTTAGTCACGACGACGTTCTCGGTGCTGATCTCGGACATCATCGGACGGACCGATATGATCTCGTCGCCTTCCCTGAACAGCGGGAGCAGGTGCCTTCCTACGGTGACCCTTCCGATCACCGCTTTACCTGCACCGTATGATCCCTTATGGTTGTCCCTTGCAATCATGAGATACGTGGTGCTGCTGTCAAAACCCCCCAAGGAGAGGAAACAGTCGTAGATCCTGTATCCGTTCTCGCTCCTGTCGACCTTCAGATCAGTAGGGAAAGAACCGAACGCCGCTATGTTGTGGGTGACCCACCTGGCGCTCATTCCCGCTACTACGGAGACGCTGTCCTTCCAGACCTTCGCCTCGGGGGAATCGTTCAGATGCATGACGAGGGTACCGCGTGTGGTCTCGATCTCGAAGTCGCTGGTCTCCTTGACAAGCTTCTCCTCAGAAAGATGAACAGCGATGAGCGTTCCCTTGTTGTAGACCTCACCTTCAATGGCGGCCTTCAAAGTCGCTCCCTTCTTGAGCTCCTTCTCCTTACCGTTGACGATTACCTTCATCGGTGCTCACGCTCCGGAAGCATCGACTGCACTTTGGATACTATCTCGTCCAGTTTGTCCTGCGAACATGTCACTCCCCTGACCACACCGTTGACGATCTCGATGATCGTTCCCTTGGTGTCGATCTTGTCCTCGGGGGGCATGACGTCCCTCGTCTTACATCCTACAGCGGCGAAGTCCTCGTAGTCCACGGGGCACTGCGCCACGATGATGGCGGGGATGTCCACGTTCCTGAGGATCAGCCTCGCCTTGTATACGATGTGCATGCGCACGTTGCCCAGGTGTATGAGTGCTACCTTGAACTGCTGGATCCTCTCCACCTCGATAGGGTCAAGACCGAAGCAGCTTCCTGTGGTGACGTCGGGAGCGTCAGCGGGTACTCCCGATCCGGCGTTGACCACCATCACACTCGTGTCGATTCCTTCCTCACGGAGTGCGTATGTGATCTCGCACACAGGTTTGGTTATATGCCTTCTGCTGGGGCCCATCGCGATAGCGATGACGTCCCTGCCGGACTCGGACAGCGTGGCTCTCGCTGCGAGACCTCCTCCGGCACCGAGACCCATCGAGTCCCTGCACTCTACGAAGCTGAGATGTCTTCCCATCTTCTGCTTCATGATCATTCACCTTCTGGTACCGGCTCCTTCTCGAATGATTCCAGGATCTCCTTCGGGTCTCCCAGGGCCATGACCTTTCCGCCCTTCATGAATGCGGCGCGGTCGCAGCAGTTGAGGACGAAGTCCATATCGTGGCTTACCACGACGAATGTCTCTCCTAGGGTGTCCCTTGCCCTGATAACCGATTTGGCGATGATCGTCTTGGTGATCGGGTCCATTGTTCCCGTAGGTTCATCCAGGATGATGATACGAGGCTCCTTGATGAGCACCTGTGCGAACGCGATCCTCTGACATTCTCCCACCGATAAGGAATCCGGATAGGAGTACAGGATCTTCTCGATGTGCTGTTTGGGGAATCCTACGCTCAAGAGCACCTGGATTGCTTTCACCTTGGCCAACTCAGCGGGCATCTTCATTCCGATGCATGTGCTCAGGTTCTGGAGGACGGTGTCGAACGGGTACAGGGTGTACTCCTGGTGGAGGAATCCGATGTAAGGTGTTGCCCTACCCTTACCCATGTAACCTTCCTCGGACATGTTGATCCAATCCTCTCCGATTCTGACCTTGACCTCTCCGCCTGTCGCGGGGGACATTCCTGCGATCATACGGGATGTGGTGGTCTTTCCTGCTCCCGAATATCCTACAAGGGCGAAGATCTCCTTCTCCTTGATGTCGAATGTCACACCGTCCACAGCCTTCACGACTCCTCTGACAACAGAGAAGAAATGCTTCTTCGCATCGTTGCAGACGATCAGAGGCTCTCCGACCTCCGACTGTGCGGACCTCTCGAAGTGGTAGTCCTTCATGAATGTCTGAGCTACATCCTTGGGTTCACCCTGCATCAGGACGTTACCTGAATCCATCAGCATGGCCTCGTCCGCCATCCTCTCGATGGCCTCGGGCCAGTGGGATGCGAACACCATAGCGATGCCGTTGTTCTTGACGTACTCGATCAGTCCCTTGTGCACCGTCTCCGCTGTGGTGGGGTCCAGTGTTCCCGTGGGTTCGTCCGCAAGGAAGAACAGGGGCTTCTTCGCCAGCTGCCTTGCCATGACGACACGCTGCTTCTCTCCTCCGGACAGATCCCTTGCGATGTGGGTGGTCCTGTGAGTCATATCCACGAGCTTGAGCATGTCGATCGCACGGTTGATACGCTCGTCACCCTTGACATCCTCGGGAATAGCTTCCATGACATTCTCGATGACGGTCATGTCACCGAACAATGCGAATGTCCTCTGGAGCATGATGGCGATGCGGCCCTTGATCTCCTGCCTGAGGGGATCGTTCTGCTTGAGAGCCCAGAAATCGATCTGCTTCGTCTCCGTCTCTCCTCCGCACCTCGTACATGCCTGGCCTTTGTAGGGGAGGTCCAGGTTCCCGCATTTCTTGCACTGGTTCAGGTTGTACAGTACGCGTCCCGAGTCAGGTTTGTAGTCGTCGTTACCCCTCAGAATGTGGATGAGGACACTCTTACCTGCGGCGCTCTTACCGATCAATCCCAGTATCTTACCAGTAGTCAACTTCGCACTGACGTTGTTGAGTGTCACGCGACCTTCAAATTTCTTGGTCACGTTCTCGATAACCAGAAGTTCTACCGACTCTTGAGCCATGGGCAAAGTCAACCGTTCTATTATTATATACATTCGCACACACGTGTCCAGTCATTTAACCGAAAAGTACTTGGATGGATGCTCTTCCAACCACATATTATATAAATTGGATGTCCATCTATCCAACATGATATCCAACAACGCCCGCATTGGCGGACCTATTCCGAAATTCAACGATTATCACCTCTGGAAGGCACTCTACTACCTTGATGACGAGGAAGCTATCGGAAGGAAGAAACTGTCCTCGCTGTTGGATATAGGCGAAGGGAGCACCAGGACCATCATCTCCTTGCTCCAAAGCCACGAGATCATCAGCATCAACAAGAGCGGTATCGTTCTGACAAACATCGGTATGGACCTGAAGAGGAAGACCCGCATGGACCTCGCTCCCGTCGATCTCCCGGAACTCACGATCGGCGATGTGAACTTCGCAGCACGTCTCCCCAAGATGGCACGCATGGTGTCCTACGGATGCGAGGAGAGGGATGCCGCCATAGAAGCTGGAGCCACAGGTGCCACAACCCTGGTGTACATTAACGGTAAGCTCATGTTCCCCGGTTCTGAATACCACGTGGATCCCACGATCGAGAACGAGATCAAATCGGTTTACACATTAAAGAACGAGGATGTCGTCATAATCGGCACAGGTGCCAACCTGCAGTCCGCAGAGATCGGAGCGGTCGTCGCTGGTCTGCATATAATGGGGGGACTGAAGCTGTCCAGAGGGATCAAGGATGTCATATCCCCCAGGAGCGACAACTCCGAGCTGCTCTCACTGGCATTCGCCATCCACGACCTCGTCGGAGGTCTTCCGGTGTGCGCCAAGAACAGCGACAACCTCGGTGTGAGGATCGAGAACGGTGCCGTCATCGACAACGCATACACCGGAGAGGTATTGGAAGAAGTGATCCGTTCCGGCACCACCGTGAGGCGCATAGCGACCTCCGGACCCTACAAGGGAATTAGGGTCATCGTCACCCCTATCGAGCTGGACAACCGCATCATCGCAGTGATCGGTGTGGTGGACGTCCGTTCGATGGCAGGCATAGACAATCTGATCAGGCTGACAGAGAACGACGAACTGCCGGACAGGCAATGAAAATCTAAACGAGGAATAGAAATGGCAAAGGATTTGGATGAAGGATTGGACCTTCCGCTGGAGATCGTCCGCGGACTCAAAGGAGTGAAGTGGGCGTTCTACCTGGATAGGGAGATCCTCGAGAAGCTGAGGGTGGAAGAGGCGACTGTTAGGTCGATGGGAAGCATTCCTGTGGACAACCAGGGATTCCTGCAGGCACTGATGAGGGAATCGGTCATCTGTATCGTGAAGGACCCCAGGTTCAGGCCCCCGCCGGAACCGACGGTGATCCTCATGGGATCCAACGGAAACCTCCTGGGAGAGGAGGTCTTCCCGTTCACGATGCACAAGTACGATGGACGCGACGACATAGTATGGATGGGCGATGGATTCGTCTGCTTCCTCGGAGTTGAAGCTGGTGGTTCCGAACAGTTCGTCATGCCCCCTGTGTCCTTCCCGGAGCTCAACGAGAGCAACGGATGCAAGGACGTCATCTCATGCAGTCCTGCACCTACAAGCGACCACATGATGAGGACATACTACGGTCTCGACGACGATTCCAGATACGCTTCCGTCCTGGTAGCGTTCAACCGTATCAAAAACTGAGGACCCGAGGCCGTTATAACAGCGGCCCAGGCCCTTCCTTTTAACTCGTTTTCTTCAGTTCTCGGACTGTGCTTCTGCTTCTTCGATACCTTCGACGGGATCGTCCTTCCTGACGATCTTGTTCTTGACGTACATGGTGAAAGCAAGAGCGATAGCAAGGATCACCAGGGAGAACATCATGGTCACCCTGAACCCGTTGACCAGTTCCTCATCGGTCATGGACTCGATGGGACCGGTACTGTACATTCTGACGATCATTGCGAATATGACACATCCCAGCGCGGATGCAACATAATTGATGACCAGCATGAAGTTAGTCGCCTCGTCCTGATAACCGGGAGTGGCATGATGCATCATACGTGTCGGCTGAGCAGTACCGGAGAATGCATGCGATGCTCCGAAGACCAGAAGCGGAATGACCAGGAATATAGGGTCCTGGGTCGTGTAGGTCATGTAGAGCATTATGGCACAGAAAGCACCTCTCACTATTGCCGCCATTGCAGCGGGCCATTTGCATCCGTGCGTATCGCACATCTTCCCGACGAGGAACACAAGGGACAGCATCGCCACCGAAGGTATCGCCAGATATAATCCCGATTCCGACGGATCCAGTCCCCAGTGTCCCTGGAGCATGTAAGGCAGTATGTACTGGGCGCCCGACACGACAATCGTGCATAGCAGGAACGCCATACCGACCATGATGTACTCCTTGTTCATGATCATCTTAGGGGCTATTATCGCCCTCTTGGCATCGACCCTGATGGTCCGGACCAGCAATGCCAATCCGGCTATTCCCAGTATGGCACACGTGATGCGAGCGATGTTGTTGACATCCGCATCCCCGAGATCCTCCATAAGGACCAGCAATGTAACTATGACCAACATCGCGGAAGCGACACCCATCATCGTGGGATCCTTCGATCTGTCTATGTCATCATCCTTGGGTATCTGCTTGGCAGAGAGCGCGATGATGACTATCACCACAGGTATATTGATGAAGAAGAGCCAGTTCCATGAAAGGAAATCGGTTATCACACCTCCGAGGACGGGCCCCAACATCGCCGACATGGCACTGGCGGCTCCCATGATGGACAGCCCCAATCCCTTCCTGTCGACCGGGAGCATGCGTACCACGATAGAGGGCAGAACTGAGCTCATCATCGCAGCGGACATACCCTGGATCATCCTGAAGATGACGAGCATCTCGAAGCTGGTTGATATACCACAGACGAAGGACGATATCCCGAACAGGGCGGTACCCAGCATCATGAACTTCTTTACACGGCCGTTCTTGGCCATCTTCCCCATAGGGAGCAGGAACGCCGCGATACCGAGCACATAGGTGAATATGATCCATGAGCTGTGGGCCATGGTCACGCCGAACTCCTCGGCCATCGTGGGAAGCGATACCGTGACGATGCTGACATCTAAACCGTCGATGAGGCTGGCCAGGAATATGATGATCAGCGTGAGAAGTATTCCGGATGATTGTTTCTCATTCATTTCTTCACACCGTAGACTGTGTCATTGGCCTCGTATGCCGGGAGGATTATGCTCATGCCACCGATGTTCATCAGGAAGTCCATAGCAACACTTCCGTAGGTCATAGACCTGTAGGATTCTGGTATGGCCACGAACAGACCTCCTGTCCTGATGTTACGCATAATTCTGAAGATCTGTCTGTACCTCTCCTCCGCATTCCCGCCTTTGCATACAGCGTATAACGCCCCGTCATAGACGTCGTGACCATCTGTCTCGACCCTCTGACCATATTGCCATACGTATTGGTCGTCATTCGTGACCACAAGGAACTTCTTGTTACGGTCAGCGAGATCGAGTATCCGGCTGATATCTGTGATGAGCTCCTGCGGTTCAAGATCATCCCCAAGCGTGTAGAGCAGATGGAAGTATCTCTTCTCGACTGTACGGAGCAACTCATAGTCTTTCATCAGCTCCCCGTAATCGGAATTGATCATCTTGATGGCGACTGGGCTTGTCTCAAGGTCGATGGTACGGCCATAACTGCCGATACCTTCCTTTCCGAAAAACAGTACTTCCCTGGTGCTGCCGATCATACTGCTCAGTATGAAGGTAGGTGCGAAACTACCGACCATATCCTCAGGTACGATCATCAACTTCATGAGCGCATACTTCAGAGGATTGTACACCTTACGTGCATATTTGGGGAACATTGCCGGATTAAGATATACATCAATTGCAAGATCGGTCTGGTGATGTCCTAGCGCCTCATCCAGATATGTCTGTGTCATGGCCAATCCCATGGGGCGGGCGTTCGTCTCGATGAGGACAGGACCCCTCTTGTCGATCTTGATCTCTATGTGGCAAAGGCCCCACTTCATCTCCACGGCATCCAAGACCTTGTAGGCATACTGGATCATGTCGGAATGACCAGGTTCCAGTTCCTTCAGCAGCTTGACGTAGTCATAGAGGATGCTGCCGTCATCCTCGACGACCTTGTTATACATCCACATATCCGTGATCATATGTTTGCCATCACAACTTAGCGTATTGACGATGTATTCCGTACCACCGATATACTCCTGTATCAGGATTATGTGTTCATCTGTTTCGAGGAGACTCTCCGCTCCGAGCATGTACCTGTAATGGTCGATAGCTTCCTCGACCGTCTTGCAGATCTTAAGTCCGACCGTTCCGGCTCCTTCCGAAAATTTCAAGACGCATTTATCCAATGCATACTCGTCCCAGAACTCCCTTATATCGTTGTCACACGTGACAACTCTGCCCTCTATCCTGCGTATACCTGCCTTTCCCAGGGCCTCATACATTCCCTGCTTGGTGGCACGCATGTATGTTGTAGCCGGGTCATTCCCTTTGAGACCGAGCGCTTTGTTTATCCGATCGGTGAGGCGCACCCCCGTCTCGGATCCTGCGAAAACAGCTTTGAGATCGTATTTCCTAAGTTTCTCGATGAAAACGTCGAAATCCTCGTCCTCATCAATATACTCGACCTTATTTCCCAGTTCTTTAGACATCATACTACGATATGCTGTCACGAATTCCGAATTGCCTTTTGCATTGATGACCAACGGCTTGAATCCGTTCACGATTATATCATCAACATAAAGACGTCCAGATGAGAAGCATTCAACAATGCCCATGTACTCCATGGAACAAGATAGGTAAACAAATATTAATTTAGTTTGAAACGGGCTTCAATCTGTACAAATTTCAAAACTATCTAAAGGTATGGAAGGGAAATGAGCTTAGTGACCGAATTCGCTATCAGAATTTCGGTCTATGAAAATAACGATGTTAAGAACCATTGCCCGAGTAGTAGCGGTGCCATCCGTAA
>CALAVG010000296.1 GCA_937892275.1 uncultured Methanomicrobiales archaeon | reverse complement strand
CCCCTGCTCTTGGCATCTGGGATCTTGGCGATCTCGGTCTGGACCGCATCTGCGATGGCCGAGAGGGTCTCCGTCGTAATCATGGGCCGAAGATTGACAGGATTTTATAAAGAATGTACCATAGCCAAATCCATGGAACCTATGAGCTTCACCTCCGACAGGGTCTTACAGGACAGGAACCGTCTGTATACAGTATCGATGCTTCCCGGGAAGAGGATCTACGGGGAGCGCCTGTACACCATCGAAGGTATCGAGTACAGGGAGTGGGACCCCAGAAGGAGCAAGCTTGCGGCCTACCTCACCGTCGGTGGAAAGGAATTCAGGTTCGATAGGGATTCTAAGGTCCTGTATCTGGGAGCTTCTAGCGGAACAACACCATCTCACATAGCCGACATATGCTGTGACGGAAAGGTATACTGCGTGGAATTCGCGCAGAGGATGTTCAGGGAACTCGTCGTCAATTGTGAGACGAGACCGAATATGATGCCCATCCTGGGAGATGCCACAAAGCCTGAGGAGTATGCCATGTTCACCGACTCCGTGGACATAGTTTATCAGGATGTGGCACAGAAGATGCAGGCCAAGATCCTATGCGACAATATGGACGCCTTCGATGCCACCTACGGGATGGTCGCGGTGAAGGCGAGATCTGAGGACGTGACCGCTTCACCGGAATCGATCTTCGATGATGCTGTCAGGACGATAACCGAACGCGGATACAAGGTCATCGACCGCAAGGCACTCGATCCTTACGAGAAAGCGCATGCCATGATCGTTGTGGAGAGGAGATGTTGAGGACTGCGTACGCCGTTGCATTCTCAGGTGACAGATTCCTGATGGTGTTCCACCCCAGACGCAACGGATGGGAGATGCCCGGAGGTCATGTGGAGGATGGCGAGACATCACCCGAAGCGGCGGCCAGGGAATTCATCGAAGAGGCGGGTTATGAGATCGAAATCGTAGCCACACGCGACATCGGTTACTGTGATGTATGCGCTGCCAGATTGGGTAGAAAAGTCAAAAACGACTGTGAAATGGAATCCAAACTGTTCAATGAACTTCCTGAACAACTGTCCTTCGACCGCAAGGAATATGAAGATACCGTGCCCTGGGCCAAATCGATGCTTGATATTGAGGATCGATGCCCGCCCACCACAGCGCGTAATATAGGCTGGACGCTTCTTTAAATACTTCTTCTATAATCGCTTGCTTAGCCTCGCCGCCTAGATATGATTCGGAGGATCAGACTATGGCAAGAATGCATACAAGAAGAAAGGGAAAATCCTGTTCAAAGCACCCTATGGTTTCCGAGAATCCATCATGGGTTCCTCTCAACGCCACCGAGATTGAGGACCTTATTGTGAAACTCGCTAGAGATGGATACGTTTCCGCACAGATCGGACTCATCCTCAGG
>CALAVG010000295.1 GCA_937892275.1 uncultured Methanomicrobiales archaeon | reverse complement strand
TGCGATACATTCAGGGCTGGGGCGATCGAACAGCTCACAATCCATGCCGACAAGCTAGGATGTAAAATTGTCAAGCAGACTCAGGATGCAGATCCTGCTGCCGTCGCCTATGATGCGGTCGAGCATGCAAGATCCAAGATGAGGGACGTGGTCCTTGTCGATACAGCCGGTCGTATGCAGACCAACAGTAATCTCATCGAAGAAATGAAGAAGATTGTAAGGGTCGCGAAACCTGACCTTAAGGTATTCGTAGGAGACTCCCTAGCCGGTAACAATGCTATCGAGCAGGCCAAGGTCTTTGATGATGCAGTAGGGATCGATGCGGTCATTCTCACGAAGATCGATACCGATGCGAAGGGTGGTGCGGCATTATCCATAGCGCACACAATAGGCAAGCCTATCGCGTTCGTTTGTAACGGTCAGGAATATGACGACATCGTCAAGTTCAATACCGAGTGGATGATCGAAAGGATGTTCGAGTGATCATCCTTTCAGACACAATTTATAGAAGAGTGTGGCGAACACCTTCGTATCGTTCATCAGATTACTGATAAGCAGGTATTCGTTGGGTGCATGCAGTGTTCCATCGCCGGTCTGCCATGCATAGGCATCCAACCCTTTCATCCTGAAGAAGTTGGCACAGGTGCCTCCGGCTATTCCCACTGGTTCGGGTGCCTTTCCCATTACCTCTGTGATTGATTCCGATAACGCTCTGTATCCCTCAGTCTCTATCGAGGAAGGTCTTCCTGCGACCGCTTTCTGAAGTATCTCCACCTTGATCTTGGCCCCGGTCGATTCAGAATATATCTCTGCCATCTCCTCGGCCATTCTAATGACAAGTTCAGGATCATATTCAGGGTTGAGACGTATGTCCATGCAGAATTCGTCGTATCCGGGTATGGTGTTCACATTATCAACGGTGGCAATCCTTTTCGTCGGTTCGAATGTCGAGGAATTGGGGAGATACATTGGATTGGATTTGTCGAACCTACTATCGAAGGATTCTATGAGATCCATAAGAAGGATTGTCGATACTTTGTATGCGTTCACACCCTTATTTGGTGTGGAAGCATGTGTGGTCTTACCTTCTATACGGAATTTCAACCATAGGATGTGCTTCTCTGCCACATCCACCAGTTCTCCCGATTTGGTACAGTAATCAGGTACTATCAGAACATCATCCTGTGTGAATATCCCTTGGTCTAGAAGGTATTGGATCCCATATTTGCTACTGGTCTCCTCATCAGCGACCCAAGCGACCCCTATCGACATCCCTTCCAATTCTTCGGAGAGGAAAGGTCTTGATGCGAACATGGATGA
>CALAVG010000294.1 GCA_937892275.1 uncultured Methanomicrobiales archaeon | reverse complement strand
CCCCACCAGTTGTCCGATTTGGGATAGAAGTAAATCTGATCATCCCTCAGTCCGTGGGACTTCCAGAGTTCCGCGGTCTCGGTGTCCCTGGGTGCATCATCGTCACCTGCGAATGCGGTGACGGAGATCTGATCGGGCTTGAGGCCGAGGACCTTCGTAAGGAGGTCGTAACTGAACTCGATGGATTCCTTCTTGAAGTAATCGCCGAGCGACCAGTTACCAAGCATCTCGAAGAATGTGAGGTGGCTCGCATCTCCGACCTCATCGATATCTCCGGTCCTGACGCATTTCTGGAAGTCTACCAGTCTCTTTCCTGCGGGGTGCTTCTCGCCGAGCAGGTAAGGGACCAAAGGATGCATCCCTGCAGTCGTGAACAGTACCGTTGGGTCGTTCTCCGGTATGAGCGAGGCCGAGCTGATGTATGCGTGGCCCCTCTCCTTGAAGAAGTTGACGAAAGTCTCTCTCATTTCTTGAGCGTCCATCTTGTACACTCCTATTCTATGGAGGTAGCTATCGCTACCTCCTAAATAAGTATAGTCATGGGTCGGACAGATGCATACCAGATCAGTCTTCGGATCCCTCTTCCATTTCCGTTGGGTTTTTCTCGCCCCCAATGGACTCCTTGCCGATTATGTATATCGATATAATCATCAGAGCCATTCCGACATAGTCCTGTACGCCTATCGTTTCATTGAAGTAGAATGCACCGACGAATGTGGCGAACACAATCTCAAGGACACAGATCATAGAGACTGTGGGAGCATCAAGATACTTCGCGCTCCATGTCATGATGTAGAACGGGATCAGGGTCATACCAATACCAAGTGCCAGAGAATTGCCGACCATACCGGGTTCCAGTATGTTCGATGTTATCTTCCCGAGGTCGGCGAATGGTATTGCAATGATCATTGCGACCAGAAGGACGTAGAACAGATAGTTCACGGGGCTGTATCCGGCCCTGTTGCTCCTATCGCTTCCGATGAAGTACATGCCCAGACTGAAGGCCGAGATCAGAGCGAACACGATACCCATAAAATCTAGTTTAGTGCCGGCCATGACGTTCCCTGTCATCAACGCACATCCGAAGGTTCCAATCATGATTGAGAGCAACACTATCTTAGTGGTCTTTTCCCTGAAGAAGAGATATGATAGAATTACGACGAAGTAAGGAGCGGTGTTCTGAAGCAATGTGGCTAGACTGACCGGGATATCCTCCAGAGACTGGTTGAATGTGTAATCCATCAGAAACTTGAAGACACCGAACATAATTAGATAGAGAATGTTCCTCCTGTCAACCTTAAGACATTCCCGGCACTTGACCAGAGCTACAAAGAGCAATACGATTACAGCGACGAGAAGTCCTGATGAATGCAATATCCAATGCATTGAATCCGAGGTTGTTCAGATTGCGGGTGAATATTGAAATCATGCCCGAGATGGCCATAGCCCCTGTCAGTATCAGGATTGCCGCAACCTTCCTATCCATGCGCCTGTGACTGTATACGTTCCTTTAAAATTATGGATGGTCGGATCAGTCCCTGGAGCGTCTGACAGCTTCGTTCAAATCGCCCTGGGTTATGACGACCTTCACACCCAGCTCCGACAGGATCTTGGAAGGCATCGGTCCGATCTCCTCCACGACCACCGTTCCGCAGTCCTCAAGCTGCCTGATGATGGATTCGATATGGTCCTTGTGATCCTTTCCGGCTACGGAACCGGACCTGTCGATGGCCACTGTCTTCAGGAACCTCACGGTGTTCCCGTCGGTGGCATAGATCCTGAACTCGGATGCGTTTCCGAATCCGCAGTTCACGTTCTTCCCGTCGCTGGTGGCCACCGCTACCTTGGATTCGTCATGCTCCGTCTCGAAGGTTACGTTGATCCTGCTGTCCTTCAGACCGCAGCCCTCTATGTTCGTGAACTCCGCGGACCTGTCCTGTCCCAGCAGTCCGATGGCGTCCGCACGGCATTGCCTGCAGTGGCGCATCATCCTACCGTCCAGACCGCAGCGGTCCATCATGTCCCTCCTCTCAAGAGGCGTGGGTGCTCTGAGGTCGGAGAATTTTGTACCTTCCACGGGGATGAGCGGGAGTATGTTCACCATGTAGATACCCAGACTGCGGACGTATGCCACGAGGTCCGGGATATGGGAATCGTTGATGTCGGGGATCATCACGATGTTGATCTTAACCAGCATCCCGAGTTCCACGCACTTCTTGATACCCTCGACCTGTCTGTCCCTGAGGATCTTCGCTCCTTCTACGCCGGAGTACTTCTTCCCGTTGAAGACTACGGCATCGTAGATCTTCGCTCCGATCTCCGGATCGGTGCAGTTCATTGTTACCGTGACGAACCTCACGCCGAGATCATACAGTCTCTGGGCGCAGTCCGGGAGTGCCAATCCATTGGTAGAGACGCACAAGGTCAGTCCGGGCATCTCCTTCCCGATGAGCTCCAGAGATTCGAAGGTGGCCTCGTTAGCCAGAGGGTCACCCGGACCGGCTATACCTATGACGGATAGCTGGGGGATGGCCTCTTTCACGGCCTCCACCTTAAGCAGTGCCTGCTGCGGGTCCAAGACCACGCTGGTGACACCTGGCCTGGATTCGTTGCTGCAGTCGAACTTCCTGTTGCAGTAGTTGCATTGGATGTTGCATCTGGGCGCTACCGGAAGATGCATCCTGGCAAAAGAATGGTGTGCATCCTCGCAGAAGCAGGGATGTTCAGATAATGCCTTCTTGATATTCTCCGGTATGTCCATGGCCTTATCAACATAGGCGAGTACGATAAAAAGAGTGTGGGTACCTTTGCTACCCTTTTATAGTGGATATCATTAGAAAGGATAAGGGGGTGTAGAGGACGGTACAGCTGCTCAGGTCGGACAAACAGGATCTGGAGATCCTTCTGGGTGAGCCCAAGAAGGCCGTGAACAGCATGTTCATCCCGTTCCTGATTGCCTTCGCAATTGTGGAAGCGAACCAGTTCGTCGATACCTTCTGGATATCCGGATTGGGTACTGCTGCATCTTCAGCTATCTCTACGGTCATCCCGTTCTACATACTCCTGATGAGCGCCGGTATGGGAATATCCGTAGGATCCACGACGACCATAGCGTTCCGCATGGGTCACGGGGAGCATGAGGAGGCCGGAAGACTGGCTTCCAATGCTTTGATCGTCGGTGCAATTGCATCCGTATTGGTGTCGGTGATCCTGTTCCTTCTGCTGGATCCCGCTATAGATATCCTTGGGGTACAGAGCATCAGGCAGGAATGTCGCGACTACATGATCCCGCTAATCATGTTGTCGATGCCCATGATATGTCTGCTGATCCTTGGAGGGAATCTGAGAGGGGAAGGAGCGGCCAGGAAATCCACCGTGATCCAGATAACCGCAGCTGTTCTCAACATGGTCCTGGATCCGATATTCATCTACGGCCTGGGCATGGGCATATTCGGAGCTGGACTCGCTACAGGATTGGCATCGCTGATCGCATTGATCATCGGTCTGTCATGGTATTTCAGGGGGAAGACCGTACTGAGGATAGACCGTTCCACCATGACATCTGATGTGAAGGTGATGAAGGAGATGCTGGCGGTCGGAGGTCCGAGGACTGTCAACGAGCTGATCGCCAGCGCGATGACCTTCATCCAGAGGATATTCTTCGTGGTCGCCGGCGGTACCGCGGCAGTGATCATGTACAACTATCCCTGGAGATTCATATCGCTGTTCATGCTGCCCGGGAAGGCATTCGAGAACAGTCTCATACCGGTAGGTTCCGCAGCCCATGGTCAGGGGGATGCCGACAAGATGTGGGCGGCGTACATGTACTGTTTCAAGCTGACCGCAGCCGTATCGATAATCGCCACGGTCATAATCTTCGTATTCGCCGAACCGCTGATGTCCATAATGACATACGAGAGCAGTATGCACGAGATGCTGCCGAAGCTGGTGTGGTGCCTCACATTATCCTCAATAATCCTGCCGTTCACGGCACTGAGGGGAGTAGGCGCCGCATTGCTGCAGGCGATGAAGAAGGCCAAGGTCCCGATGTACTTCGATCTCTTCTGGGGATCCATGAGGATGATCGTCTACGCATCGAGCGCATACGGATTTCTAGGAGTGGATCCGTTCGACGGCATAATCTACGGTATGGTAGTGATGTACTCCCTGAGCGGGGTGTTCATGAACATGCTCGCCATATGGAACTTCAAGAAGCTCAAGCAGAGGAACGATGCCTCTGTCTCTCCTTTATTATAATAAATAATATAGTATATTGCGGAAGCATGGTAGACTTCCTCGCATCCGTGATGTCCGAACTCAACTCCAACCTTGCCGTGGGCAAGAGGACCTTGGAGCAGATGATGGATTCCGGGGATTTCTCATACAAGACGAAGAGTGGATCCGTCATCGCAATCCCGGAGGAACAGATGTATTATCTCTGGGAGATCTGCGACGATGCGGAGAAGATCAGGCTCAGGCTGCCGATATTCGTCTCCACCGATATCTCGGCGGAGAACGGCGCGTGGAAGGTCGAGGGAATTCCGGATGCCGACGTCGTAGCCAGAATCTTGGATAAGAAGGCCCACAGAGAGGGATATTTGCGTCTGTATCATCCGGATTTGAAGGATCTTAAGGCCAAGATTCCCGATGCCATCATGGTGGTCTTCACTCCTTGAACCCAAGGGTTATATATGGCTTGGAGTTACACGGTTTTGCGCGATGCGAACCATTGCGCGGTTGGAGTCGAATCTCCTGCCATGAAGTTCGAATATTCGAACAGGCCTCCTGGGAGGACTGCCAAGCTTTAAGTACTTGGTGAGATTACAGGGGGTTGCGCGACTCAAATATCGCGTGGCCAGTGCTCAGCATGATGGTCAAGTTCGAATCATATCGGAGCGATCTCCGGACTGGTAAGAGTTAAATACTTCTTGCGAGTACCGAAATTTCGCGCCTGTCAGTAATGACAGCGATTCAAATCGAATGTAACATGCACCCGAACAGAGGTCCTGTCTCGGGGAAGTGGTGTAGGGCCCCGTAAACGGAGGATGAGAGCGGATAAGCCCAGTGATCACCGATCATACGAAACCTGGACGTGTGCTAGATCATACGCCAGCGGCGATGCTACGCCGTATGGGGGATGGTTCGGCTAGAGCGCCGAAGAAGGTCGTGTCAAGCTGCGATAAGCGTCGGGTAGGTGCAAGAAGCCTTTGATCCGACGGTCACCTAATGGGACTTCCTATTCTTCGGAATGGTCGGGAACGACCGGGAACGCGGGGGATTGAAGCATCTTAGTACCCGCAGGAAAAGAAATCAACAGAGATACCGTTATTAAAGGCGATCGAACGCGGTATAGGGCAAACTGAATCCCTTATCGAAAGGTAAGGGAGATGTGGTGTTGTAGGCTCATTTACTCCTTAGCTCGTATACTCGAACTTGTCTGGAAAGACAGGCCGTAGAGGGTGATAGCCCCTTAGAGGAAAACTTGTATGGAGATTTTTGATGTCCTTGAGTAGTCTGTGTTGGATATCACGGATGAATTTGGGAGGCATTCACTTCCAACCCTAAATACGTCTCTAGTCCGATAGTGCAGTAGTAGCGTGAGCGAAGACTGAAAAGTACCCTTAACGGGAGGTCAAAAGACCTGAAACCATACGGTCAAAGATTTATATGGCATCAAAGGGAAGAAACCAATTTGGTGGACCAGTGTTATATTGTTCGTTTCGAAAAACGATCCAGGGAGTTCTGGTCATTGGCGAGGTTAACTATTCAATTAGGGAGCCGAAGGGAAACCGATTGTCCGCAGTTTTTTACGAGGGACATCGTGTGCTCGCGAGGAGTCAATGGTGCGGATACCCGAAGCCGGTCGATCTATGCCTGAGCAGCTTGAAGCCCCTCGAAGGGGGGGTGGAGGAGCGAACCAGTTCTGATGTGCAAATCGTTTGGATGACTTGGGTATAGGGGTGAAAGG
>CALAVG010000293.1 GCA_937892275.1 uncultured Methanomicrobiales archaeon | reverse complement strand
TGCCAATGCGTTGTCCTCGTCGCTCTCGTCCAGGCCCGCTACTAGATTCACCGCGGAATCGATGAGGTCGATGAGGTTGGGGAATGTATCTCTGAACAGTCCTGTGATGTTAACCGATACGTCTACTCTGGGCCTTCCCAGTTCCTTTATCGGTACTACCTCGAGGTCTATGACCTGTCCTCCGGTCCTTGCCCACACCGGTCTCACTCCCATAAGCCACAGTATGTATGCGACATCGTCGCCGGAGGTCTTCATAGTGTCCGTTGCCCAAATGACGAAACCGATCTCCCTGGGGAACTCCCCCTTCTCCTCGGTATATCTTTGAATCATCTGGTCGGCCATGCGCTTGCCTATCTCCCATGCGGTGCGCGTGGGGATGGTGTCCGGGTCAAGGGAGTAGAAGTTCCTGCCCATCGGGAGTATGTGTGCGCTTCCGCGTGTAGGTGCTCCCGCAGGCCCGGGGACCACATGTTCCCCTCTTGTCCCGTCCGCCATGTGGGATATCTCGTCGCTCATCCTCCTGATGTTGGGGACGAGTGTGTTGCACACGTAGTCCAGGCTCTTCTCCAGATCCTGGGTGATATCGCCGATGTGCTGCTTCGTACGTTCGAGATCATAATCGTCGTTGCGCATCCAGATAAGGAGCTCCATGAGCTCTCTGTCTATCTCGTCGATTATCACGGAGTTAGGTTCGCCCGTGAGGCCTATCTCGGAAGGTGACTCGATAGCCTTCTGAAGGTCAATCCCTCTGTTCGATGCGTATGCATCCCTCAGCGACATGACATCGCCGTTGTCCAGACGCATCAATGAGTAGATCGTCTCGTCGAAATGGTGTTCCTGCGGTACCCTTCCGAGGACATGCAGGTCGGATCTGACAAGGGCATCCTTAACCTCTGAGATGTATTCGTGCAACGGTATGATGTATTCCTCGAAGCCCTCCGCGCCGGGGTCGTTATCATCGGTGATGCCGAGGTCCTTCAGAAGGTTGTTCCTCTTCGCTGCATCGTAGATGTTGGCGATCGCCTGCTTCCTCCTCTCAGGGTTGGTGTTGCCTTTGAGTCTCAACAGGTCCTGCAGCTGTACGTTGACCTCGTCCAGTTCGGGATAGGAATCGGCGCGTGCCATCGTGGGAGGCATGTGTCCGATGACGACGGATTCTATCCTGCGCTTGCATTGTATCCCCTCTCCGGGGTCGTCTATGATGTAGGGGTAGATGTTCGGTATCGCATCGAGTACGACATCGGGATCGCATTTCGCCGATAACCCGACGTTCTTTCCAGGGAGCCATTCTATGCTCCCGTGGGTACCCATGTGGAAGATCATGTCCGCCTTGAAGGTGTCCTTCAGCCAGCGGTAGTATGCGAGATACTGATGTTGTGCGAAGAGCACGGGATCGTGCAGGTTCTGCTCCATCTTGTCCGCCCATCCTCTGAGCGGTTGGTATCCGATGAACACGTTGCCTTTGATGATCCCCGGGATGATGATGTCCTTCCTGTCGACGCATATGGTCCCGGGAGGCTCTCCCCAATCCTTCCTCATCTGTTCCTGGTCCCATCCGGGGATACGGATGAACTGACCTTTGTAATCCGAATTTGGGACAAGGTCGGCAGCCTTCTCACGGAGAGTCTCCGAGGACATGTTGTCCAGGTCGTTGGTTACGTTGTCTAAGATTTCTTCGATCAGTTCCCTTCCGTCCTTCGGGACGTTCTCCACGATGTATCCTTCTGAATCGAGCGTCTGCAGGATGCTTGCGACACTTTCAGGAGTATCCAATCCTGCCGCTGTCCCGATGTTTCCCGAATCGGGCCTGGATTGCCACATGAGGATGGCGACCTTCCTCTCTTCCGGTCTCTTGGAATGCAGGGATCCCCAGTTCCTTGCCAGTTTGACAATGTGCTCTATCCTGTCGGGGACGGGGAGGTATCTCGCCGTGCCCTCTGATTTCGACTTGTATGTTATCGGGACGCCGATGATGCATCCCTCCAGTTCCGGATAGAACACGTTCATCTGCATGTCGCGTTTGGAAAGTCCGATCTTGTCATCTTCGAAGTCATGATATGCGTTCTGTACGGCTAGTCCAAAGATCAGAGGGACGTTGAGGTTGTTGCGGTAGAAGTTCCATTCGTCCAGGCATCTGTCGTGACCGTGTCCGTCTATGGTGAGTCTTGAGATGGAGATGATCGCAGATACCAAAGGTCTCCCGTCCTGGGAGAAGTAGTCCTTTAGTACCCCGTCGATACCCTGTTTCAGATCCTTCGAGAAGCTGGAGCAGAATATGGGGAATGAGTTCATCCCCTGTCTCTCTATCTCGGCGACTATCGCATTCACGTGATCTAGGGTACCGTACACCCAGTTGTTGGAAGGGAACACGAGACCTATCGTCTCCTTTTCGGGATCCAATGTCTTCACGTAATCGTCCTTGGTGATGTCGTCGTCCATCCCTTTGTGGTATACGCCGTGGAGCCTGTGGACTACAGGTGGATCGGGTTGCTTTGCGGTGAATCCCAGTCTGTTCATGACCCAGAACATAGCGTTGCGGTCGTTCTCCGGGCACCTGTCCCTGACGTATGCGAACAGTTCCCTGTACTCGTCGTCGTTCCCTTTGAACAGGGGTCTTGTCATTATGTTGACTTCCGGATTCCCAGAGAATACCGCGGGATATCCGCGGATGTTCTTCAGGACCTCCTCGTAGCGGTCCCAGTGATGGAAACGGTTGATATCCCCCATGCACCTGAGGAAGACATAATCGGCCTGTTCGGTCCTGCGGACCAGCTCGTGGTACACGAGGACATCCTCGTCCGCATCCTCTCCGTATATGCCGTAGAAGTCCACATCCATGCCCAGGTCCTTCCCCAAGGTCTCGGCTGTACTGCGGAGCTGATCGGGCTCGTTCTCCAAAACGGAGACGAATACCATGCGGAATGTCTTGGGCATATAATCCAACATGGTCGTCTGAATATATCGATTATCCCTTTGGATATTTAACGGGACTTTTGTTGACAAGATGTACAGACTCGGACTTTATCAATTTCTTTTGTTCGATAATAGACTTTATTATGTCGTTCCATGATACGTCCTAGCATGGTAAAGAGCGAGATGAAAGAGAGTCTTGCGGAGAAGACGAGGATCTATATCGATGCGCACCCCAGCGTCAAGGACTGCGTGGCCAAGGGGCTCATCAACTACTCATCTCTGGCCAGAATGATCATGAAGGACATCGATGTCGACAACGAGGAGGCTGTGATGATCGCATGCCGCCGTTACGCGTCGAAGCTCAGCGTGACGACCGATCACGAGCTGAACATCCTGAGGGTCCTGAAGGACAGCAGGCTGGAGATGAGGACTAAGACCTGCATCGTCACCGCGAAGAACGATTGGTCCGTGCTCCACAAGATGGACAATCTGTTCAAGGACCTCTGGAACGAGAACTCGATCATGCAGTGCGTGCAGTCAGCTTCCGCGGTCACTATCATAGCGGATAGGATGCTCAAGGACAGGATCACCGACACGGTCGGAAGGTTCAACATCATCAAGATCAGAGAGAACCTTGTCGAGATCGCAGTGAAGTCCCCGGAGAAGATCGTGGACACCAGCGGAGTCATCGCCTATCTGATCACCAACCTCTCCGATGCAGGGATAAACATCGAGGAGACCGTCAGCTGTCACACCGATACCATCTTCATCGTCGACGAGAGCGATATGATCACGGCCTATTCCGTTCTTACGAAGTGCATCCAATCCGCAGAAGCGACCGTGAGGGATTGATCGATTGTCCGAAGGTACCCGTCTCAACAAGTTCATCAGCGAGGCCGGTGTCGCTTCACGCAGGGCCGCTGACAGGCTCATCGAGGAGGGCAGGGTCACCATCAACGGGAAGCCTGCCGTCGTCGGGGACAAGGTGTACGAGGATGATATCGTCTCAGTGGACGGGAAGAGGATCGAGAAGGAGGAAGAGGACATCATCCTTGTCTTCAACAAGCCCCGCGGTATCACTTGCACATCAGACCCGGATGACAAGGACAACGTCATCGATTACATCGGATATCCCAAGAGGATCTATTCCGTAGGCAGACTGGACAAGGATTCCCAGGGACTTTTGCTGATGACTAACAACGGCGAGCTCGCGAATCAGATCATGCGCTCCAGGGGAGAGCACGAGAAGGAGTACATCGTCACAGTGGACAGACCTGTCACCAAGGCATTCATCAAGGGCATGTCCAACGGGGTGCCGATCCTGGAGGACAGGATCACCAAGAAGTGTTTCGTGGAGATGACCGGCGAATGCGAGTTCAGGATCATTCTGAAACAGGGCCTCAACAGGCAGATCCGCCGCATGTGCGAATACTTCGGATACGATGTGGTGAAGCTCGTAAGGGTGAGGGTCATGAACATCGAGCTCGGGAAGCTGAAGGAAGGCCGTTACAGGAACATATCCAAACAGGAACGCGAGGAGCTGTTCAGGGAACTGAGGCTGTAAGATGCCGATCGTATGCATCCGTGCGGATCATTTCGATGATGATGTCATAGATCTATACGAGCATTCTTTCTCCGATATAGAGAAGGTACCGATATCGAACCTGGAGAGGGCCATGGGGCACGGGGCGGTCCTGGATGTCTTCCGCGATGGTGATGTTCTCATCGGATTCACATATTGTTTCATCGACGGGGACAGGATGTTCTTCATCTACTTCGCCACATCGCCGGAGGTTAGGGGCAGAGGATACGGGAAGCGCATCCTGAGGATCATCCGCGAGAAGTACAGCGACAAG
>CALAVG010000292.1 GCA_937892275.1 uncultured Methanomicrobiales archaeon | reverse complement strand
CCCGTAGGACATACGGCGAGACAGCGCTGACATCTCCAGCAGCCTCTCCATCCGAACCTTTCGAAACTCTTCATCACAGGGGAGTTGTTGGGTCCCATCTAGAGGACGAGTCCCGAGCATACGTTGACACACCTTCCGCACCCTGTGCACTTCTTTGTGTCTACTTTGAAATCCGTACGTCTCTCCTCTCCCATTCGATCACTCCAGCCGGTATATTCCGAACTATGTGGGGTACTGATATAACCTTTCTTCGATGCGAGTTCGATAGACGTGACTTCAACACGTCATTGATTCTTTTCCCGTAATCTACTCGATCGGATTTTCCAAAGATAGCATCCGCTAATACAGCTGGTTTTTCAGTCTTAGTGACAACCTTGTTCATCACATTTAAATCTAAGAATATATATTTAACCAGCAATAGCTGGTTAAATTATAATTCTTAAACTTGAAAAATGACAATCGGAAGCTAGGAAGGAGATGGGACGACGGGACTGGAGAAGATGAAAATCCTGCACACAGGGCTAGATTACGAAGGGATCCCTGCAGCGAATGCAATCGGGATGGGCCTGTTCGAGTCCTCCGGAATGAGACGTCTCATCGACCAACGCTGTAATTATGATCCGGAGAGGAGGATTCTGTCTCCGGGAATGGTTGTAAAGGCTCTGATCGGGCCGACGTTCAACGTCGGCAAGAAACTGCCTCTGTACATGGTGGAGAAGGCATACAACACGGCTCCGACCGATCGCCTCTTCGGACAGAACGTCACCCAGGATGATCTGTACGACACGGCTCTCGCCAGAGGGCTGGACACGTTGTTCGATACGGACCTGACGAAATTGTTCTCAGAATGCGCGGGTCTGGCCATTGCAAAGTATGGTTTTCAGTCGAATGTATATCACATGGATTCAACGAACATCTCGTTCAGTGGCATGGCACATGAACCTGACAAAGAAGGTGCGGCCGTGCCCAGGCACGGCGGCCATGCCAAGGATAAGCGGAATGATCTGCTGCAGTATGAGCTTCAGATCGTCACCAACGGCAACTGCGTCATCAGATACATGAAGCCATACAGTGGGAACAGTTCTGATTCGGTGATGGACAGCAACACGCTTTACGATTTCAAGCGTATATTCTCCGACGATGAGCTCGAAGAGATGATCATGGTAGGGGATTGCAAACTGGCCACTAAGGGGAACATCTGCAAGATGATCGACATGGGGATGCATTTCGTCTCGAAATGCTCCGAGACGTTCACGGGCAAAGCCCGTGACAGGATACGTGAATGGTCTGTGGACACTAAAATGCACAAGGCGAGAAAGCGCGGTCTGTGGATGGCAGATACGGAGATGGAACTCGATATGGCCAAGAATAGGAAAGAGACGCTGAGGTTCGTCGCTTTCCGCCATGACGCCAAAGTCGAAAGGTCGATGGAACGCATTCGCTCCAAGGCCCAAGAGGATGCTGTTGAAGTATGCGAATCGTTCAAAGGCAGGCGTTTCTCCACCGAAGAAGAGGCTCTCGAGGCCTTCACCGGTCTTGGGTTGGACCCTATGGGCCCGTTTTCGTTCAATATCAGCACCGCCCATTATCAGACGGAACATCCTGAGGATGTTCCGGATTGGTGGGAGCTGAGACTCGAACCTCTGATTTCCGAGCCCAACATCAGACGTAAGGCAGAAATTGAGCAGACCGTTGTCCTTGTCACGAATCTTCCCGGTCCTGATGAAGGGAGGACATCTGATGAGATGACTGTATTCTCTAACGAATCCGTGCTGACCTATTACAACCAAGAGTACAAGGTGGAGAAGTCATTCCGGTTCATGAAATCAGGCATGGGCATGAATTCCATATTCTTACAGACTCCTTCCAGGGAGAACGCGATGATGTTTGTCATTTCGATAGCAGTTCTGATATCGAACATCGCGGATGCGATGTTCAAAAGGGCCAAGACCCTTTTGGATGGCAGACAACTCACAATGTACAACCTCGCCAATGAGGTGCAGAACACGATCGTCCTTTATTCCCGCAGCGAGAACAGCCTTAGGCTTCAAGGTCCCCCTAAGGTAACCGGCAGACTATTCGATTTGACAGATACACTGGAGATCAATCCGCAATATCTCTTGGGTTACGTTTGCGACTGAGATCATCAACCTCAGTCTTTTAGCTTCAGCTATCGACTTCAAGGTTCAAGTGTCGAAGTTACGTTTTCAGTGAACCTAAGGAAATCTAAATAAATCACTTCCCAGGAAACTAATCGTCCCTTC
>CALAVG010000291.1 GCA_937892275.1 uncultured Methanomicrobiales archaeon | reverse complement strand
CATCGGAGCCTACGGCCCCATGTTCCCCGAGGTAGTCGCAGCAGGTTCTGATCTGGAGCAGCTGCCCAAGATGTACAACGTCATCTACGGTCTCGGAGGAGCCGATGCCACCGTAGCAGGATTCGAGAAATCATTCGAGGCGGTGGCCAACGGCACTGCTCAGAAGATACACTATCTGGGGGTGAGGCTTTGACCTCTCTTGCAATTAAGGACCTCCAGAAGCTGCCCGTGAGGCTCACCAGCGGACACAGGCTTTGCGCCGGATGTGCGGAGTCGATCATCGCCAAGCAGGTCATGATGGGATCGGAGGACGATCTCGTCGTATCGCTGTCCACCGGATGCTTCGAGGTATCCACCACCGTGTTCCCTTACACCTCATGGAACGTCCCCTACGTGCACACTGCGTTCGGAAACGGAGCGGCCACCTGTGCGGGAGTCGAGACGGCATTCAATGCCCTGAAGAAGAAGGGAAAGATCAAGGAGAACGTCAACTTCATCAACTTCGCAGGAGACGGAGCGACCTACGATATCGGTCTCCAGGCCCTGTCCGGAGCTATGGAGAGGGGACACAGGATGGTCTACGTATGTCTCAACAACGAGGCGTACATGAACACCGGTATCCAGAGGTCCTCTGCCACCACCATCGGTGCGCAGACCACCACCTCGTGGCCCGGAAGCGTATCGTCCGGTAAGAAGGAGTTCTCCAAGGACCTGACCGCCATCATGGTGGCCCACAACATCCCGTACGTCGCCCAGGTATCGCCTCACAACTGGAGGGACACCGTACAGAAATCCCAGAAGGCGTTCGCATGCGGCGGACCTGCGTTCATCAACGCGCTGTCGCCCTGCCCCAGGGGATGGAGGTTCGCATCCGATCAGACCATCGCGATGGCCAAGCTGGGTGTCGAGACCTGTGTATGGCCTCTGTTCGAGGTCGTCAACGGCAAGTACGAACTGACCGGAGAGAGCGCAAGGATCGCTGACGGAAAGGCGGAGAAGAAGCCCGTCATGGACTGGATCACCTCTCAGGGAAGGTACAAGCACCTCCTGCAGGACAAGAACGCACCTGTCATCGAGCAGATGCAGAACGAGGTCGACAGGAGATGGAACAAGCTGATCAAGCTCACCGAGCTTGACTGAAAGTGAAACAACAAGGGGTCGTCCTTCGGGGCGGCCCCTCTTTTCATCATCCTTCTATACGTCGATCTGAGGATCGCGTTTGCGAAAGAATTCTCACGAACTGTCCACTCACTACATAGAGGATACGTTATAAGTATGGAGAAAATCGATGGCAGATTACAGCCTATCGATTCAATGTCAGGCGATACATATGCCGGTGTTGAGATTCATGAGTGTCTAAGCTTGGTAAGGTGTGGCGACGGTAGGTATCCAGTCAGGATCTGCCGTGTAGACGACCTTGAACCAAACGTGGAACCGGTCCTAAGAGTAATAGAAGGTGTTGCAGACCATGGGTAAGGAATCTATCATCAAATTCTTTGAAGATGTGTACGGTTTCAAGGTGGAGAGGTTAAGCAGGCCTTTGGATTGGTATGGGTATCAAGTGTATGATGCATCATTCAAGGATAGGCCTATGTATATGGGGTTGCCCTCTTTTGTTTTGGTCCGTGGAGATGAGATTAGATGGACCTCGAAAGAGGAGGCGTTCGCCATCATCGAATACGCGAACCTGAGTCCTGAGGAAGTGCCCATCGTAGTTTGACCGTTCGATATCAAACGACCCCTGTCCCCCTGTATGGACATCCTAAGCACAGCGATGTATGCAGAGAGTTTAGGAAGACTATTGGGTTCGAGAATGTGGTCTTGAGCTTTGACTTGCTGAATTCATGGCCGTATATAGTGGTCGAAAGGACCTCCATAGTGGTATCGCACAATAGATGTCTGATTGAGCCCCTAAAGCTCTAATCACAAGTTTCGTGGTAGGTCGGGGCCAGAGGCCCCTCCTACCAACCATGAAGACATAAGTTAAGTTTGACGGTCACGTCTCACTGTTTCTGATTATGGTAACTGGACAAGATGCATTTGCGACCACACGTTCTGCTGTGCTTCCGCGCAGAATCTTATCAATTGCATTACGATTGCCGACACCTCTGATTATTAGGTCGTAAGATTCGGCCTTCTTTATGATACAATCTGCAGGGTCCCCTTCAGAGTTTTCTGTTTCCACCTTGACTCCCTCTCTCCTGAATCTGTCAGCCACTTCTTCTATCAGATCTGCAAAGGCCTTATCATGGACGTTCACAGCAAACACGGTGACATAAGCATCGACTTTCTTTGCGGTCTCGATAGCGTCTTCTATTGCCGGTAGATGGGTGTCCACTATCGGAAGTAGTATTCTTTCAAGTTTATGCGATGTCTCCTTGATGCATAGGACCGGACAATGGCTGTGCTCTATGATATAATCTGTCGTCTTTCCAATGCGGCCCAGACCCAATCCAGATTTACCGGCCGCACCTATGATTATCTGATCAAAATCTTTTGAAAGGTCGCAGATCACCTCGCCAGGTACGCCTTCGAGAAGCTTGGTCTTGAAACTAACTCCCTCTTCATTCGCTTTGGATTCGGCCACATCCAGAGCTATCGTCCCCTCAACCTCTAATTTGGCCATGGTTCCAAAACCATTCACATCTCCGAACCTATTGGATTCAGTGATGTCCACGACATAGACGAATGTCAGCGTCGAACCGAAATCATGAGCCGAATGTATGGCCAGATCGACTGTGTTATCTGAATGGGTGCTACCATCAATGGGGACCAGTATGTTCTCAAATTTCATGATATCACATCTTTGTTCCTCTGTTCGGATCACGGCAGGTTTTATTCATCGTCCTCAAGATCTCCGTCGTAGAATAGGACGTACGGACGGTTCTCAACCATGGTCACATCGGCCTTTACCTTGTACACTTTGCTAATGTTCTCGGCCGTTATTACCTCTTGTGGAGTACCATCGCAGTAAACTTTTCCTTTGGAGAATATCACCACACGATCGGAATATTTCGAAGCGATATTCAGATCATGGCAGATGGTCAGAACAATAATTCCTCTCTCCTTAGCCACTTTCGATAACATTCTCATCACCTGCATCTGATGGTAGATGTCCAGATTCGACGTCGGCTCATCAAGCATCAGCAGGTCAGGCTCCTGGGCAAGACCACGAGCGATCATCACCTTTTGATGCTGTCCCGCTGAAAGTTCGTTGAAGTTCCTCATTGCAAGATGGGAGATTTGCATCACTTTCAGACATTTCGACGCGACCATCAGATCCTCTTTCGATACGTTGAATCCAGAATGCGGATATCTCCCCATAAGGACCGTATCCATTACCGTCATGGCAAATGTTTCGTTGGATGCCTGCGGTACATACGCGACTTTGAGTGCGATGTCTTTGAAAGATAGCTCAGAAACATCTTCGCCATCTATCTTTACATTTCCTTCAGTGGGTACAAGGATCTTGTTGATACAGTACATTAGTGTGGATTTACCGACACCGTTCGGACCCAAGATGCTAATCAGACCGGGTTCCGAGAACTTGAGGTTTATCCCTGACCAGACCTTGACCTCTCCATAGCTCACGCCGAGATCCGTTGCTTCGATATTGGTTGTCATCTCACCACACCTCGTTCTTCTGTCTGATGATCATTATCATGAAGATCGGTCCTCCGATTAGCGAGGTGATCAATCCTACTGGCAATGCAAAGGAAAGGAATCCTTCAACGAACAAGTGTGCGATCATCACCAAGCATGAACCAACC
>CALAVG010000290.1 GCA_937892275.1 uncultured Methanomicrobiales archaeon | reverse complement strand
CCGCCGTAATCGCCGAACATCATCTGATCGAACCTGATGTTAGGCGGCAGGAAGAAGACCAGGACGAGGGACAGCACCATGCTGAGGACGAACGGCACCCAATATCTCCAGGACCTCCATTCGAATGCATCAATGCGCTCGAAGACGCCGTACTGCTTGAACGCGGATCCGGTGAACATGAACACGGCACCCATCATTGACAGGTGGAGATAGAACGGGAGGTTGTAAGGGTACAGTTCCCTGTAAGCGATGGACATGGCGATGAGCACCGCGATGAGCACCGCCCTTAAGCGTATGTCCTTGCGGACGATGCCCTCGAGCGCATAGAATATAACGAAACTCCCGAGCATGAGCCAGAGGAAGTAATAACCGACACCGTTACCGCAGAATTCCCACACCGTCGGGGTGTCGAGCGGATCAAAGGCCTTGTGCAGGCAGAACATGAACTCGAATCCATCTAAGAGGTCGGACTGTTGGATGGGCTGCGAACAAAGCACGGCCCACAGGTAGCTGATGACCGTGAGGGCGACGCAGCAGATCACAAGGGCCAAGAAAAGCACGGTGACGCGTTTCTTCATGTTCTCGGCGAAACTCCTCTCGGGCCTGTAGAAGTATCCCGATATCATCAGGAACACCATCAACCCGAGATACATGTCCTGGATGATGATATTGGGGGTTCCGACACCCGATCTAGAGACACAGACGTGGCAGAAGATGATTACGAGGATGGCTATGCCCTTGAAAACGTCGATGGACCTGATGCGGGACGTATTCCCCTCCATACCATATAATGAAGAAATCACGATAAATACGGTTCCTTGTCGATTTGAGTGGAAAGGCGTTACGGAGCGATTCCGTTCCGAATGATCATCGGATCGGAGTTCGAGCAGTCGGATCCGATCAGTGTCCGCGATTTACGACCGATTCGAAGGGATCCCGGATGTTTGTTATAACATCAATAACATTTATAACAAGTCAGCATTCAAATATCCGAATCCACGTGTACGATCTGATGACGACATCCATGCGCTCCGTCACATACAGACTCTACCCGAAAAGGGAATATGAGGAGAAGATGCTCCATTTCCTGGACGGATTGCGCAGAGCGTACAACCGTCTGGTGGAGATGTGCAGGATATACCTCGGGTTCCGCATGGGTCTTCCGTCTGAGTTCGACCTGATGGGGATGGCCACCAGGATGAGGCAGGAGGACCCGTGGTTACAGGACATCCATTCCCATTGCTTCGCATCCGTCGCCAAGAGGGTGCATGAAGCCTTCGTCTCATGGATGGAGATGCATTCCAAGGGGACAGGTTTCCCCCGGTTCAAGAACGACAGCATGTTCGATTCGTTCACATACACGTACAAAGATGATTACGGATTCGTAAGCAAGGACTGCGGAAGCGGGATGGAACGCATCCGTCTGGGGATGATAGGGCTCGTGAAGTATTCCAACCCGTACATCATGGAGGGGGAACGCAAGACCGCCACCGTGTTCAGGAGGCGGGTCAACGACCATTACGAATGGTACGTCACCGTAGTGTACGCCCTCGAGGACCTGGGGGAGGATATCATGTACCTCGATCCCGCAGAAGGAAGGGACGACGCGGGTCTTGACCTCGGACTGGAGAATCTTGCGACCCTCTCCGACGGAAAAGTGGTCCCCAACGACCGTACCTACAGACGGAAGGAGGAAGAGCTGTCCGCCTTGCAGAGGAGACTGTCAGGATGCGAGAAGGGCACTCCGGAATACAACAGGATACATGGGAAGCTGTCACATAAATTCAAGAAAATGAGGAACCACCGCAAGGACATGTTCCACAAGATATCCAGGGAACTGTCGCTGCGTTATGCGGACATAGTCATGGAGGACCTGTCCGTCAGGGAGATGGCGGCGGATTCCCCGAAAGGCATGAGGAAATCGTACCGCGATGCGGGCTGGGGCATATTCACGAGGATGACCTGTTACAAAGTGGAGGAGACTGGTCACAGGGTCGTGTTCGTGAATCCGGCTTACACGTCGCAGATCTGCTCGTCCTGCGGCACCCTTGTGCCGAAGGACCTGTCCGTGAGGATACACGAATGCCCGCACTGCGGGCTGAGGATGTCCAGGGACAGGAATGCGGCGATAAACATCCTTAACCGCGGTTTGGGGCTGCAAACCGGGGCCGGTATATGCCCGAAATGCTGTGATGGGTAATCCCGGAGCGCAGGATTTGACTATGGGTTCCCACCCGAAACGTCAAAGAGCCAAAATTACAGAATGAAAAATGACCAGCAAATGAAAAAAGAAGATAAATGGTTTAATTAATCGTAATCACAGGAAACTGGCGATAACCCAGAGAGCAATGATGCCCCCGATGATGATAATCGGACAGAGTGCGAATGCAAACCATCCGTTCTTCAGGAGAGTCTTAGGTCCCTG
>CALAVG010000289.1 GCA_937892275.1 uncultured Methanomicrobiales archaeon | reverse complement strand
CCCCGAAGAGGAGGAGCCCGAGGTCAAGGCAGAGGTCGTAGTCGCCGATGAGCCCATGGCCGAAGAGAACCCTGTCGTCGAGGAGATCACCGAGAAGGTGGCCGATGCAGTGGAGGGTATCGTCGAGTCCGTTCTGGAGGGCGACAAGGAGCCCGAGGGCCCCAAGATGCCCAGCATCGCTGACTTTATGGACGATGACTTCGGCAAATCCGAGGATTTTGAGAAGGCCACTGCAGAAGAAGCAAGGAAGAATAAGATCTCCAATGCTGTCCGTAACCCCCAGCCTAAGAATGAAAAGGTGGAAGAGCCGACGTTCTACGCAAGGTCTTCCGATGACGATGATGAGGATTTCGAGAAGGCCAAGGCCCCCGAGGGAGACTACCAGACCGGTGTGGTCGGACCTATCGACGAGAAGAGCAAGAAAATCCTGAAGGAAGGCCCCGAAGGAACTCCTCTCTCCGAGAAGGGCGAGGTGCAGGGCTCCTTCAAGGATTGCAACGACTCGGAGCAGGTGCATGTCACCGAGGACTTCAAGGAGTGCGACGAGAACGCCCAGGTGCACGCCAAGTACGGCGACATCCAGACGGAGTCCACCAAGAAGGCCATGGATGCCGGGCTCCATATACCCAGCATCGCCGAGATGATCCAGGAGTCCCAGACCTCCTTCGGCAAGTCGATGGACAGGCCCGGGATCGACCTCACATACGGCCACAACCCCAACAGACCCAGTCTGACCGCTATGGAAGGCGAGGACAGGATGCCCTCCATGGACGAGCTCTACAACGAGTTCTGAGCATAAACAGGGGCGAAAGCCCCTTTTTCTATCATACCCATTTATATTATTAGAACCGATGTAACGTCACAGATAAGGAGTTAACTCTTATGTCTGGACAATTTATCTATCAAGGAGACAGAATTGTCGGAACGTCATTCCAACCCACTACACAGGGTTTCATCGACCTCTGCGACACATTCTACGACGTCAAGGCCAGCGCCTTCGGTAAGGCGATGGGCTCGATCGGATACGGACTCGGTTCCCCTAACGGACCCGGTTACTTCAACCCTCTCTTCGACAAGAGGCTGACAGCGGCCGTCTTCAAATGCGACAACACGATCTCTCTCATCGGTAAGAGAGCATACGACCACGAGGGACAGCGTCTCATCACCAAGCTCGCCGCCTACGGTATGGCCGACGAGTTCACCAGGAACGGAGTGTCCATGGTCGGATCCCAGACCGGATTCCTCGGACTGGGTGCCGGTACCAACCAGGACGGACTCATCCAGGATGACCAGTACCTGCCCGTCGAGGCATTCAGGATGCCCGCGGTCGATCTGCCCTTCCCGTGGAGCTACGGTCTCATGATGCAGGCTCTCGAAGGAAAGGACGACACAGTCGAGTACAAGTCCTTCGTGAACATGTACGCACAGAACTACTCCGATGAGGCTGACAGGACCATCCTCAGGCCCCTCTGGTGCAAGCAGCCTGTCGCAGCCAACAACAACATCGTCAAGAGGACCGCAGAGACCTCTATGCAGGGAATCTCCAGGCTCATCGCCTCTGGAGAGGAGATCGGAAAGGTCTACAACGGTGTCGAGATCACCGAGGACATGGTCTCCCCCTACGGAGGAGTCAACGGGGACTTCTACGCATACCGTGGAAAGAACAGTGCCTCCGGAGATGCGCACGAGAAGAACTTCATCGACGGAAACGTCGTCGATATGCAGGGAGACTCCCTCACCACAGCAGCCATGAGGAAGGCATACAGGATGGCCTACCTCGGATGGGATTCGCCTTCCCCCAACGGAAAGGTCTGGATCATGTCCCACATCGCTCAGGACAAGCTCGGAGCAATCACCGAGGCCAACAAGCAGTCCTACCTTAACTCCGTCTATGTCTCGAAGGGATTCAACGGAGTGCAGGCCCAGCCCGGACGCGACACTGGATTCGTTGCCAACAGCTACGACAACATCGTCATCATCCAGGACCCCAACGTGTCCTTCGACTACGGCTCGCTCATGCCTTCGTCCACCAGGATGGGAGACATCTACCTGCTCGATATGAACTACCTGTGGATGTCCGTTCTCACCCCCATGGAGACCTGGAAGCTCAACAACCCTGCTACCAGCAGAGACCTGTTGGAACACAACCTTATGAGCTCTAGGATGAATGCGAGGATTTCAAAGCCGATCTCGACTGCAAAAATTGTAAACATGGCGGACGACGCCTGAAAATAAACACTTTGGAGGGGTTTCCCCTCCTATTTTTTATATATTTGAACACAAACACATCTCTTAACGTCGCTTGGGCAGTATAAAACAGTTCAGCACCTGAAATGAGATGTTTCTCAGAATCCTCTCCAAGGCCTGTCGTCGTAGAGATTGCTGTAGCCGTTGTCGTCGTATCTGATCGACGAGAACACCCTTACGGTCTTCTTCCGCGGGGGAGCGACTCCAGCAGGCCCTTCGGCCTCGACGACACCGCCTATCTTGAGAGTATTGATAGGCTGCTCATCCGGCAAGGATGTCGAACCGATCCTCGGGCTGTGGAACGAACCTCCTTTGGCCTCCACGACGGCCCCGTGGCCCTTGGCGAACTCGCCGGTTAAGGCGTACCTAAGAGCGTCACAATTCGCCAGTAGGATACCGTTAGCGTAATAGTCATGAGCCTCTTCGACCTCGATGCTGTACACGTCAGCAGTTCCGCTTGGACGTATGTCCACCACCGAGCCGAGACCGCACCACATCTTTACCGTATTCCCGACTGCAAGTTCTCCCAGAGGTATTGGACCTTCTGCAGTGATTATAGGATGGTCCGGAGTACCAGTCAGTTCCGTCCCGTCCGAGAGCCTCAGTGTCAGTACAGGCACGTTCTCCCCAGTCTTGGCCCATGCTACGACTCTCCTGAGTCCGAGGTGGGACTGTACACTGACCCCGGGGCGGATGTCCCTCAAGGGCACCTGTCCGGATTCCGTGAGTATCATCGTATCGCCGACCAGACACAGATGGTCGTAGTCCTTCTCGGGCTTATCCGTGAGCCTGCCGTCCTTATCCCTCGAATAGGAGTAGTTGGTGAGTTCGGTGATCATATTGACGCATGTAGGGTGCACGAAGATGTGGTACTCGTTGACCCTGGCTATACCGTTCCTCACGCTGTCGGGCCCCTTCAGAGCCTCCCTTACCCTCGGCAGCACGAATCTGGTTGGCTCCTCGATACCGTTCCCGGAATCATGCATCTCGATGAACCCGTCCTGAAGCTCCCTGATGCTCTTCCCTTCCTGGGAATCCGCCCATATCTCCTCCTTGCCGTAGCCGGCGGCGATCACCGCCTTAGCGATGTCCATGTTGGTCTTGCCCTTGAAATACAGCTCGTCGTAGATCCACATGGTCCTGGTCATGGGGTCTATGGCGGCCGCCACGAAAGCGTTGTACGACACGCTGAACCCGAAGTCCAGGCCGAAGATGAACTTCACATCGTCCCTGGCCTTCAGGGCCGGGATGTCGAAATCCTTCTCTTCCCAGTTGGTGTATACGGCATCCTCGGCGGAACCCCAGTTACCGAATGCCGCGACCTGGGCATATTTGGGGTTGGTCCTGATCATATCCTCGTACATCTTGAGGATGGTCTCGTCGAGGAACTCGTTATGGAGATACGTTGTGGTCTATGTGAAGACGTCCTCGCTCGGGGTGTCGAAGAACCTTACCTTTATCCAGTTCTCTCTCCAGGGGTTGAATGTGAGCGTATGCTGGAAGAAAAGTCCGGAATTTTCCGGGATTTCACCACGCAGAGACATGATGACCATGTTGAACATGGCCTCATCGGTGATTTGATAGGCCTCTTCAAACCAGCTCCAACATAGCACACCTTGTTCGACGGCTATGGATGTGATCTTCTGAGGGTCATCCATACCGCGGAACAGAATCTTCTGGATATTGACGTAAGTCTTGCCGTTCTCCTCCCTCGTAGTCATCTCAAGAGTCATCTCAA
>CALAVG010000288.1 GCA_937892275.1 uncultured Methanomicrobiales archaeon | reverse complement strand
AGTATCTCTTCGACCCTGTCCTTGCACAGGACACGCTTCTGCTCCATCTTCCTGTCCATGTCGCGGATGATGCTGTCGAAATCCCAGATCTTCTGCATGATGTCCTTGTGCTCGGCATCGAACTTCATCAGGTGCTCGTTCAGTAACCAGTAGTAGATCTTGTCGTTGCTGTCATTGAATTGCATCTTCGTGGGTTCGGAAACGGATAGGATGTCATCGCCGTACAGTTTCTCATCCGAGGACAATCTCCTGTACACGGTGCTCAGGGAGGCGAACCTCTCGTAATCGTCCAGGCCGTTGACTATCATCTGAGGATAGTCCATCAGGCCGCTGAGCGTATGTTCATTGTAATTGTCGAAGTATTTGGAGGCCATCAGCGTGGTCTCTCTGGTGACCTTTCCTTTTGAGAACAGCCTTCCCATGAATCCCTTCGAGTTGAACTCCTTCATCTGGAGTTCCAGATCCATTAGATCCGCTTTCATCTCCCCGATGTTGTACTCGGAGAGGTCGGATCTCATCTGCGTCATCCACGGATATGATGTGGACAACGTCTTGTAATCATAGAAGTTCCTCATCAGGCTGCCGTTGTTGTACGTCTTGTGGAGATCCGTTATGGTCGGATATTTCAACGACATGAGGTGTGGGTCGATATGATCCTTCAGGATCCTGTACTCGCTGAACTGTCTCTCGTCGGAAAGGTTGTTCTTATCCATGCTGTACAGTTTGTAGGGTGCGATACCGAATTCACCGGGAGAATACATCGTATCTGCCAGGTGGCTGAGCATCTCGACATCGTCATCGATACTCTCCGATATCTGTTCCAGATCCGTTCCTCTCTTCGGTGTCCCTGCGGACAGCATGCAGTCAAGCTGCTTGTAGAACAGGTCCTTGTTCCCCACATCATCGATCAGAAGGCAGTATTTCGCCAGATTCCCAAGACGTGAGTATACGACATCCAACGCTGTCTTCTTCTCGGATACCATCAGGACCGTCTTCCCTTTCATGACCGCAGATGTGATCAGTCCCGTTATGACCTGGGATTTA
>CALAVG010000287.1 GCA_937892275.1 uncultured Methanomicrobiales archaeon | reverse complement strand
CACACCCGCCACCTTCGGGAAATCACTCTTGATGTTTCTTATGGTTTCATCGACCACACCCTTGTAGTCTTTGATTTCCAAAAGTGTCAACACATCCGAGTCATTCACCTGTCTGTAACAGCAAAGACCGTTACCCTTGACTCCCTTCAGGGAAATGATACAGATATCATCTCCGGTAATCTTGCCAAAAGGATTCTTGAAGGTCTGAGTTGCTATCTCATTCTCCGATATACCTAAATGCTGCTTATATACCTCTTTGGCAGATCGGCCATTCAACTCTCCGATATAATACTTACTTCTATCAGTCTTGCTGGCAACAAACCTTTCATCATCTAACGGTCTATACAGATTCTCCTTGTATACCTTAACTCTGCCTCCGGTATTCTTAATTAGAATATAAGCAGCCGCATCCGAATATATCTCACCATTAACCGAAACCATGGGATCCATGGATGTTCCTCCGATCAAGGAGATATGACTCTTACCAAGGACACTGTCCATGGAGGTAAGTACACATGCATCATTACCTGTACATATATCAATACAGACTGTATCTTTAGAAGCCGCTGATATAGATGACACATTCTTTTGAAGTTCACCCACATCGTGAATAGGCATTGTACTTGCATAGTTCATGACTCCTGCTGCTGCTTTAACTCCTGAAAGGGCGATAATTCCTACCCCGCCTTCTTTAACAGTCTTTCCATAAAAATGACCCGTTCCTCCGATAGCAGGAACTGATCTGAAGAATGTCTTCATCGTCAGGACCATCAGGGACGGTAAGAACATCCAAGAGGCGCTGAAGGATGCTAAGAATGTGGTCATCGGCGGTGCTGGTGTGATCGGTCTCGAACTTGCAGTGTCTTTCAAGAACATGGGCAAGGATGTGACTGTCATCGAGATGATGAATCAGGTCATCCCCCGTATCGCCGACAAGGATATGGCCGACAACATCCAGGCCCACCTAGAGTCCATGGGAATCAAATTCGTGATGAAGGCCCCAATCCAAGCCGTCAACGGAGAAGGGAAGGTTCAAAGCGTTACAGCAGATGGGAAGGAATATCCCTGCGACGTGATGATATTCGCCACGGGTGTACGCGCCAACCTCGACATCCCCAAGGCACTGGGATTCGATATCGGTCAGCTTAATGCTCTCATAGTGGCACCGACACTTCAGCCATACAGAAGAGGGAGACTCGTTCCCGACATATATGTCGCTGGGGATCTCGTCTAGTGCGAATCCGCCATAATGAACGGAGCCACCATGAGTCAGCTCGGATCAACGGCAGTCAAACAGGGATCCGTTGCAGGTAACAATGCAGTATCCGATGAGAAGAAGCTTTTCGGACCCGTAGCGAGCCCGTGGGTGAGTTTCATCGGTGACAAGCAGATAGCAGGTACCGGACTCTCACAGGGATTGGCCTCTTGGTACGGGATCGATGTAGTCGAGGGAAAGGCCGAGGGACTGACCCGTGCTAGGTACTATCCCGGCGGAAAGGAACTCATCGTCAAGGTCTTGGCAGACAGAACATCCCACAGGATCATAGGTGCGCAGATAATCGCAGGGGAGGAGGCCACCGGACGTATCGATTGGCTGACATCCGCAGCGATAAACGGAACGACTGCAGAGGACTTCCTCGTACGCTCGGAGAACGCATACTGTCCTCCCACCTCAATGGTGAAGG
>CALAVG010000286.1 GCA_937892275.1 uncultured Methanomicrobiales archaeon | reverse complement strand
TGTACAATTGAAGTATAATCGACTCCATAATAATATGATGTCGTGGTCGAAGAGATGCTACTTCCTGCCCTCAAAACTCCGCTCTGCAGGTATGTGTTGTCTACGAACTCCCAGACAGATCCCCATGAATTCTCTATGTACAATTTAGAGTATACGGCATTCCCTTTAGAACTCGCATTCCCATTGTTCGCATATGGGCCTGCCGAATTCCCGTTCCCATTCTTGGACGCGGCTGTTTCAGTAGCTGTGTTCCAAGGATATGGGCTTTCCGTAGGAGCGTTTCCCTGACCGACACTCGTCTGTGCATCCTTGCTTTGAATCGTGGCCTGTGAGATGATCTTATAAAGGGTCCACTCATAGAAGTTCCACATCTGATATGTACCGACACCATCGGTGATATGAGCATTCGCTATATTGACGCTTGTTCTGAAGCCTTCCAAAGTTGTCGATCCAGTCGGAGTCACCCCTGATAAGGACATGAGGCCGTATGTGGGATCGACATATGCCTCGTATACACCTATGCAGAGGTACGGGTATACGGTGCCACCATCCACCATGTGCGCGTACGCTTTCATGTTGTTATTCACATTACCATTAAGGTACGGGTTGCTTTTGGTGTTCGATATGTAAAGATGTCCTGTGGCACCCGCGGATGGATCCGTATCGTCGGAATACCAATAGATTGTGGGAATCACCAACATGACATTGTACTTCGTGAGATCGACCGATACGTTCGCAATAGTCTTGGTCAGGTCGCTAGGCTTCAGGATGTGGGCAATATGTCCCGGCGTGTTGCTCAATGCACCCGTCTCTCCGGAATTGTTCCCCACGCTGATGGCAGCATAGAACATGTTGAACGGACCTAACCCCGTCCTGTCGTCCCACGTCCAGCTCCCTGCACTGAATACATTACTTATTTGTGTTACAGGAACCTCTTTCGTCGTTGCCGACGATATATTGGCATCCCTATAGACCCCTGTGATCTGAGATTGGGACGTCCCTTCTGTTGTCGTATATGTGACCATGTATGCGTAGTCGTTCCCCTGCGGTATGACCGATGCTGCATCCGACATGTCCTG
>CALAVG010000285.1 GCA_937892275.1 uncultured Methanomicrobiales archaeon | reverse complement strand
TTCCCTACACGACGCTCTTCCGATCTCCGTATTGGGACAGTTACTTTCCCGGAACAGGGTCGTGATGGTGATCTCCACATGTCTGCCGGGGATGATAGGGGACGATTGCGAGAAGCTGATTGCTGAGATGCAGGATGAGTTCCCAGGCAGCAGGATACTGTTCGTGGATGCGAACAAGGTCGATTCGGGATTCGATGCACATATGGAGGTCATAAAGGCCCTGGCGAGTCTGATCGATTCCACGAAGGAACCGGAGGACGTCTTCTTCAATGTGGTCGACGATAATTTCATCAGCTTCAACAAGGGTGACAACAGAAGGAACCTGGAATCGCTCCTTTCCGAGTTGGGTATGATCAACGGACCAGGTTTTCTGAATGACTGTTCGGTAGAGGAGATAATCGCTCTCAGGAGATATGGCATTTCTGCCTTGGCGGAAGAAGGGAGGGATAATTCCGCATTGAAAGGGATCCTCGTGGACAAAGGTATCAGATTCATGGCAAAACCGCTGCCCAGAGGATTCGTTGAGACCGTCTCATGGATGGAAGAGCTGGTATCGATGCGCGGCATCGGTGAAGCTCCGATATTGAAGATCGAGCAGGAGTACCGTGGATGCGTCGACAGATTCTCACCGGATCTGTCCCGCAATAGGATAATCATTCTGAGCTGGGAGCCCAAGAAGGATATGTGGATGGTTGATGCCCTGGAGGATTGCGGATGCGATGTTCTGGTCTATACCATAGCGGGTCACGGCATCCCGGACAAGCATGTCTCCGAGATGGCAACCAAGGAGGATATCCTCGCTTCCATCAACTATAATATCCATCTGGAGTATGGTCTGGGCCATGATGATGATATCGACCATCTGGGCAACAGACGTATCCGCGCTGTGGGCGAGTTGCTGCAGAACCAGTACCGCGTGGGTCTGTCCAGGATGGAGCGTGTGGTGCGTGAGCGTATGACCACACATGATTCAGAGGATGTATCTCCCCAGAGCCTGATCAATATCAAGCCTGTGACGGCTGCTGTGAAAGAGTTCTTCGGTTCTTCCCAGCTGTCCCAGTTCATGG
>CALAVG010000284.1 GCA_937892275.1 uncultured Methanomicrobiales archaeon | reverse complement strand
CCTCACTACGCTTCTTGATGGATGTCTTGACTTTCATTGTAGTAGTTTTTTATTTGTATCTGAAAGATATTCTTCCTTTGGTCAAATCATACGGGGACATTTCGACCCTCACCTTGTCTCCCGGGAGAATCCGGATGTAGTGCATACGCATCTTGCCCGAGATGTGGGCGATGATCACGTGGCCGTTGTCGAGCTCGACGCGGAACATCGCGTTCGACAGGGCCTCGATAATAGTACCTTCTTTTTCTATTGCTGACTGTTTCGGCATATATTAAAATCGTATGGTTTAACGCTTGTCGTTTTTAATAAATTCGTAAGTGGTCAGGACTTCGGCCTTGCCGTGGCGGACGACGACCGTCTTCTCGAAGTGGGCAGACTTCGCGCCGTCGGCCGTATGCACGGCCCATCCGTTCTCATCGAGATAGACTTCCTTCCGGCCGGCGTTGATCATCGGCTCGATGCAGATGACCATGCCCTCGTGGAGCTTGACACCGTGGCCGCGCCGTCCGTAGTTGGGGACCTCCGGGCTCTCGTGCATATCGCGACCGAGGCCGTGGCCGACCAGTTCCCGGACGACCGAGAAGCCGAGCGCCTCACAATACGACTGGACCGCTTCGCCGATGTCGCCCGTCCGGTTTCCCGCCACAGCCTGTTCGATGCCTTTTTCGAGCGATTGCTTCGTGGCATCGAGCAGCTGCTGTGTGCGGGCGTCCACCTTCCCTACCGGGAACGTGTAGGCCGAGTCACCGTAGAAACCCCCGTAGATCGTGCCGCAGTCAACCGAGACGATGTCGCCTTCCTTGAGCTTGTAAGCGGAGGGGAAGCCGTGCACCACCACATCGTTGACCGACAGGCAGAGCGTTGCGGGGAAACCGTCGTATCCGAGGAATCCGGGCACTGCCCCGAGCGAACGGATGTACTTCTCGGCAATCACGTCGAGCTCCTTGGTAGTGATACCCGGCTCGATGTGACGGCCGACCTCTGCCAGTGTCTTGGACACCATCAGGGCGTTCTCGCGCAGCAGGTCGATCTCTTCTTCGGATTTGAGTCTGATCATTTGACGGAATCTATCAAAAAATTACATACCGGAACGGCCCTTGAGACGTCCCGTCTTCATAAGACCGTCGTAGTGACGCATAAGCAAGTGGTTCTCGATCTGCTGGAGCGTATCGAGGATCACACCCACGAGGATCAGCAGCGAAGTGCCGCCGTAGAAAGGTGCGAACTGCGAGTTGACGCCGAGCATCCGCGCGAAAGCGGGGAGGATGGCGACCAGGGCCAGCAGGATGGAACCGGGAAGCGTGATTCGCGACATCACGGCATCGATGTACTCAGCCGTCTTCTTGCCGGGCTTGCAACCCGGAATGAAGCCGCCGTTCTTCTTCATTTCCTCTGCCATGTTGGTCGGGTTCACCGTAATAGCGGTGTAGAAGTACGTGAACAGGATGACCATGATGGCATAGACGAAGTTGTACCAGAAGCCGTTCGTATTGCTCATGACAGATGCAGGTGCCAATCTGGCAATGACGGAAGGCAACGACCCACTGGAAGAGGCGTTGGACATAGCCTCCCGCATACGCATGGACAGGATGGAGGCCGTGGTTGTTGATACAAAAGTCTCATCGGAACCCAATCAGAAAGCGAAGGATCTCTCCTATGCCCTTCTCGCACCGTATTACAAGATAGAGGACCTAAGATCCTCCGACAACATCCTCCGCAAGGTAAACTGATTTTTCCCCAGACTATGTCTGGGGAAAGTTAATAAAACGTGACTGTTAATTTATTGATACATCACTATATATATTGATGAGTCAATTTATTTTTATTGGATGTATGGAGAATCCAGACTAAACGCCCGAGAGATCGGGCTTGGTGATACAATGTCAGAAAATGGTATGGAAAGTCAGGCCAGTACAGGGTTAGCTCGTACACTGACCTGGAAACAGGGACTCATCGTCGCGATGGGTGTCCCGATCTTGATCATCCCCTCGGTAGCGGATGTGTCCGAACCCATGTGGGCCCTGAGCATCGTCATCTGGGTTCTGTCCGTCCTCTCGGGATTCCTCATCAACCTCCCCATCGGAGAGATGTGCGCAACATTCGGTGTTTCCGGAATCGGAGGTTCAATCCAGTATGTCTTCGAGGACGACGAGAAATACAAGAACAAGAAAATCAACACAGGAAGGCTCATCGGTGCCATAGGTGCCTGGAGCTATTTCGTCGCGTGGGTGACCGTCATCCCCATCTTTACGATAATGGTCGCCTACTATCTCATGGAAGCCCTTGACCTCAGCGGTCTTGACCCCATGATGGAAACCCTTCTGTACGTCGGCGTCGGAGTCGTCGTCTACACCTATTCTATCGGATCCAGCCTCAAAGGACTCGAAGGGGGAGCCAAATTCCAGCTCATACTCACGCTTCTCACGATCATACCCTTGGTCGTCATCGTACTGGCCCCCATCCTCATGGGATACTTCGATCTCGATACAATCATCAACGATATCGAGCCCAAGAAATGGATCTGGACCGGAGATGACTGGTCCTGGAACGCCGACGGGTTCATGCTGATCATCGCCCTCCTCTGTATCGCACAGTGGAGTGCAGTCGGTTGGGAGACTGCCGCCACCTACGGTGCGGAGTACAAAGACCCCTCCAAGGATGTTCCCAAGGCACTCATCATGTGCGGACTCGCTTGTCTCGCACTCTACTTCATCGTGTCCTTCGCAGTGTACGGAACACTCGGACACGACGCCATCGACGAGGCCGGTGCCGCGGC
>CALAVG010000283.1 GCA_937892275.1 uncultured Methanomicrobiales archaeon | reverse complement strand
CCCCATGTCCCACGGCGTGGATTCGCTGAATGTCGCCGCAGCAAGCGCCGTTGCATTCTGGCAATTTCGACGCTGATACGCGCTATTTCAGCACGGCATGCAGCAGATTCCCCTCCGCATAAACGCCTTGCAGCAGCAGCCGCGCGAGCGATTTTCGCATCGCAAAGCCGCAGGCGTCCCATGCGGGGAGCGGGCGCTGCACGGTCGGCGCGACTTTGCTCGCCGCATCGAGCTGCCGCAGCCGTGCCGTGATGCGCGCCGCCGCCTCAGCATGCTCCGCTGCCGCCGCCTCATCGGAATCCACGGTGAAGCTCGTACGGTCCACAGATTCTATGACCTCCCATGATATGCATGAGATGTATGATGCGATGATGTCCTCCAACGGTTGGTCTAAGAAATCATCGAGATCGTTGATTATGGATCTGAAACCGATGTTGCCTCCTTTACGGAGAATGGAGGCCCTTAGGGATTCGGGGACCAGAAAGTCCGGCCCTTCTGTAGATTTGTGGGTGTAGTTGTCGAGATCCTTGTTGATGTGATCGGCTTTTGAGAGATCGCGATCCTTCATACCGAAGGGAGTCTTTACGATTCCTGTGTGTTCTTGGGTTTGATTGTTCTCTTTGTTGTCCGACATGTTCTCTCCTCAGCACCTATAGAGGTGCTACGAGGCTCCCAGGTCCGGATAAGTATTAAGTCATTGATTTGACATAAGTGATATAAGCGATATTAGTGATATTATCGACATAATGATATCGAAACGGCATGAAGATTATACGATGATCGCAGGATTCGATTTGGTGGTTAGATGAAGAGGATGCCGGAGAAAGTACTGATATGCTGTATGGACCGTGACATAGCTCTGATGGAGAAACAGCTCTCATTGGTATCCGGAAGAGTGGTCCTGATAACCCATGAAGGAAAGATGATCAGCCGCAGGCAGGATGATGATGGCAGCTTCGAGAACATCGATGTCGTGAAGGAGCTGATAGACCGCCGCAATTATTGTCGGCTCACGGTGGTGAAGTACGATCTGTATGATTTCGATTCGATGATGCATGCGCTGTATGTTCAGATCTCGAGATACAAAGCAGAAGGATATGAGGTCATGGTGAGCATCATCGGGGGAACCGGTGAATACTGTGCCGCAGCATGCATAACAGGGATGATGCTCGACGTCGATATCGTCGGCAGATACCACATGGATTACAGGATGCCCATTGTGTTCGAAGACGGGAAGATGGGGTCGATCGATGCCTCGCAGTATGGTACATCTGTGATCCAGAGGTATGCTATTCCGCTGCCCGATCTGGATCTGCTCAGGGCCCTTAAGGTGTATTCCGGAGTGAAGAGAGGGGAACGGACCAATACCAATGTGATCAACGCGATGATAAGGGACGGGATATGGTTCTCCCTCCGTGGGGAGGATGTGCCCGAGAACGGTGTCGACGGTACCGGACTTGCTGAATATAATGATAAGGACACCAGGAAAAGGGCTGAGTTCAAGGATAGGAACTTCTACCAGCGCAACGTGGTCAGGAGATGGCAGCAGAAGGAATGGGTCCTGGAGAACGAATGCAGGGCCGGCGGATACGAGATGACGGACGAAGGGAAGAGGATGCTGTCCATATTCATGTCCGATGAAGAAGCTGAAGAGGAGGAGCACTTCAACAGGAAGGCCATGTGGGAACGGAACGGGTACTCGGTATCGGATATCAATGATGAGGATCCGTGGAAGGGCTCGGGTTCCGATACCGTGAACACGTTCTCGCCGAAGGATCTTATCGAACTGAAGGATAGGATGAGGGATCGGGACCGATGAGAATCGTTAAAAGATTCAGGTCGATCAATGAAAAGACCATCATCCAGTATGAAATTCGGATGAGGTGTGACTGA
>CALAVG010000282.1 GCA_937892275.1 uncultured Methanomicrobiales archaeon | reverse complement strand
ATGAGGTGGTGCTCTATACGGACTCGGCGGGCAAGCGCATCCTCATCGACGAGCTGCATCTGCCTTACACCGACGTTCAGGTGGTCTTCGACGGTTTCCCCTGCCTGCCCCAGCACTGGGCGAAAAGAGACCGAAGAGGATTGACTAAATGTCAATCCGTGTCCCTTTTCGGGGAGGACAGTGCTCTGTCCGACGGAGGGGAGGCGAAGATCAAGACGTACAGCTTGCAGACGACGCCCTTCCTGCATGTAGACGGAGACATCTACGTCCCCCATCCATTGCCGGAGGACGTCCTCGCCGCTCCCCTCATCGCGCAGAACCGCGAAATAGGCACTGTCTATTATCGAAGTATGATGGACCGGGTACTGTCATACCCCGAAATCCTGATTCCCGAATTTGTTCAGAAGCCCCTCAGCGAGGAGTCCATTGCCTCGTACAACATGGGCTTCTTCGGAGGCTGCGACCTCGGTTTCATCCATCGCTACTGCGACAAGGCATTCCGCTTCATGGAGGAGAATCGGATGAACGACCCTTCGGAGAGATGTTCCCGGGTCACCTGCAACATCTTCTTTGAGCAGATATTCTTTGCCGCCCTTGCCGACGTGGAGGGAAGAGAAGTCGCAGGCGTTCACGGACGGGCGATGTCGGACAACGGATATACGGCCAAGGAGTTCTGCGACCTGAGCCATTTCCGCGAGCATCCCTTCTTTCACATTCTTGGCGGGCACAAAAGGAATCAGGGAATATGCAGGGCCCTGGAAAGAGCCATGCTGAAGATGTACGGCGATACTTACTGGAAGCTGATTAACCTGTTTCCCGAAAGAAACTGGAGACTGGCCGACGTGAAACAGCCGGCGACTCCGTCGATCAGTGTGGAAAGATGCATTGCTCAGTACGAGGACTATCTGGAACAGCTGCAACAGGAATGGAAAGAAATACCCGCAAAGGAACTTTTTGACTTCGAACAGAAGATGGCATGCCAAGAGTCCTTGGCAGATATGTGTGAGAATGGAATGGCGGATATTGAGATACGGCGAAACCCATACATGAGAGTATTCTCGCCTCCGATGTCATGGAATCCAAAGGCGGTAGATTTGTTGCAGAAGAAACTCCGAGCCAGACAAGGACTGTGGTCGTTTGAGATCGCGATAGTACCGTCGCTTACAGGCGATGGCATCCGCGAGGTGTCGGTCGGAAATCTCGGTCACAACATCATAGTGTTGCTGCAAGAAGGGCATCTGAATGTAGCCTCGCTGGCAGAGAAACTCTCTGCATGCTTCGCAGACATGAACCGAGACGAGC
>CALAVG010000281.1 GCA_937892275.1 uncultured Methanomicrobiales archaeon | reverse complement strand
GAGAGTTCCTTGAACTCATCGGACGGTGCCCTGACCACAACACGCCTGAATCCGAGATCCTGTTTTCCATCGGATATGAAATCCTCCAGGTCCCTCAGGGTGTCGGTCATACTGTATTCCATGCGGCCTCCGTCGTATTCCGCCCCACGGTTCAATATCGAGTAATTGAACGCGCCTACGCTTCCAACGGTATTCGAGGGAGTTGGCGATGCTTCGATGAATATGACCTTGCCATCGTTCGATTCAACGATGGTGTCGTTCATCTCCACCAATCTGACGTCCCTGTTTATAGGGACCAACCCCATCGTTCCCACGTTGATCTTCACGGGTTCCGGCTTACTAGCCTTCGCTTTGGGGCTGGTATACTGCTTCTTTGCTCTTGATTTGGTTTTCTTCTTTGTCTTATGCTTGACGGGTTCGGTGTAGTTGACTATGGTCCCCTTGGGAGAATCGAGTCCACTGATGTCCGAATTGCCCGTGTTCTTCATCCACTGATAAGCGACCAGAGGATCGGGCTGGGACGGATAGACCGTCTTAGAGACTCTGGCCTTATCCATGCTCTGAGATCTGGGAGTCTTCGCTGCCGCAATCTTCTCCAGATATTCAAACGGGACCTTGCCGTTCTTGTCCACTGGTATCCTGTGCCTGTTCCCTTTGGAATCGGTCACATATCTGTATGTTCCTTTCGTGTTCTTCTGTGCCATATCAATACCTCTTGAGTTTGTTCTTCGTTCCTGGCTCGTACCAATCATAGTTCTTCATGAGCTCGTCGGTCTACATGGCCACACACTGCTGTGCTTCGGCCAACGATTTTATGCCGTAGTGCCCGTGCTGGACATCTATCCCTCTTCTCCTGTCCTTCGGACCTGCCATGGTCCAATCGAAAGTAGACCAGACTGTATACGTGTTCATCTGCCTGGATGCTCCGATGACATAACCTCTGATCGCTTTGGTCCCAGGATCTTGGCCGACCATGTATGTTTGAACATAGTCGTAGTCGTTCTCGTTCAAAATCTGTCTCAAATCCTTCATAGTATCACCGATGTCGTAATGTCCCTGAAAGCTGTGGGATCAAGGAACATCATTCCTGATAACCCCAACAGTCCGACCACAAAGGTCAGGATGACTCCCAGAACCACGCCTGCGATAGCCATTCCGCCTATCTGCCAATTACCGCGAATCGCGGTCATGATCAACACAATCACCGCTATGGCTAATCCGATGACACCCAGCAGTACTGTCAGCAATGCGAATCCAAGCACTACGATAGCCTGTGTGTTGCCTCTCAGGTATGCAACGAACATACCTATCGGAACTGACAACATTATGACGACGGCCAAGATCAGGGAGGCTTCGTGGAAGAAGGACTCCTGCTGGCGAAGAATTACGGCATCATGACCGAAGCCGACTACGGCCTGCATTTCCTCTTCAAATGGGTCACGGGCTACGATAACTATCTGCGTGCCATGCACTACCGCGCAGACAGGATCTATGAGTATGCCGACAGTGTGCCGCTGATGAAACGCTACCTCTACGACCACGG
>CALAVG010000280.1 GCA_937892275.1 uncultured Methanomicrobiales archaeon | reverse complement strand
GCTTACGACACCAGGGAGTACAACTCCGCCGTAAATCTGGAAGAGGCCGCAACGGTTGCCGAATCCCTCGTCAGGATCCAGGCACCGTCCAAGGGTGCGAACGGCTACTACACCGCCACCAAGATCCACGGAGATACCCCGATGGAGAGGTACACCCACGACAGGAACACCCTCGTCACCGACAAACCCCTGAGGGGAAGGAAAGCAGAGAAGCAGGTCACGGGAAGATTCGATGATACCTCGATCTCCCATCTCGGTTACTACAGGCCGGGAAGCAACGCCGCCAACTACTACAAGGAGAGGAAAGCGAGAGGCACCCTGCCCGTTCCCGTCAAACCCCTCAAGAAGAAGAAAGCGGATGCCACGAAGGGAACCGTCTCCGGACCCATCGGAGCCACCGCAACCAAGAGTCCCAACAGGAGGATCGTCAGGGGAAAGAGGTGACTTCCGAAACAATACCCAGTCCTTCGGAAACGGAGGACTTCAAACTTCCTTTCATCCTTTGTATGCTTTCTTTTTGTGGATGGTCTCGAATGCGTCCGCGACCTGTCTGCCCGTGGGTGTGAGGGAATACCGGATCTCCCTGTAACTCTCGTCGGATTCGGTGCGTATCACAAGACCTTCCTCCGCCATCTTCGCCAGCACCTTCGTTATGCTGTCGTAGTAGGGCATCACGGCCTTGATGTCCTTCTGGACAACATACTCCTTTCCCCTCAGAAGCCTGAGGATCGGGTCGGCGTACCTCATGTTGATGCTCTTCTCCTAGATGGCGCCGGGGATGATCGTGTTCGCCATCGAGACCAGCAGTGCGATCTCCTTCCCGACGTCTGTGAGCGAGACGTTCACGTACTTATGCGGTGAGTAGACTGTGTCGAGAACGACGATACCTTCGGCCTCCATCGAATCCAGTCTCTGGCGGAGCGTCTGGGTGTGGTTGGTTGCCCCCTGGAGATCCTTCATAATCACCGGCTTATCGGCCTCGTACAATTCGAGGATCAAGGCTGCGGTGTGCCTGTCGCTTAGGACCGTGAAGAAATCTCCTTCCCTCATCGGTAGACAATGGAAACAAGTCCATTTAATCCTATTCCGAAATGGTAATTCGAACTGCATTGGAAAGGGTAATGTACTATGAACGCATCATTTGTAGTAATACTATCATTCTAATAGCATTTAACACTAATTTTAATGAACTAATATATATTGTAATTTTTGAAAGTTACAATTTTATGATAATTATTTATATTCCGAATTGGTATTCTTGCAACGCGAAACGTTGGTGATATCATGAAACGTATAGCAGAGACCACATTCCCCGCGAAACTCACGGTCCGCGGAACGTTGCGTTATGTGACGGTCCCGGCCAATGTCGTGGAGCGCATGGGAATCCGTGACGGAGAATACCTCGACGTCACCGTGAGATGGCCGAAGACGGAGGATTACGAAATCGATGATCTTCTGACCCCCGCGCCTGAGAAAGAAGACAAACCCAAGAGAGGAAGAAAAACGAAGACTGACGATGAATGAGATGGGAATAACGGCCCGTCGGCCGACTAGCAATCAAACACGACGGACCGAACCAAGGTTGTGACAC
>CALAVG010000279.1 GCA_937892275.1 uncultured Methanomicrobiales archaeon | reverse complement strand
AAAATTGCCGAATATATTCCTTTTGCTTTTGTCAGAAGGCTGATGTTTCACAGCATTACAAGAAAATTAGGCGGACATTTTAAAGGATGTATTTCAGGCGGTGCTCCTTTGGATTTGAATGTTGCAAATTTTATCAAAAGGATAGGTATACATATTTACGAGGGTTACGGATTATCAGAGGCATCACCTGTTGTTTCTTTAAGTACAAAAAATGCCAACAAAACAGGCTGCGTAGGAAAGCCTATTGATGGAGTACAAATTAGAATTGATGAAGAAACAGGAGAACTTCTTGTTAAAGGTGATAATATTATGAAAGGATATTATCATCAACCTGAATTGACTGCCAGTGTAGTTGATGAGGATGGATGGCTGCATACCGGGGACTTAGGCTATCAGGATGAGGACGGCTATCTCGACACCTACTTTACCATCAAGGACAAGGATAAGCGCACTATGTTGTTCACCCATCTAGGTAACAAATGCTTCAGGACAAGAGACGTGTCCTTCGGCAAGGGTTTCAAGGACCGTATCGGGATGCTGCCTGAACAGAAATCAGAGGAACCCTCCGTATGGAAGCGTATCAGGACTTTGACAGATTACGAGTACAATTTTGTGACCGCAGTCAAGGAGCTCAAGGCGGTCGAAAGATTCCGGGCGATAATCGCCGAACAGAACGCAGGAGGCCGAGATGTCGCGTTATCCGTTCAATGATGGTATCGAGGGATTTCTCTCGATTAACTTTGGCTGTAGCGATCAGCAATCGATTGACAAGGCAAGGAACAGCCTCCAGAATATCGGCAGGATATTTCATCTCTTGAAGGAGAACGGGACCATACAATCGGATAATCCTGCTCGTATGGTGCCTAATGACATCCAGTATTTCGTGGATGAGCGCAGATCTGGAGGGGTATCGGAATCTACCATCTCCAGGGATTTGTCCTATCTCGATGGCTACCTTCGGTTCCGTGACAATTGCTCCGTAGGGGAATATCTGGAAGGCATCAGGAGGAAGGATCTGGAGGAGAAGAGGGATAACTCGGAGAAGGCCCTCAGGAAGATATTCCTGCACAATTCCAGGGACCTCAAGGACGCCCGTATGATCAAGGCATATGCATTCGTCATGCTGGCGATAGTGTTCGACATCCATCCGGACATGCTCCGCAAGGCGAAGCTGCGCAGTCAGTTCAACGCCGGATTGAGCGATTACCGCCTTCAATTCATCGACCGGAGTGGTAGCGAAAGGGACGAACATCTCGATCTCAACAGGCTTCCGGTAATAGAGAGATACATCGATCAGACCTATCTTCTTGGTCTGGTCAATTCCACTCCGAGACCTCTGTTCCCATCATCCAATCCTCTATTCGATTACATCAGTCCGGACGAATCCAGGGAACTCAAGAACATGGTAGAGAAGGATATCGGCATCGGTTTCGACTACCAACTATGCACGCGGATCTATCTTGATATGCTGCAGGACGATTCTCCCATTCGGCGCAGAGAACCCATCCGTAGGGAGATCTGGATACCTCCCATGAGAAGAAGATCCTTTTTCGACCGCATTCTCGGTCGTTGAAAGAACATCAAGGTAGGTGGCATCCCTACCGACCGCCTGACGGCGGTCCGTTGCCGCAGGCCTTCGGGCCGAGGCACGGACCCGCCCGGCAGGCACCATTGTTACTTTCCATACATGCTGCTTTAACGGTCGGGCGGCCGAGGCTCTGCCGAGGCCACAGCCCGACCGAGGACGAATCACGCGACGCGTAGCGGAGCGGGATTCGGACCGACTTGATAGAGATAACCTGAGTTAAAACTGACCGAAGAATAGCGATAGCTTAGGAATAACAGAGTGAAGTTAGACGAAGGTTATCAAAATCGTAGATTCGAATATGACTTTGCAACCCGAGTCAAAACCACCCCATTCGATAGATCTATATGATTTGTTCTAGATCCGCGTGTCGTGCCAAATGATATGTTTTCCATATCTTCTCCGACGTTGAGAAGTACTATTACAGATTACCAAGTTGAATTTCCCCGTTACCAGCGTAATAAAGCCTGGAGTGCTGAGGACAAATTCAAGTTGTTTATCAGTGTTTTCAAGTCTTACCCAATTGGATCGATAGTCGTAAAAGAGCTGATTGAGGGAGAAAAGCTATGGATTTTGGATGGCAGACAGAGATATGAAGCCATCAGAGATATGCAAAATCCGGAGACGGTATTTACCTGGGCCAGATCTTTTTGTGGATTTTCCGAAGGTGACGACATCAAAAGCATCTTGAAAGAACAAATCTCCTTGTACCTGGGTTATGACATCGATGAGTCTACCGAGTCGTGGTTTACTGATTTATCTGAGGTTATTGTCACTGTCGGTCGCATCAAGAAGAAAAGAGGCATTTCTGCAAAGACATCTGGTTTTAGAGATCCATTCATTTACAAGAAGTATCGGCCCAAATACATCGTTAATTTGGGCGATTGTTATGATGTGGATCCAGACAAGTTACTTGATTGGATCCTCGGTTCAAGATTCATTAAGACGACCGATCTTGACAAGTTGACTGCTGAAGAGATTCTCAAAGAATACGATGTCAACGATAGTGAAAGAGAACAGGTTTTGGAGGAGATCAATCACAATCTGTACAGCATCAAGAAATCTGTGAAAATTGTCAAGATTATCCAAACTGCGATGCAGAGAAATCAGCTTTCATTGATTACGCTGGACAAAGCTTGCAAGTCCTCGGACGAAATGAAGATTTTTGAAATTGTAAACACGGGCGGAAAGAAGTTGAATAACGCCCAGATAAGGTCTGCTAAGAAGCAATGGAATTATGAGATCAAAGATGAAGACATTGTTGACGGAGATTTTATTCAGAGTTACAGGAAAAAACTGTATGAGGCTCAGGAATTGACACTCAATTCTACATGTGTCAGTTGGGATTTTGCAGCTACATTCGTTGACCGGCTTAATGCTAATAGCGATATTCTTCTGTCGAGGAAATATCGCACAATGCAATATAGTGAAGAACAGAGCAAGGACAAGATGGAATTTGGCTTCAAGCTGTTAAGTGCAAGGTTCAAAAAGAGCGTAACGAAAGAATCTATCGACGATCTTCCGGAGAACAGTTTTGATTGGTCTAAGAATTGTACGGCATTCGCGTCAGAGATTAACGATTTGGCGGACTTTTTGATCAAACACGACTCGATCTTTGAGCATTTCAGTAATTATGGATTCAGTATTTTCGATATAGGGCAGAATGTTGCTATTTGTTTCTTGATGTTGGCGATAGAGCGGTGGGATTTCTATGGAAAACCAATCTCGGGTCAGAAATACCGCAGTTTCATTCAAGATGTTCGTTCTATGCTTGACTCCTTCATATATGATTATGTTTCGGACAGATGGAAGGGTTCCGGAGATTCACTACTCAGAGCGAAACTCGAAACGGGCTATCAGTCCAATCTTGTAAAGAAAGAGGATTGGGACTCATTGATCGATGATTTGTATGAAGATAACGAGATGAGGGCTGGAAAGTGGACAGAAACGAAATTGGGCATTTTGACGTACTATTTCACTGCGGTGCGTAATCTGGAGATTCATGGAAATGGGGAGAAGGTACACATCGACCATATCATTCCAAAATCACAGTTCATGGAGAACACTCCTGCAGAGTTCAAGAAGTTCAGAGATTCTTTGGTCAATTATGCTCTTCTTCCTCCAAAACTCAATAAGGAGAAGTCGGACTGGGCAATGCAGCTCTCTATGCCGGAAAAAGAGGCCGTATGCAAATACGAGGGCCTAAAAATCGATAAGCTCGATGACATCAAAGCTGCTACGGGTATACCTGAATTGAAGAAGATGAGGGAAGGCATTCCCTCAGATATCAAAGAGAAACGCGACAGTTACGTCGCTTGTAGTGGTTATTGGGTAGTCAATTGAAACTACCCGTTAATCACTTCCCGCCTTTGATGCGATTGTGGTTCTTGCAGAGCATCTGGCAGTTTTCGTCAATTGTTCTGCCACCCTCATGCCAGGGTTTGATGTGATCGGCTTCCATCTCATCAAGTTCATAATGCG
>CALAVG010000278.1 GCA_937892275.1 uncultured Methanomicrobiales archaeon | reverse complement strand
CCGTCAAATCCGGTGTGACAGTCGGCGGTGGTAACGGCAACAACAAGATGACCCTCGGCAACTTCATCAAGAAGGAGTGAACCTCTTAAAATCAATCATCTGGCATATGTGTTTGTATATGCCAGTTTTCCTTTTCAAGATCCTTTTTGTCCTGCAAGGTCCCTTCGATCCTATCTAGAAATTATTTTAACACCATTAACTATCATTTATTCGTCAAAGGTCGCTTCTATCGGCTAGTCGACTGGCGGGTGATAGGTTGGAGGTGAACAAGAGACATGCCCTTCTGGTCCTCGGAATGGGCAACATGATGTACGGTACCATCGGTCTGTTCACCCGTCAGCTCGAGGATCTGGGGTACAATCCCCTCGACATAGCCTTCGCGCGTCTATTCATCACATCCCTGGTCCTGCTGCCCATATTGCTGATAGTCGACAGGGAATCCCTCAAGGTGGGACCCAGGGATCTGCTGTTCTTCTTCTCGTTCGGAATGTTCAAGCTCTTCGCGGACATATGTTTCGTCTATTCCATGGGAAACATCCCCCTGGCCCTCGCATCGATCCTTCAGATGATGTTCCCGTTCTACATAATCATCCTCTCGCTGTTCCTGTTCAAGGAGAGGATCGACGGGAAGAAGATCATTGCAGTATTGGCAGGATTCGTCGGATGCACATTGATCACCGGCAGTACATTCGCCACGGGCAACATCGAATCGATGGGTATCGTGGCGGCATTGATCTCCGGTCTGTGCATCGCGATATACATCCTAGGGGGTACATTCAGCTTCAAGAGGGGATATCACCCGGCGATCTATCTGTTCTATTGCTCCTTATTAGCGGATATCGTAGCGCTGCCTTTCATCAACCATAACCTGGTTATCGATACGATGTTCCATCCGGACGTGATCCCAATCCTGTTCGGATTGGGAGTCATCGCTTCGCTGATCCCGATGTTCTTCGATGCGTGGAGTGCCAAGTATCTGTCCCCGACGATAATCTCCATCGTGTCCATGCTCGAGGTCGCATCCGCAACGGTCATCGGCGCCATAGCCTTCGGAGAGGATCTAGGCCTCACGGATATCCTGGGAATCTCGTTGGTATTGCTATCCATCCTGGTCATCAACATAAGGATAAGCATCAACGCCAAGAAGTACTTCGAGAGGCACCCAGAGGTGCTTGAGAAGTTCCAAGAGGAGTATTCCGAGGATAAGATGCCGAAATTGGGCAAGAAGAGGAACCGATTCAGTTCGTTGTGCCGCTTATCCCATCGTAGACTTTCTCCACGTAGGGGGAAATGTCCACGCCTTTATCCCTGAGGACAAGCAGTGCAGCGGCGGCTATGTCGATATCCAACCTCTTCTGGATCTTCGAGCATATGGGAACGAAGTCCCTGGTCTGTATGCCATTTTCCGAAGCGACACCGATCAGTACGTGGAACAGGTCCAGGTCGGACTCCTTCTTCGGTGCGGGTGCAGGGGTCGGCGAAGGTCCTGAATGGATCATGTCGAGGACCTCTTTGGAAGGCTTGTAGGCCAGAGGGAGGTCCACACCGCTGAGGTCCTTGGCGGTACGGATGTACTCGCCCTTCTTCTCCATGATGCCCTCGGACAGAAGTGTCCTTAGTAGAAGCTTTGCATCCGACGGGGACATCCACTTGAGCTCGAGGGAGGCGATCATGACGAACTCCTCGGATGTGGTCACATCCTTCCCGATGCTGCGGAAGAACGCAGCCGCGCAGACTGTCAACTCGTCGGTCATGCACGGTTGATTGGTTAGTTCGTAATTATCCTTTACGTCGATGAAAGGAAACGGGATTGCAGGTCAAGTCTTAAAAGCAGGTGCATATGTCCCGCTCCGATGACTGATCTTGGTATCCTCTGGGTGATCGCCGCAGGGCTCATGGAGCCCATTTGGATGGTGTCGCTGCAGAAGTACAACGAGACCAAGAACCTTCTCTGGGGTGCAGTCGTCCTCCTGTTCATGTTCATCGGTCCGGCATGCCTGTCGATGGCCACGAAGGGCACACTGCCGGTGAGCATAGCATATGCGGTATGGGTTAGCATCGGTACAGTCATGACGACGTTGGCGGGATGGCTGCTGTACAAGGATCCCATCGACAGTTACACGCTCCTTTTCATAGCGATGATAGTCGTGGGCGTTGCAGGATTCGATCTGGTGGTAGGATGAACGCTGCGTGGTATTGGGTGATCGCAGGGGGCATCATCGAGGCGATATACACGACGTTCATGGGCCTGGCGGACGGTATGACCGATCTAGTCTACGCGGCATTGGGATTCGGTCTTAGCATCGTAGGGACGCTGTTGCTGAACGGCGGATTAAGGCGCGGGCTTCCAATGGGGGCGAGCTATGCGGTATGGGTAGGGGTCGGTGTCGTAGGTGCCGCCGTGGCGGATATCGTCGTATTCTCCAATGGTCTCGACGTGCTCGGATACCTGTTTCTTGCCATCACGATGGGCGGAATAGCGGGACTCAATCTCAAGAGCGACAGGCCCTCGGACAAGGCGGAATTGTGATCTTCTCGCGCGCGCGTTTTTTGATATATGTACTAACAGTAAAAATAAGGGGGTTGCAAACCTTTATAACCACGACCTAACTACACGGCTCTATCCTGTATGGTGACTTATATGGAGACACACAGTAAGTACACAAGATTCGAGAAAGCAAGGATCATCGGAGCGAGGGCACTGCAGATCTCATACGGAGCGCCCGTACTCACGGACTATCCGGAGGATATGCTTGACCCGATCGATATCGCCATGCTGGAGTTCGACAAGGATCTCATTCCGATCACTGTCGTCAAGAACTGATAAAGAGGTTTCATTATGAGCGAAGAGGAAACATATGTAGCACCCGGAGTAGATCTCCTGGTGGAAGAGGACATCTACCTGACATCCGGAGTACACATCGGTACCCAGCAGAAATCCGCAGACATGAAGGATTTTATCTACAAGGTCAGGCAGGACGGACTTTACGTTCTCGATGTCAAGAAGACGGACGACAGGCTAAGGGACGCAGCAGCCTTCCTGGCAAGGTTCGACTCCAAGAGGATCCTCGTCGTTTCTGCAAGGCAGTACGGGCAGAAGCCCGCAAGGGAGTTCTCCAAGGCAATCGGAGCTCCCGCATTCGCAGGCCGTTTCGTCCCCGGAACACTGACCAACCCCTTGAACCCTGCATTCATCGAGCCCGAGGTCCTTGTCGTCACAGACCCCGCAGCAGACAAGCAGGCTCTCAACGAGGCACTCAACCTGGGAATCCCGATCGTCGCACTGTGCGATGCCAACAACGAGACCAGGAACGTCGATCTCGTCATCCCCACCAACAACAAGGGAAGGCGCGCACTCGCATGTGTCTACTGGATCCTCGCAAGGGAAGTCCTCACCAAGCGCGGTGACCTGAAGGACCCCAACGACTTCCAGCTGTCCATCGACGACTTCGAAGCCAAACTCGTCTGAGTTTCTCAAACTTTCAAGGCCCCTCCGGGGCCCTTATTATATACGATTTTACAGGAATCTTATCGTTCTCATGTCTGATAGAGGGGCAAGGCATTCATCCAATATCCGTAAGAAAATTTATGTCGCAGATACAGGAAAATGTCAATAGCCAGATATCGATTTTTCAAGGATTGATTAGTTTATAAATCGACCGTATTCTTCATTTGTGGATGCACAAATCACAACATATTTATAACGGCTCAGAATAATAGTGTTTTGCCAAGTATCTCACATACTCTATGTGTAATGAAGTGGTGCTCACGCGCCAATTGGTCCATGTATCGTCCGTCAAGGTCGGGTAGGTAACGAAGGGGTTTCCCGATGCCCGTATGGGGTTAGGTGCCTCGGCTGTCCGCGTCTACGCGGGGAAGGCTGAAAGTTCCGCATGGTTGGACGCTTAGCACATGATAGTGCGTTGCCTGTATAGGTGAAGGTCGGGTTCGAGTCCCGGTTGGTGGTCCGTAGTCGCAGCTCCCGGTGGAATCGGGTCGGGAACGATCCGGTCTTGCGAGTGGGGGGCAGCACAGTTCGTGCACCTGCGTCAAGTAGGAGCGCGGCCACAGTGCCTCATTGCCTCACGTTTGCTCCACTGTTGCCGGTGCGTAATTGCGTCGGTTCGGCGACGTCGCAGCAGGTGGTCCGCGTTCATCGCGCCCCTGGTCGTATGCGAAGATCGAGTACCCTCGCGGGGAAAGGCGTCTGGTTTGGGAGCCCCGGGTCCGTCGCAAGGCGGTCCTGCAGTCACTCGTTTCCAGCACGGAACGTGCGCCTGCATCAAGCAGGAGTGCGGGCATTGCCCCTTGGAAGCGGTGATCACATAGCTCTTCCTCCTTCGGGAGGGAGGGCACCACACTTTCTTCATTGCGATGTTCTTTGTGTACAGGATTCTTCGTTCCTGTCAGTATTGAGAATAATGGAGGGGGAGGCCCCTCCGGAATCAAATGCGTTTGAGGTATCTAAGGTTCGGTTCGTATACGAGTCCTTTGTCCATCAATGTGTTGGAAACCTCTTCGAGCTCGATACTGCTGATGCCTTCGGCTTCGGCCCTCCTCTCGAGTTCCTCCCTGGGAGCACCTTTTCCGTCGGTGTCGAGTTCCTCGAGCAGACTCAGGATCATATCCTCGAGTTGTGCGGCATTGTTGCCTGTACCGCCGTTCTGACCTTCGGGGATTTCGATCTCGTCCGGTTCATTCGAATAGTCCTCAGGGAATCCGAGGTCCACGTTCCTGTCCGGTAGAAGCATTCTGAGAGCTGCCTGGATCGTCTTCAGGTACAGTGTGGAATCGGGCATCTGACCGTAGTTGTCCAATGCGTATGTGATGCCGAAGGCCTCCGTGGGCGACATCCCAGCTTTGATGAGGTCCTGCTCGGTGGCATCCCCCATTCCGAGCACCTTCTTGGTGGCGGTCAGTCTCTTCCATGTGGATTTGGCGGTCTCCAGGATCCATTCGTTGCGGACGGTCTCGGTGATCGGGACGATATGTTCGGGCCTGACGGATACGAAAACCCTCTGGTCATCGGTGGTGTACGTCCTGACCCTTCCCACGGCAGCTACGAAGCTGGGGATCTCGATATCCGCTATAGTTGCTGATGCCTCGGGCTGGAACCTTCCGACATTGATGTAGAAGCTTCCGGAGACGTCCTGTATTCTTGCCTTCCACATGGGTTCCTCATCGCTTCCGATGTTCTCCTTCTCGGTCATGACACCGGCCACGAGGACCCTGTTGATCTTCGCTCCGAGGGGCGTGACGATGTAGGAGGGGGCCTTCTCCTCTGTTGCCTTAATCTCAAGCGTGGACGAGTTCAGCTCTGTGGCGAACACCCTCCATGCGGTCTCCCTTGCGTTCATATCGCTGCCTCCACTTCGTCGAGGAGTTTGTTGGCCTCGGCCTCGATGTTCACTCCCACGGTCTCTGCGCTCTTGACGATGATGCTTGGTCCGTAATCGTCGCTCATGACGTTTCCTACGATCTTGATCCTCTTCATGAGAATCTTGCTGGCCATCTCCCTTCCGACGACCCCTTCGCCCTGCACAGCGGCGAGTCCGCGTGCGGCCTGGAGGGTCACTCCGGTGAGCTTCTCCGTGTCGTTCTTGTTGATGATGGCGCTGATGGCGCCGGTACCGTCGTCGAGAACGACCTTGAGCCTCAGGTCCATGACACCTTCCACGGCACCGTGTGTGGTGCATGCACCGTTCAGCATGGAACGGTTGCACTGTGGGCATCTCCTGATGATACCGCTTCCCTGGCGGACGTCAACGACGAGTCCTTCCAATGTGATGTCCAGTCCGCCTCCGATCCTTGTGATCTCGTCGACGGTCTTTTGGTTCGCCGATGTGTCGACGACGTTCGTGACTTCGTCCACACGGCTGACCTCGCATCTGTCCCCCATGTTCAGCTGGGGGATACCCTTCCATCCTCTGATGTAGGCGTTACTTATGCAGACCGACTCGCCCTCCTTGAGGCCGAAGTCGCTCCATGCGGAGAACTGGATCTTTCCGGTGTCGTCGGCGACGATACCGGAGTACACGGTCTTCTGTTCCCCTCTTGCCGTGATCTCCTTGGCCTCGACTGAGACAATCTTACCGGTCACGGTGACATTTCCCATTCCCTCTTTGATTTTCCCGATCTTGACCTCGGAGGAAGCGGCGCTGATCTGCCTCTCCGGCAGTTCCATCTTGACACCGTCGGCGGGTTCGACCCTGCCACGGTTCCCTAGGTTGACCTGCACCTTGTCGTTCCAGGTCTTACAGTAACAGTTCCTGAAGTGATAGACGGAACCCTTGGCCAATACGAGCGCTCCAGGTTCCCATACTGTGAATGAGGCCGTTCCGGTCTCGTCTCCGAGGATTCCGGATATGATCTGCTTGGGCAGGCCCTTGACTGTGATTTCCTTTATGTCGACGAATACCACCTTTGCGGTTATGTCCACGTTCTGTTCGGTCCCTGTGAGTTCCGAGACCTTCTTCACCAGGGAGTTCCCGGTGACGAACGTAGCGGTGTCGTTCCCGCCGTATTTCCTTATGATGCCCCTCTTTGCGGCATCGATGTTCACGTGGTACTCGTTCAGATATTTGTTCAGCTCCGATGCGAGCTGTTCTTCGTCGATCTTATCCCCGAGCACCCTTTGCAGTTCCTGAATATGGGGTGTTAGTTCTTCCATTTCCATTGTATCGACTCCTCCCTTTCGGGCGGATATCTCATCATCGTTTCGGTTGTATAAAAGCCTATGAGGGGGATGTCCGAAAGTACCCGAAAGTGCAATGAGCCAGATATGCAAAATAAAAAGTCTAGGGTTCGTATAGCCAGTTCATCCTGCGAGCGTCCGATCCGTTCCGCGGGTCGGAGAATCATGGTAAACCAATTTGGACAGATCTCCCGGTCACCGACATGGATCCGTGGTGGCCGGGGATCGATTCCGACGATTGTAATCTACCCGGAATAATCCAGATAGGCGCTATTCGGGAGTTTTCCTCGCCAAATCTTTAAATTGCATATCCACATTGATTGCTAATGGTACCCAAGAAGAGAATCGATGAAATCCTTGACGGATACGATCCGAAGGACATTACGATAGCCACCCTCTGTTCTCACTCCTCACTGCAGATTTTCCACGGAGCGAAGAAACTGGGATTCAAGACCTTGGGTCTGACCATATCGCACAGCACCAAGTACTACGATGCATTCCCTCTCGGAAAGCCTGATGAGATCATCAAGTACAAGGATTTCGACGATATGGAGTCTCGTGTCGACGAGCTGTACGACAGGAATGCGATCATCATCCCGCACGGATCCTTCGTGGAGTACATGGGTTCCGAGCGCTTCTCCGATTACCCGGTCCCCTCTTACGGTAACCGCGAGGTTCTCAATTGGGAGTCCAGCAGGGAGAAGCAGAGGGAGTGGATCTCCGGTGCAGGGGTATCCATGCCGGAGATCATCACCGACCCCAAGAAGATCGACAGACCTGTCATGGTGAAGTACAACGGTGCCAAGGGCGGAAAGGGTTACTTCATCGCCATGGATTACAACGGTTTCAAGCTCGCCGTCGATCCGGACGAGTCCTACAACATCCAGGAGTACTGCCTGGGAACCAGGTATTACATGCACTTCTTCTACGACCCTCTCAAGCATGACGGATACAAGTGTGCTGAGGGCGGATCGCTCGAACTCATGTCCATGGACCGTAGGGACGAATCCAACATCGATGAGCTGTACAAACTCGGTAACATCGATGAGCTGAAGAAGGTCGGAATGTACCCGTCCTTCGTCGTCACCGGGAACACGCCGGTGGTCCTCAGGGAATCCCTGCTGCCAAAGGCGTTCGACATGGCCGAGAAGGTCGTGGACAAGTCCTACGAGCTCTTCGGAGGAATGTGGGGACCGTTCTGTCTGGAGACCGTCGTCAACGACAAGCTCCAGTTCAAGGCATTCGAGATATCCACCAGGATCGTCGCAGGTACGAACCCGTTCATCTCCGGTTCGCCTTATGCCGATCTCATCTACCCTGGTATGAGCACGGGCGCCAGGATGGCCTTGCATATCAAAGAGGCCGCAGAGACGGGTAAGCTGAAGGATATAGTCTCCTGATCACTCGATGGTCATCTCTCCCTCTTCGGTGCCGAGGACATTCTCGTTTTCCAGCAGTTTGCGCCGTCCCCGGTCAACGTATACCGAGACACGGAAGTTGCTGACGTTCTTGCCAGTGAGTTCCTTGATAGCGACAGAGGCTTCCAGAGGAGTGAGGCCCCTGATGCGTACCAGCGAGAATGACAGTGCTTCCATGATGGATAGGCCCTCGATAGTCGTGAGGTTGAAGAAAGGTTCCAATATGTCGTTCCTGATGATATCTAAATCGGATGTCAGACGGATCACCAATGCTATTTTATACGGATTGAGTCATCTTTCATACTGAGATGACGGCTCCCGCGGGAGCCGGGTCAGTTAGGCTGACCAGACCTCGACATCCCTTACGGAATATCGATAACGATCTCGATCTTACCGATCTTGATCGTCATCCGGAAACCAGTAGTCGTGGTTCCCAACAGGATGTAGACCATCCGTCTTCACCTCCCGCCTAATGGTTCCGGTCGCCGAGCAGGATGTTTGCCCGTCGTCCCGGCCCATACTTTTCGTTAACTATCAGGGTCTGACCTTCAGAGTTGTTTGTATCGCTGCGGACATCCTTCTCGAAACTATTATTATGACAATTTAGGATGCGAGGGATAAGAAGAGTGTTAACCAATGGTTTCCCAGAGACTTCAGACGGTTCCCGCATCCGGGACGATAGCTATTTCCAACCTTGTCAGCCAGATGAAGGCAGAGGGCATCGATATCGTGTCCTTTTCTATGGGGGAGCCCGATTTCACGACACCTTCCAACATCATAGATGCCGCATGCGACTCGCTGCATGCCGGTTTCACGCATTACACGCCCTCCACGGGAATCCCCGAGCTTAGGGCGGCCATCGCGGATTACACCAAGAGGAACGACAATGTTCCCTGCGATGCTTCCAACGTTCTAGTCACGCCTACGAAGCAGGCCATCTTCATGACCTGTCTGGCATATATCGATCCGGGCGACGAGGTCATCCTTCCAGATCCTTCATGGGTCTCTTATGAGGCATGCGTCCGTCTCGCCGGCGGAGTGCCCGTCTACATCCCTACGAGGTTCGAGGACGGGTTCGTCGTGGATCCCGCTCTGATAGAGCAGGCCATCACGCCGAGGACCAGGATGATCATCCTGAACACCCCGACCAACCCCACTGGTGCGGTCATCCCCAAGGAAACGCTCAAGCAGATCGCTGACATAGCCATCAAGCATGACATCAAGGTCATGTCCGATGAGATCTACAGCGCCATAATCTACGAGGGCAAGCACACCTCCATGGCATCCTTTCCAGGAATGTTCGAGCACACGATCCTCATCTCCGGACTGTCCAAGACTTTCGCCATGACCGGATGGAGGCTCGGATGGGCCATCGCTCCCGCAGAGGATATCAAGAACATCAACAAGCTCCAGTCCCACTCCATATCATGCTGCACATCCTTCGTCCAGAAGGCGGCGGTGGAGGCCCTGACCGGACCTCAGAAGTCCAAGTTCGATATGGTCGCGGCATTCAGGAAGAGAAGGGATCTGGCACTTGATCTCATCAGCGAGATCCCCGGCATGGAGTGCAACGTCCCCAACGGTGCCTTCTACCTGTTCCCCAAGTACAACAAGGACATCCCTTCGGCGAAACTTGCCGAGATCCTCCTCAAGGAAGGACATGTCGCGGTCACCCCCGGTACCGCATTCGGACCCGGAGGGGAGGGATTCTTCAGGATATCCTACGCCACATCCGAGGATCAGATTCAAGAAGGTATCGCGAGGATCAGGAAGGTCCTGGCGGATCTCTGAGCAGCGGGCCGATGGTTCTTTCGTCAGGATTCGTTCTTGAGCATATCATTGAGTTCCCCCGCATCGAACGTGACATCCATGTCACTGTTTCCCTTAAGCGCATCTGCGAAGGCGCATGCGAACAAGGGATAATGCTCCACGCCATCCTCATCCACAAAGATGTTGGAAAGCTCGAATTTCATCCTTCTCTTCACACCGTGGTTCTCCTTGATGGAATGCAAGGATTTGGCACGTTTGTTGTTGCCTGATTTTATCTCCATGGCGGATACATTGTTGCTGATGTTCACGATGAAATCTATCTCCAGGTGGTTGTTGCTAAAGAAATAGGGCGTATATCCGCAGCTTTGAATGCATGAGAACACTCTGTTCTCCATGATGGCGCCTCTGTTCACTCTGTGATCATCCCTTAGGACTGCTTTGGAGATCGACGGGTCCATCATACCGGCCAGCAGGCCGGAGTCGTTCATGTAGAGCTTGAACGATTTGTTCATGGCGTTACTCTCCAGAGGCAGTGCGGGTTGTGAGAGGTTCTTGCACATGGCCGTAATCCTCGCTTCGCACAGCCAGTTTATGCCCTTGGAATAGGTGTCATACGTAGGTATGGATATGGATTCTATCCGCGAATACATGAACTTAGTGTTCTCCTCGCAGAGCTGAGATGGTATGGAATCGAACAGCGACAGTATCCTGTCCCTCTCCTTCTTGTCCACATATCTGGCTATATCATTGCGGTATCCTTCGACGATCTTCTTCTGTACGTTGCGTACCGCATCCATATCGGACGTATCAACGTAGGTCTGTACCGCTTCGGGCATACCGCCCACGACGGTGTATATCTTGAACAGTCTGGTCAATCTGTCGCAGATGCCGTCCCCGAAGCCCACTCTGTCATGGATCCTCCTGCGGATCGAATCCACAGCAGTATCCTCCATGCCCATGTTCCAGAGGAACTCTTCGAAATCCAGGGGATACATGGCATATTCCTTCTCGTAACCGACGGGTTCCAGGTCATCCTCCGGCGGCGAGGGGTCGTTCTCCTCTCTCAGTATCATTCCCAGCGAGGAACCTGTGGCGATGACACGATATCTTCCGTCGAGGACGAAGAACTTGAGGGACGTCCTGGCTGCTGAACAGTACTGTATCTCATCAAGGAGTATCGCGGTCTTTCCAGGGATCGGTTTGAATCCGGGGAAATGTATGCAGATGTCATCCATTATCCTGTCTGTATCCAAGTCGCCGTCGAACAGCGAGCGCAGGCTCCTATCCCTGGAGAAATCTATCGTGAGATAAGATTCGAAGTTATCCTGCATGAACTTCTCCACAATGTACGATTTTCCTATCTGTCTCGCGCCGCGGATGAGCGGGCATTCCTTGTATGGGGATTCCTTCCATTTTTCCAGATATGAGGTGATCTTACGCTTGAGCACGTTCTGATGATGGTTCTGTTTGTATATATTATCTTGTAAAAAATTTAGAAATCTAAATTTTTATCATGTAAAAAATTAAAGAATCATAATTTTTTTTGTAGGATAATATTCTATCGACCGAGGTCCTTTTCTAGAGATCCCGGCATTCGATATCCTACAGTCTGGCTCATAAGAGCATGGTTATGTAGATCGGGATATACAGCAGATTCCCGTCGATCCTCAGGTCCTTGGAATGGATTATGACCGAGGTGTCAACCCTGTTCTTGAACCTCTCATGGAGCACATTCTTGTACCTCAAATCATTACCGAATGCAACTAATGTCTGCAACTCAGTGTCCAGCATATTTCAATCGTTTGGGGATTTGCCAAATTGAACAAGTTTGTAGAGGGCAAAAATGCCACTTCAAACAACTTTGAACATGGATAATTTGCCAGTTTGAATAAGTTCAGAGTGGGATAGATTGCCACTACAGAAGACTTTAGGGCCCGAGAATTATCGATGCAGTCACTTCAAATCCCTGGTGATAGCTTCGAGTACGGGATCCAATCTGGGGAATCCGGTATCGATGACGTATCTGTGGTTGCACCGATCGTATTTGATCTTCTTCCTGATGATATTCATCTGCTTCTCGTCGTAATTCGCGAAACGATTGCCGCAGCGGATCTGGAAGAAACCGGGCTTGATTACCGTGGTGTATGGCTCGATCAATCCTTTCACATCCACAGGGCGCATGAACTGCTCTAGATACTGATGGTATATCCAGCCGTACCACCTTCTCATCCTCCTCTCGAGGAATTCCTTCAGTTCGGGATCCCGGCAGTTATCGATGTGGAGGATGCCGTCGCAATCGAAGTAGATCTTGATGCCGTCCCGATAATCCCAGACCTCGGTGCCGTACTTCTCCCTGTAGTCCTGGCACTGTTCCGCGGAGAGCCATTTGCCCCAGGCATTGTGGTAGTAGCGGACCATACCTTCCCGTTCCCACTCTTGGAGCGAGAAGAGAAGGACATCTACGTCTGCGATCATCGGTTGTGATATGGTACGTTGTGAGGATAACCTTGGTGGTCTGTCCCGGTCATTTCCGTTTAGCGATGTGTTCCTGTCTCTTCAGCTTGACACGGTCCTTCTTCGATGGTTTGTTCTTCTGGGAGGACTGCCACTTTTTATTATCGCGCCGGAAGAATTCCATTAACACCTCAGCATATCTTCCAATGTCGGGGTTACCGATAGATCGGAAGAGCGTCGTGTAGG
>CALAVG010000277.1 GCA_937892275.1 uncultured Methanomicrobiales archaeon | reverse complement strand
CCTGACCTGGATATGCGATCCTTCTGTCACCGACACCGACATGAACCTTCCTTCCGGAATCTTCCAGGATAGTTTTTACCACAGGGATGAGGTCGAGGTATTGTATGGTCGCTAATAATCCGACCCTTTCCGGCAGATCCTTGAGATGATCCATTATCGAATCATCCACCGTGGCGTCCGAGCGTGATTCGATGTAGAGGACGTTAGGATCGTCACCCTGAGAAGGTATCGGAGAATGACCGAAATGAACAAGAGCATCGGTCTTACCCTTGTAATTGAAAAGATCGCAGGCCCCATAACATGGGAAACCTATGACCAGAACATCAACCCCTGTCTTTTCGGACAGGTAATCAGAAATTTCAGTCGCCCTTATCTTAAGTCCTTCGGGCAACTGGAGGGCGACGGAGGAATAACCTCCGTCGCGAATCCAAGCAACGATGTTGTCCAGTTGGAAATCGAACATCTTGGAATCAGTTTACGAATTCCTTACCCTGCTCTACATCGACGTAGCAAGGGGAGGGGAATTTCATGGATGCTCTCCAGAGAGCGTCCTTCGCTACTGCGACTTTGTCAGGGTTGACCCTGACAGTCAGGATGGCCTGGTTGCGCTCCAGCCTTGCAGCTGTTCCGACAGCCTTTCCGAATCCCTGACGCATACCACTCGAGACACGGTCAGCTCCTGCTCCGGTCGCGAGCTTGTTCTCCCTGAGGACGACATGAGGGTACGCCCTAACTGTCATGTGGTAGTTGGCGACTCCTGCCTGGGAAGTGAGAACCTTGTTTGCTGCGATACGGCCTGCCTCGATCGAGGTGTGCCTTACCTGGACACGGTTCTTGACTTTCAATGTGAGTGTGACGGGAAACTCCTGCCTGGTGTTTCCCATCTCATACTGGCTGACACGGCTTGCGGGCACTCCTCCCATGTATTCACGGCGAGTGTATGCCTGCCCTTTGATCTGTCTGTACATCGATGCTGGCTTTCTTACCATTTAAACCACCAATTTGTGATTGCGATAGGCTCGACAACCCAGACGCCATATTTAATGACTAGGTCATCGCCCATTGTTATGTTTCGGACGATTGACAGCACCCATATAAACCTTATGGCGAGAAGTCGCGTGCGCAATATTGTAGGGGCATCTACAGAATGTTACGCCGGCCCCTGTTCCTGGCAACTGCTCGATAACTTATTAACTCACGTGCGGATACAGAAACGATGCGCTCGTTCAGTTTTGCAGTTATCCCTACCGACCCCGATCCCGGGGAAGGTGTGCCCATTTCAGTAGCAGGTCAGACCATGATCGATGTCCAGAAACTTCTGACGGACATCGGATGCATGCTCCTGAGACTCTCAATGAGACTGCAGAACGAGATCCCCGAGGAACTCGTCAGGAAGTTCGACCTGACCATCGGAGGCAACAAGAACGGACTCTCAACCGGACCCTCGGAAGGCAACGACGAGGCGCTCGAGGGAGCTATGAATATACTCTGTGCCACACTCGATTTCCTTGGCACCGGTGCCACCGGTACCTGGATGGAGGACACCTTCGAAGAGGAGGAGGCCCGCGCACTGATCGCTAAGGACCTTCTGTCCCTCTCCGAACACCTTGACGGATACGTGCTGGAATACGGTACCGAGGACAACATCAGGAGATTCGAGAACCTCAACAGGGAGAAGATCGAATCCTACGCGAACAACAGCAACTGGCTATCCGCAGCCGTAGGTAAGATGCAGAAGGACGAGGTCAGGAGGAACCACTACAACCTCACCAACGATTCGTACCTCGTTCCACTGACCTTCGACAGGAACATCGCATCATCAGACATCCCGGGATTCTGCAACGCGGGACCCGTCATCGTAGTGGGCAACGTTAAGAGGAACAAGGAAGGCCACATAGTCAGCGTCGAGAAAATCTCCGGCTGCTACACCATCCCCCACCTCAAATTCCACAGGATCATATCCAAGAACGGCGACAGGAATCTCCTTAACCCGCTGATCGCCACCACGGCATACGACCAGTACAATGACATCTGGTTGCTCTCCAACGACGACCTCGGCATCTATGTGAACAAGCCCTCCTGGGACGAATGCATCATCGCCTTCCACGAGTATGCCATGTTCCTGTTCGAGACCTATGTGGATACCGACAAGGAGTTCGCCGGGGAGGAGCTGGAGATACGCGAGTACCTCAGGTCCCTACTACCTGCTTCCGAACTCTGAGCGAAGCAATAATTATTATAAGACGGCGAATGTCCCAACCGTCATAGGTGCGCAAATGTCACGCCGTCTGCCGAACGCTACTATCCAACAGATCGGAGCGGATCGCATCGACAAACTGCTGACGATGTCCGAGGAGGCCGTGAGGAACGGCAGGGACGACAGGGCCAGGAGATACATCGATATCGCGATGGGCATAAGCGGCAAGACTCGTGTCAAGATGCCGAAGGAGAAGAGGTTCTGCAAGAACTGCCATCTCCCGATGGTGCCGGGTGTCAACTGCACAGTAAGACTCTCGAATCACAAGGTCATCATGACATGCGATGCGTGCGGCGAAGTACGGCGCTTACCGTACATCAGGGAGCAGAGAACATGACGGAGAAGGATGCCAGGAAAGAGCTCATGAGGCGTGCCAACGAGATCAACCCCACGGTACACGTCGGGAAGGACGGTCTCGACCAGGGACTCTTCGAGGAGATCACCGCACAGCTGAAGAAGAACCGTCTAATCAAGGTTAAGGTGCTCTCCAACTCGGATGAGGGGGCCAAGGATGCCGCCGCATCCATAGAGGAGAACACGAGTGCAGTGATCGTGGATGTCCGCGGAGGCGTCATCGTCGTGACCGACAAGAGGACATGGACCTCGCTCTCCCAAAAGAAATTCTGAGGTAATGAAATGCTAGATGTCAACGTGATCAGATCGAATCCTGACATGATCAGGACGATGATCAGGAACAGAAACAGAGACGAGACCATACTGGACAGGTTCCTCGAGGCAGATTCCGAGTGGAGGTCCCTCACTGATGAGAACAACCGCCTCAGAAAGACAAGGAACGATGTCTCCCTCGAGATCTCCAAGATGCCCAAGGGTGAGGAGAAAGACAAGAAGATTGCAGAGATGCGTACCGTCGGTGACAAGATCAAGGCCAACGACGACAGGATGGCGGAGCTGGAGGAAATCAGGCAGGACTGTGTCCTCAACATCCCCAACATCCCCCACGAGTCAGTTCCCATCGGAAAGGATGACACTGAGAACGTAGTCGTCTACGAGGCTGGAGAGAAGAGGAAATTCGACTTCAAGCCTAAGGAGCACTGGGAGCTCGCAGAGGAACTGGACATCATCGATTTCGACAGGGGAACGAAGGTCGCCGGAAGCGGATTCTACGTCATGAAGGGCGACGGAGCAAGGCTCGAGCGTGCCCTCATCAACTACTTCCTGGACACCCACAAGGACCAGGGATACACCGAGCTCGTTGTGCCTGCGGTCATCAACAAGGCAGCAGTCATCGGAACCGGACAGTACCCCAACCTGAAGGACGACATGTACTACCTCACGAAGGACGACATGTACCTCAACCCCACCGCAGAAGTCCCCATCACGAACCTCCTGCAAGACGAGATCCTGGACAAGTCCCAGCTACCCATCTACTACACCGCGAACCTGACATCGTACAGGCGCGAGGTGGGAAAGCACGCAGACACCAAGGGAATCATCCGTGTCCACGAGTTCAGGAAGACCGAGATGGTCAACTTCGTCGAGCCCAGCAAGTCATACGAGAGGCTCGAGGAGCTCAGGAAGAACGCAGAGGATCTCATCAACGGTCTCCATCTGCCCTACAGGGTGCTGCTGCTCTGTACCGGGGACATGAGCTTCTCATGCTCCAAGTGCTACGATCTCGAACTCTACGCACCTGGAAAGGACGCGTGGCTCGAGGCATCCTCATGCTCCAACTTCACAGACTTCCAGGCAAGGAGGGCAAGGATCAAGTACAGGCCCGAGCCCCACCTGAAGAGCGAGTTCGTCCACACCCTGAACGGATCCGGTCTCGCACTCCCCAGGACAGTCGTCGCCATCATGGAGAACTATCAGAACAAGGATGGAACCATCACCATCCCAGAAGTCCTGAGGCCCTACATGAGGGGACAGGAAGTCATCGACAGAAAACACTGAAAACAGGTTTAAGGGGGGTCATCCCCCCCCAATTATTCTCATTTGAGCTTCTTACCGTCGCTGAACGCTTTGCCGACCTTCTCTCCGAATGCGAGATAGTCATGGTTCAATCCGTCGTAGATGATCGGATGGAACTTCTTCAGATCCACCTTGCCATCGGTGAGAATTGATTCGTCGACACTGAGGTTGACGATCTCCCCGATGCATTCGCAGCATGATTCGGTGTAACTCTTCAGCTTGCATTCCAGGCAGATGGGAAGCTCCTTGATGATCGGCGCATCCACCTTGGCGCTCTTCTCCGCTGTGAATCCTGCCTTTGCGAACTTGTCCTTGACGTTGTTACCGGACACGATACCGACATAATCGGATCCGACGACAGTCTCCGCAGTTGCGAATGCAACTGTGAACGCTTTGCGCTTCAAGATGTTCTCCACTGTCTTGTGCTCGGGCGACAGGCATAGGCCTACCTCGAAATCCTCGTGGATACCTCCCCAGGCGGCATTCATTGCGTTGGGTGTACCGTCCTCGTTGTATGTACCGACGATTAGAACGGGTTCAGGATAAATGCAGGGCTTTGCTCCGAAATCTTTCCTCATGGATGAAGGAACTGATTCATCGTTCAAATAGGCATGGTATCGAGTTCGCTGATGATCTTGGCGGTATCGATGCCCTTTCTCCTATCGAGGAGTTTCAGACGGATATCATGCTCCCCCTCTCTCAGGGTTGACGAACTGACTCCGTAGCAAATGGAGATGTGCGCCTCCATGTAGGCCGCAAGGTTGTCGCACGTCTTCAGATCGTATCCGTTGCGGGGGCCGAATTCACCATCCGCCACATCGGTGAACGGATCGAGCACCATGAATCTGAACTCGTCGTGCCATTCCTTCTCGATGAGCGGGAGAATCCTCTCGTCGACGAGCTCGCGCTCGTAATCCTCGAGGACGGATGCCAATCCCGATACGTTGACCTTGATAGGCGTGATCACATCCTTCGTGAGTACCTCAGGGAGATCATGGAACAGACCTGTGTAGTAATCGTTGTAGATCTGCCTATCCGATACGCCGGATTCTATGTCGTGGAGGAACATCGAATCCGCTACCATGAGCGAGTGCCCTAGGACCGTGGTCTTAGGTATGCGGGGAGTCCTTGCCCAGCGCTGCTGGAACCTGAGCTGCCCTATCAGGTCCACGAAGTTAAATGCCCCGCTCCTCAGCGTGGTTATCTCCCTCACGCCTGCGAGGTCCTTGTGCTGGTCGATCTGCTCGTCGATCTCCTCGCGGGTTATGTCGATACCGTAGATGGACCTGTTCGAATCGTAGATGAGATTGAACTCCCAACGGGTGGCAAGATAATGCGCAGCACGGACGATATCATCCTCGCGGGACCTGTCGTCCTTCCCCAGATAGGCGACGAACCTGTCCCTGAACGACGAATCCGAATCCGGGACGAGTCTATCGAACTCGGATATAACAAAAGTATTGACCTCCTCCTTCCTGTCCTGGGAGATCTTGTGGAAGACCTGCGGTTTCAGATCTGTCAGAACGGAACGCTGGATGAACGAGAACATCTGATGTTCGATGAGCCTGCGCCAGTTCACTGTGTTGCCTGCTTTCTCCTCGTATTTGCCCAGTACCCATGATATTGCGGCCTTGTGGGCTTGCTTGTCCATCTCTGTCAAGTCAACCGGCCTGAGATGGTCGTTCCACCTGTGCATGTTGGCCGAATCGAAGAGAAGATACAGGATGTGGGCGTTCAGTGCGGCCACAGCGATCACTCCAATGTCTCTATGGTCGCCTCATCCTGATAGGGGACGTATGATTCATCAAGGGACATGATGTATCCTCTCTCGTCAAGCTCCAGCTGTTTGGCCTCTATCGCATCACCGGTCCTCTTGTTCTGATAAACCACGAAGGTGTACCCTCCAATCATCAAGACTATGCCAAGTGCGAATAATACCAGGAAAATGGTATCGGGAGCGAAGACGTACACTAAGAACGAGACCACGGTCACGGCTATGCCTACGACCGTCAGATTAGGTACGATGTCGCTCGGAACCATAATCCCTCATCCCTTTACATCGATAAAACGGTGAGTGTCACTGAGCTGCCTGCTCGAGCCTGTCGAGGACGAACTGCCTGTCCATGCTTGCAAGGAACGGACCGAGCCTCGGACCCATATTCTTTCCGATGAGGATCTTGTACATCGCCTTGAATGCGCCCTTGTTGCCGATTCCGTCCTTCGCTGCATCGGTTACAGCGGCGTTGATATGCTCCGCATTCCACTCGATGTCCTTGAATAGGGCTGCGAGTGCCTTGAAGTATGCCTTCTCGTCGGCGCTGAGCTCAATATTCTCGGGAACGGATTCCTGAATGGAGAACTTCACGTTCTCGGGTGCGAAGTTGGCGAGCCAGAACCTGATGCAGTCGACCCTGACCTGGAGCCTCTTGATGTCGAAGTCTGTGGCCTTGGACATGTCCTCGGTCCTTCCGAGAACCTGCATGACACCGTCAAAGTCCTTGGTCATCTGGACGACGTTCACCAGATGCCTGTAAGAGATCTGCAGCGGGAGCTGTTCGGGAACATGGTTGTGCTGTGCGATCACATACGCAGCAACGTTGTTCTCCTCGGCCTCGGTGAACTCCTTGGAAAAGTATGCCCTCTCCATCCTGTCGTACTCGTCTGCCATATCAAGGAGACCCATTCCGTAGTCGTAATCGATGGCCCTGTTGGGCTGTGACCTGAGGAACAGGTAGTTGAGTACCTCAGGAGGGGTCATGTTGATCGCATCGAGACCTGTGACAGCGCTTCCGAGGGACTTGTGCATCTGCACGATCTGTCCTCCGGACTTGAGCTGGACGAACTCGTACGGGATCGGATAGGGTGCCTTTCCGCCGAAGATCTCGGATACGATCCTCTTTCCGGAATCGTAGGATCCTCCTGCTGCAGCATGGTCCTTTCCGAAGGGCTCAGCGGATGTTCCGAAGATCATCCACTTTGCGGGCCACTCGAGCCTCCATTTGAGCTTTCCCTCCATCTTCCTGATGTCGATCTTACCGTGGGATCCGCATTTGCAGCTATATTCCAGGTTGGGGAACTCGTAAGTGTCGTAGTTCGCCTTGCAGAAACGGCCGCAGTCAGGGCAGAGCGGGTCGTAGGGCGAGAAGTTGGGGTCAGCATCCTTTCCTGTGACCTCGTGGAGGATCTGGATGACCTCCTGCCTCTTGTTGATCGTCATGTCGATCCACTTGGCGAACTCTCCCTTCGCGTAGAGCTCATGGGTCCATACGATCTCGCAGTGGACCTCGAGGGAATCGACGGCATCCAGGAAGGGCTGGATGAAGTGGTGGGCGTAGTTGTCATGCTTTCCGCACGGACAAGGGATCATGCAGATCGGCATACCCACGTACTTCTCGTACTCCTCGGGGAGGAACTCGTACCTCTTCCTGAGGGGGTCGAAGGAATCGATGAGATAGATTAGCCTGACATCCTTTCCTTTGGATGCTACCGCACTGCGGATGGATTCTCCGGTGATTGCTTCTCTGAGACTTCCTACGTGGATGATCCCCGTGGGGCTGATACCTGTTGCGATCAACGGGTGCTCGCAGGTATCGGCCACTTCCTGTGCGATGACATCTGCCCAATGCATTCTAATCAAGTCCTCCATATATGTATAATAAAAATGGGTTTCGGTCGCGTGAATAGAGTATCGACTCAGCCATAGCATCTTTTTTATAGTCTTCCTTAATTCGCATGAACATGGCAAAAAAGAACGACAGCGGTTTCCAGTCCTCTGCAGGTCTGATGAGATACTTCGACGTCGAGAACGAGAAGGGTCTCAAGGTCAGCCCCTACGCAGTGATCGGTATCGCTATCGCAGTCATCGTCATCGTAGAGATCGCTACGACCTTCTTCTCCCTCTGAGTATAACTCCAACTTATCGTTGCATCTGTACTCTGTTCCAGTCTATACTGTGAACATACTCTGGATCGGTCGATGCATAGCGGATGCTATGCCGATTCATATCCATTCTCAATAATGATCGGAAAAGGATGCTCCAGGTCTACCAAGGGACCTGGAGCGGTTAGCGTTTTACTCAGTCATCCCATTCTGTGACACCGGACGGGTCCGAAAGGACACTCTTGTGGAAGACCGGTTCCTTGATGCCCTCGGCCTTCTGCTTGCGATAATCCTGGAATGCCTCGTATGCGAACTTGCTCAGTTTGAACATTACGAAACAGTTCACTATTCCGGCCACACCGAGGATGACATCCATGATCGCGTAGAGTCCTTCTGATCCGTAATATGCAGAGAAGAACACTATCAACACGGTGATGAGCATCAATCCGATTATTGCCTTCCTGTTATGCGTAATGAATTTCAGATTGTTCATACCTATGACATAATCTCCCATAAAACAGGTAATCGCGAACAGGAACATGAAGAAGAACACAAGGGTGGGTGCAAGATCTCCGATGGATGCTTCCATGACATGTTGCATCAGGGCCTGAGCACTCTCGCCGAGACCTATGTATTTGCCGCTGATATCATCATAATTTCCGTGGAAGAAACTCAGGATGACCAATGCGGTCATGGTGCTGATGATCGTATCGAACAGCACACCGATAGACTGTGAGAGACCCTGCTTAACAGGGTGGGGGACATCCGCAGATGAGGAGATGTTGGTGATGGTACCTTCTCCTGCCTCGTTGGACCAGACACCTCTTCTCAACGCCCATACGATCATGGATCCCAATCCTCCACCGACTGCCGAAGGAACATTGAAGGCACAGGTGAAGATGGCGGCGATCGCATCGGAGACGCCGTCAAAGTTCATGGCGATGACGACGATGGAGAGTACGATCCATGCGAAGGCCATGAACGGAACGATGACTACGGACACGTTCGCGACTCCTCTGAATCCTCCGATAGCTACAAGGACTGCAATGACCGCAAGGATGAATGCGATGACGAGCGTGTTCTTATCGAAATCATAAGCGGCCGTGAATGAAGATGAGATTGTGACTATCTCTGAAAGAACGAATCCACCGATGTAGACGGCAATCATCAGGACCGCAATGGCCATCCCCAACTTCTTTGCGTTGAGTCCTTTGGCGACATTGTATGCAGGCCCTCCGATGAAGTCCCCGTTCTCATCCCTGCTCTTGAAGATCTGTCCGACGGTGGTCTCCACGAAACTTGTGGCACCTCCGAGTGTGGCGAAGATCCACATCCAGAAGATGGCCCCGGGACCTCCGAGGGCGACGGCCGTGATCGGTCCGGCTATATTACCTATACCGATGCGGTTACCCATACTCACACAGAACACATGGAACGGAGTGATCTTGTCCTTGGCACCCTTCTCGAGCGAGAATGTGACCCTGAACATCTCTTTGAGCCATACGAACTGCACGCCCCTGAACTTCACTGTGGCGTATAATCCGAAGGCTACGATGAGCACCAATGGGATGAACCAGAAAACATCGTCAAACTCCCAGACGGCGTCAATGAATGAATCGAAATCTAATGACATTAGTAATAGAACGTTATTGTTTTGATTTAATAGTTACATGTATGGATAAAAATGTACATTTTTAGTTTGAATAGGCTGAACTCTTTTCCTAATCATTCTGGGCACCCTTACTATAATATAAATTTTTCGTAATATTTATAAAAAGAAAAGAGACCCGGTGCCTCGAACGGAACACCGGGCCGGATCGCTGTTTCAGATCCTGTCCTCGGGGACGATCTCATACTGTTCAGTGTACTTCTTCTTGAAGAGCATGGACAGTATCGGCGGTGCGATGATCGTGGTCAGAACAGACATCATGACCACGACGGTGTACAGATCCCCGGACATCACACCTGCGTTGAGTCCGATGGATGCGATGATGATTCCGACCTCTCCCCTGGGCATCATTCCTACTCCGATGATGCTGAAGGATGACTTGTCAATGGACTTGTCTCCGAGTTTGGCTCCGAAACCGCATCCGACGAACTTGGTCAGCATCGCAAGCAGGATGACGACTACGACGAGAATGATCACGCTTACGTCGGTCAGCGACGATATGTCGACCATGAGTCCGACGTTCACGAAGAAGAACGAGATCATGAACGAGGTGATGGCTTCCACCTTCTGCTCCAGTTCCCATTCCCACGCATGGTCTGCGAACAGCATTCCTGCGAGGAAAGCACCGATGATCGCCGCAAGTCCTATGAACTCTGCGAGACAGGACATTCCGAGACAGACGATAATCGCGATGATGAGCTTGTTGTAAGTGTAGGGGATCTTTCCCGCAGCCCTTGCCGCCCTCTTCCTGTTGTCGAAGAAGTCGTAGATCTTGGGCACAACATACTTGGCTACACCGATGGCGATGACCACGAACAGTACGGCCTTGAGGATGATGATAATGAGATCCACCATATCGAGCCCATCCGTGCTGGTGGCCATTCCCTGTACGATCGCCAGAACGATCATTCCCAGGACATCATCGATGACGGCGGCTGCAATAATGATACGGGACTCCTTCACTTCCATGAGCCTCATATCCTTGATGATACGCGCGGTGATACCTACGGATGTCGCCACCATAGCGGCTCCCATGAACATCGCTGCGTTCATGTCATATCCGCCTACGGCGAGGACCAGTGCGAGACCTGCCACGAATGGCAGTATAACTCCCAGGAGAGCACACAGGAACGCAGCCTTACCGGAGCCTAGCAGATCCTTCACCTTCGTCTCCAATCCGACGGAGAACAGAAGGAATATGACTCCTAGCTCGGCCAGCATGTAGATGACCGTGTACACTTCGCTCTTATATCCCTCAGAATCGAAGTCTATATGGAGGATGTCATGCATGAAGTTGATGTCTCCGAAGGTTAGGTTCGCGATGACTATTCCTATCAGAATCTCCCCAATGAGACCGGGTAGACCGAATTTACTGAATAATATCGAACCGAGACGTGCCATGACGAATATGACCGTCATCGCAAACAGGACCTGCAGAAGAAGCTCCATGGGAACCTGGATGAGTATGATGTTATAAAAGAAGTAGGAAAATCGTTTAGAAGGTAAGGAGTTTCATCCAGTTGATCAGAAAGAGAATCTGACGGAATCGTAGCCTTTCTTGGACTGGCCGAAGGTGAACAACACGTTCTCGGCGTTCTTCATCGCGGCCTCTGCGAGTGCGGGAAGCGCCTCGACCTCAGGTTCAGCGGGAAGAACGACTTCTTCTGTTTCGGTCGGAAGCTCCTCGGATACGGTGGATGACTCGACGGTCACAGGGGCATCGGCAACAAGGTCGACCTCCTCGGTGATCTTCTGGAGCCTTCCGTCCTTGAACACGAAGCGGCTCGTGCGTATCTTCTTCTCAGCAGGGATCGGGACGACCTCCAGGCTCTCC
>CALAVG010000276.1 GCA_937892275.1 uncultured Methanomicrobiales archaeon | reverse complement strand
GTCGGAAGGGATCTGACTGTAGCCGATGCGATGACCGCAACCGGTTCCAGGGCTGTTAGGATAGCCAACGAGGTCAAGGGAACACAGGTCACAGCCAACGACATCAGTCCCGATGCGATACCTTACATACAAGCCAACATCGAACTGAACAAGCTTGAGAACTGCACATCTTCTAACAGGAATCTGCATTCTCTTTTCGCAGATGAGGCATTCGATTACGTAGATCTTGATCCATTCGGTTCGCCTGCACCCTTCGTACAATCCGCAATCCTTGGATGCAGGAAGAAAGGAATATTGGCGATTACCGCTACCGATACCGCTCCGCTGGCAGGAGCCCACGCACCCAAGTGCAGGCGCAGATACCAATCGGAACCTGTAAGGGGATACATGTGTCACGAAGGCGGACTACGCATCCTGATGTGCTCCATCGCGAGGGAACTTGCCAAGTTCGACAGAGGAATGAAACCGTTGCTGTCATTCTATGCAGACCACTACTTCCGCACCTACATTCAGATAGAGGAGGGTGCCGAGAAGGCAGACAAGATGATGGCCCGGTTAGGTTACATGCAATACGACATGAATACATTGGAGAGGTCCACATCCGTGCATTACGATCCCGATCACAAGTACGGACCCTTCTGGCTCGGTCCGCTGCACGATCAGGAATTCGTTTCAAAGATGGACCCCACCGGAATGGCGGCGGAGAAGAGATGCACCAAGTACCTGGACCTCTGGAAGAACGAATTGGATACAGAGGTTTTCGTATACGACATGAGCGAACTGTCATCTTTCATCAAGATGTCGCCCGCTAAACTTGCGGATTTCGTGGAATTACTGAACACGAACGGCAAAGCATCCTTCACCCACATATCGCCCACATCATTCAAGACGGACCTTCCCCTGAATGACATCATTTCCCTCTACAAGGAAGCGAGCCCCGATTCCAAGAAGTGATAATCGGACAATCCCTTATATCGTTCGTTCTCTTTATCCAGACTAGGTGCCTAAAACATGCCGAGTCTAGCTATCATCGGCTCCCAATGGGGAGACGAAGGAAAAGGAAAGCTCACAGATTATCTTGATGAGAAATCCGATCTCATCGTACGTTTCCAGGGCGGTAACAACGCAGGACACACGATCATCGTCGATGACAAGGTGTTCAAGCTGCACGGACTCCCCTCGGGAGTCGTAAGGCCGGGGAAGCTCGCGGTCATCGGGAACGGTGTCGTCGTCAACCTGGAGGAGCTCGGAGAGGAGATCAAGCAGGTCCTTGACATCGGGGGATCCATCGACGGTCTGAGGATATCCGACAGGGCTCATCTGATCATGGGCTACCACAAGAAGCTGGACGGGGCTGAGGAGAAGTACCGCGGAAAGAACAACGTGGGTACCACCAAGAAGGGGATCGGACCCACTTACCAGGACAAGATCGCAAGGATCGGATTCAGGGCGGGGGACCTTCTGGAGGACGACCTCCTCGAGGACAAGATATCCTTCGTCCTCCCGTACAAGAAGGACCTCATGGCCATGATGGATGCCGAACAGTGCTCTTGCACAACGGAATCCCTCTTCGACAAGATGACCGGCTGGAGGGACCAGATAGGCAAGTACATCTGCGACACGTCCGTCCTCATCAACGAAGCGCTGGATGACGGCAAGAACGTCGTATTCGAGGGTGCACAGGGTGCTATGCTCGACATCGACCACGGTACCTACCCCTATGTCACATCCTCTGCCACCTGCGGAGGCGGAATCTGTACGGGCTCCGGTGTCGCTCCCAACAGGATCGACAAGGTCGTCGGTATCGTGAAGGCTTACACCACACGTGTCGGAGAAGGCCCGTTCGTATCCGAGATCCATGATGATTTCGGTGTCGAACTGCAGAAGAGAGGCGGAGAGTTCGGTGTCACCACGGGAAGGGGAAGGAGATGCGGATGGCTGGACCTGGTCGTAGTGGAGCATGCTTCGAGACTTTGCGGGTTCACATCCCTCGGTATCACAAAGATCGATGTCCTCAACGATATCCCTGAACTCCCTGTGTGCGTAGCATACGAGATAGACGGAGAGGAGGTCAAGCACTTCCCCGCATCCATCGCCAAGCTCAACAGGGCCAAGCCCGTGTACGAGACCTTCAAGGGATGGAAGGGATGGTCCAACACTATGGATGTCGTCAAGGCCGGTTACGACAACCTGCCCGGCGAGATGAGGGAGTACATCGAGTTCATAGAGAAGTACCTCAAGGTGCCTGCGGACCTGATAAGCCTCGGCCCAGACAGAGACGAGACGATCGACCGCAAGAAAGATTGGTGGAGTTGAAACAAATGTGTCCTACAGTTTGCAATGTTCAGCCCGGCGTGTGCGGGATGACTTCGAAGATCATCGCCACGGCCAGCGACGACATGATGTCGGTCAACGTCGTCATTGAGAGCAACTGCCCCATGGTGCAGAAGCTCACGCCCATAGAGGGCATCAATCCCTACGAAGCCATCGGAACTCCGTTCACGGAGTCCGAGATCTATAAGAAGGCCGCAGAATGCCTGCGTCACACCGCGTGCCCCGTGCCCTGCGGTATCGTGAAAGCGGTTGAGGCTGAATCCGGAATGGGACTGAAGAAGCCTGTCAGCATCACTTTCGAATGAAACCCTATGCCGGGAGACCGGCATCATACTTTCTTTTTTACAAAATTAATTAAGCTGTCAACTTAAATTAAATTTGATAAAGGGATAAAATGCCCCAAAGGGGCTGAAGTTTAATTCACTGGTTGGACTTCCAGAGTCCGTGCTTATTGCAGTACTCCCAGGCCTTGACTTCCTTTGCATCTGTCTTGAAGAATGCCTCGGGTGCGTCTCCGGGTTTGAGGTACTTCCTCATCATGACTCCGTCAGCGCAGATCTGGATGTAGACGATGTAGTGGTCCTCGACCATCGGATGGGCTGTCTCCTTTCCGACCTTGACGAGGAATCCACCGTCCTGCTTCTCGATGTAAGGGACATGCTTCTCGTTCTTGAAGTCGTCTGTCTTGGGCTCGAGGACGATCATGTCCTCTCCGCAGCACTTGGGTGTGCAGGGTGCTTTGAAGACGACCTCGAATGCGTTCGCACATTTGGCGCATTTGTAGATTACCATCTTAGTGACCTCGCATAGGTATCATCAGGCACTCATAAAAGGTTCTCCATCGGAGTTGGCCAGGATCAAGGACGATTTGATATCCCAGAGATAACTCTGGAAACCCTTTCCTCTATAGACCTTAGAAAATCGGCAACAGATTATTTACCCGTTCAACAAGTATGGTTCCGGACGGGGAGGAAGTCCGTCACGTGAGGACTTCCTTATCGTGATTGGACTTCCGTTCCGTACCTATCTGCTAGGGGGTGACAAAATGCCCAATAGGGGAAAGGACCAGGATCGTAAGTTCCAAAACGCATCCCTGGTCCTTTCAGCAATCCGGACATTGTCTGAATTGCTGAGATGGTTCATCGGCTGATGGACCAAGGCCCCTTAGGGGGCCTAAAACCCACTCCGATTGATATTGCATGATCTTGGACATAATTAATCATTTCCAATCAGCTCCAAAGACCGATTCGACCAATCATCCGACTCATGGAACGAATCTGAATGTCATGATGAAATAGGCCAGGAATATGATCTTGAAGACCCATAGCATCGGATGTACCTCTTTGGTCTTGCCCGTGGCAACCATGCAGATGATGTAAGTGAAAGTACCCAAGGCGAACCGTCGGTGATGGAACCGGACAGCCCCATCATGAACAGTGTGACGAATACCGTGGCCGTTGTGACATGGTCGTGCCAGTCGATATCCTTCAAAGATGTGATCATCAGAAGCCCCACCAGGAAGAGTGCCCCTATGGTGCATGCGGGGGTGATGAAGGCGAAAACAGGCGAGAAGAACATGGCCACTATGAAGAGCATACCCACGACAATGGCCATCAGACCGGTCTTCGCACCGACACTGATACCGGTACTGGATTCGATGAACGATGACACCGTGGAAGTACCTGCGAAAGCACCGAATACGGTGGCGACCGCATCGACGTTGAGGGCCTTCTCGTAACCGTCCATATCCCCTTCCTCATCGGAGAGTCCGGCGGTACGGCCAAGCCCCAGCAGGGTACCTGTGGTGTCAAACATGTCGATGATGACCAATGACAGGGTGGAGATGATCAGGGATGCGAACAGGGTGTCCGTAATCTCCCCGATATCGGAGAAGAGCTGACCGAACAGACCGAAATCAGGCATGGCAATGACCTCTCACAAAGATGCTGTCCCTACTCCGGGGACCAACTGGCTTCCGTTTATGACGGTATCCCGGCCGAAGAATGCACCTCCGATGACTCCGATGATGATGGTCACCACCATACCTATGGGCACTGCCGCCCAGATGTTCCTAGCCCAGAGGAACAGGGTTATGACTATGCAGACGATGGCGATGTTGATTCCGGGTGTCTAGAGGTTACCGAGACTCAATGCGGTGCCTTCTCCGTGGACGATGATCCCAGTGTTGAACAATCCGAGGACGACAATGAAGAATCCGATACCGGCCGTGATCGCGAGTTTCATTGCGGTCGGTATGCTCTTCAAGACATGGATCCTGAAACCGGTGACGGTCAGCAGGAAGAAGATTATTCCTGACAGCAGGACGATGAACAGCGCCTGGGTGTAGGTGAAACCCATCGCCATGACTATGGTATAGGAAAGGAATGCGTTGATACCCATACCCGGTGCGAGAGCAACTGGGAAGTTCGCATAGAATCCCATCAGCAGACATGATATTGCAGAGGCAAGCGCCGTAGCGGTAACTAGCGCCCAAAGAGTTCCGGACCAGTCGCTGCGGACAGGATCGAAGGATTCACGGCCAATATGTAGGACATCGCAAGGAATGTGATGATACCTCCTCTAATCTCTGTTCTAATGTCTGAGCCCCTTTCCGTTATGTGGAACATGCGGTCTATCGTCGCAGCGAAGTCTGCCATGGTTAGTGAACGTCTATCTAGGGTAAATGTACCATTGCCCGAAAGTTCTGCCAGATGACTCAATCATGCAATCGTCAACCCCATATATCATTAGCAGGATTATCCGTGCATGGAGATACCTGCATTCTTTGCATCATACGAAAGCGGCGATATGCTGGTATCTGACGGTCATTTCTCGTCCGTAGAGCCCAAGAAGGGCCACAGGACGTATCCGTTCACAAGGAAGGTATCAGAATGCCTTCCATCATCCCAGAGGCCTCCTGTGACGATCATCGACTGCAACAGCTTTGAGGAGAGGGAGTTCATCGGGGATGTGATGAAGCATCTGAAACTGCACGGCACGGAGATATGGTTCTTCACTTACATCGAGACTGTTGAGGATGTCTTCGATGCGTTCAACAAGGATGCTTCCCTGGTGTTCGCTCCATTTCACTTCATCGCCAACGATTCGGAGCTCAGGGATATTTGCAACGTATCCGATTCAGTCGTCCCTGTGGTCTTCGTCCACAAGGGAAAGGCGATACTTCCAGGAGGAAGGCAGGATGATGTCCTGAAAGTGCTAGATAAACTTGTCAGCATCGGATACTACCGTAACTGCGTCCTGGACATGGAAGGAAGCCTGGGCGGTTACACTTGGTCCGTCATAGGCGAGGATTATCCTTCTACTATACCTTTCATGGACCGTCCCGATGGTATGGAGAGCTTCTCCAACGTCATCGCGCCTTATCTTCTGTGATAGCGGAAAGGAAGTTCTCTACCCTCTCCCTGACATCATCGACTCCGGAATCGGTATCCGGTATCTGTAGCGAACCGCGGTATTCCATTCCAGTGGTGATACAAAAGGCCTTGATGATCCTCTCGGTGAATTCGAAGTTGGGCTGCTTGCTGCCGCCACACATCATCGAGATGCAGTAATCCGGGTGGCCTAGTTCCATATTCCCCCAGAACGGCTGGAAACGGTCCATCACCGTCTTGAGTATCGATGAAGGTCCACTGAAGTGAATCGGGGTTGAGAGGATCAGGAGATCCGCCTGTGAGAAGGAATCGTATATCTCGGATATGTCGTCGTTTATGATGCATCCGTCATGCTCGCATGAACCGCAGTCCCTGCAATGGGCTATGCTCATCTCGGAGGGCATGAAGAGTTCCACGGAATGTCCCTTGGATCTCAGCAGTTCAGCAGCGGAGCTGCACATGCGCATTGTGACTCCCTCGTCGTCGGCCGATCCGCAGATTATCGATACCCTCATGAAGAACCCTCTACGAGCCTGAACGTATTATGGACTGCTGTTGAACGTATATAATGGCTGACCGCGGCTGTTGATATCCTGGCTCTATGCACTGGAATCCGAACCACTCCTTTTAAGAATGTTACACGATAACGGTTCAGTGATTACAAGATGTCAAATGAGTTCCTGAAGGAGAGGATGGTCGTGTTCCCGCGCAACGTCATAGCCGGACACGATGTGCTCCGCAACGTCGAGGAGATCTGCGTCAATATCCACAGCGGAAAGACCGGTTCTATCATCACTGGTGAGAGGACCGACAAGATCGCAGGCAAGGCGGCGAGGGATTATCTTCAGGGATACGACATCGACACGATCTACACTGATAAGGCCTCATTAGAGAACATCGAGGAGGTCAAGAGGAGGATCACGGAATACGGTTCCACTTTCATCCTGGCCATCGGAGGCGGCAGTAAGATTGATATCGCTAAGGTGGTCGCGAACGACCTCAACCTCCCGTTCATCAGCATCCCCACATCCGCGGCACATGACGGTATCGCCTCCAACAGGGCATCCATCAAATCCGACAAGGGATCGATCTCCATCGAAGGAGCATCGCCCATGGGTGTCATCGCGGACACGGAGATTCTCTTCCAATCGCCCTACCGCATGCTGGCATCCGGATGCGCCGATGTGCTGTCCAACTTCAGCTCCCTCAGGGACTGGAAATTGGCTTACGAGCTCAGGGATGAGCCTTTCAGCAGATCCGCTTATTCGTTCGCATACTTCTCTGCTGAGTCCATGATGGACGCTGCGGATTACATCAGGCCGAACCTCGAGGAGAGTGTCTGGCTTGCGATCAAACCAATCATCGTCTCTGGTATCTCAATGAGTATCGCCAGGAGCTCCAGGCCCACCAGCGGTTCGGAGCACATGATCTCTCACACCATCGACGTGATGTACCCCAACAGGGCGATGCACGGCGAACAATGCGGAGTGGCATCCATCGTAACCACATATCTTCAGAGAGGGGATTGGGAGGAGCTCAAGCACGCGTTGGTGAAGATAGGAGCTCCCACCAAGGCTTCGGAGATCAACCTCACTGACGAAGAGTTCATCAACGCTGTGGTGAACGCTCACAAGATCCGCAAGGACAGGTACACCATACTCGGTGACAACGGCGTCTCCAGGGATGTTGTAGAGGACATCTGCATAAGGACAGGGGTGTTCTGATGGCTCAGATAACGTTGGTCGGAAAGAATCAGGCCAAGATCGGTACCGAATTCTTCTATCTCGGCCCCATCGAGGAATGCGCCGACTGCAAGTTCAACAAGGTATGCTTCAATCTCGAACTCGGAGCGAAATACACGATAACCGAGATAAGGCTCCAGGAGCACGAATGCCACGAGTTCGACGGGGATTCCGTCACGGCGGTGGAAGTGGAGAAGATCTGCACCAGGGCTTCCGTCGGTAAGCGCCAGGCCATGGAAGGCAGCAAGATCACATACAAGGGATCGGAATGCAAGAATCTCTCATGTGAGAAATACAGTATCTGCCATCCGATGGGTAAGATCCCGGGGGAGAAGTACACCGTCCAGAAGGTGGAAGGCAACCTCGATTGTCCCCTCGGGGAGAAATTGGTTTTGGTCGATCTGTTCTGATCAGAACTTCTCGCCGGTGATCCTCTCGAACATGTCGACGTAGAGCTTGCTCACGCGGTCAACGATCTCCTGAGGCAATGCGGGGATGTCCGGTTCGGGCTCTCCCTTCTCACGTGCGTCGTAGAGTGCTTTGTGGTAACCAGTCTCGCGGTAGTACTGGCGGACGAACTCCTTGGAGAGCTGTACGATCTTTCCCTTGGCGAACTCGTCTGCGTCCCACCAGCGGTCCTCGTCCAGTGTACCGAATGTGTCGATGACCATCAGCTTCCTGTCCTTGTCAAAGGCGAACTCCTTCTTTCCGTCGCAGTGGATGAGACCTCTCTTGCTGCACTCCCTATCGATGATGGAATCGATCTTCAGGACGGTCCTCTTGATCTCCTCGAACTCCTCATCGGAGAGCCCAGCCATCTTCTTGGCCTCCTCGTCGGTGAGATTCTCGTCGTGAGCTTCGAGCTTCGTGGTGCACTCGATGAATGGCTTGGGAAGCTTCTCCCCGTCCTTGACGATGTGGTCCGCAGGGAATCCGAGATCCTCAGGCTTGACCTTCCCTGCCTTGATCCTGTCCATGAGGGATCCTGCTGCGTAGTACCTGCAAATGACCTCCAGGGGAATCAGATAGTTCTTGGTAGTGCCGTCGATCTTGCTGTAGTCCCTGATGATGTCGACCCTCTTGACCCTCATCCTATCGGCTGAGGGCTCGCTGATGTAGTGGTTGTTGATACCTTCCTTGGTGAGGAGTCCAAACCAGTACTTCGCTGTCCTGCAAAGAGTCTCTCCCTTGTGGGGGATCTGCGAGGGGATGATCTTGTCAAAGACCGAGATGTTGTTGGTGTAGGCGAACTCAAGCGTGTCGTCGTCCAGCTTGTAGACTTCTTTGACCTTTCCGGTCATTATGTGCTCCATGACACGTACAACCACGAGGAGCCATAATAATTATGCGGACTGTGGCAAGATCGATAGGTCGACATTTGGAGAATGGATGTCAACATCAAACTCCAACTTAAGTTCATGCACTCGACTTCCGTTAGTCCTTCAGATTAAGCATATTGATAACCTTTGTTGGATTCCTCCAATCAGCGTCAATACACTCGGCCTTAGAACTCCAGATCCATGCACCCTCTTTTGATCCAGTTCAGTTTTATGAATAGCATCTATCTAACTGACTCCTTGTTGTAATCACCGATAGCCATTTTGAGGCGGTCCTTGAAGATCCGACCGGATTGGCCTGTGTGAACTTTTGCTTCGCAGCGGGAATCTGTTCCCGCCTTTTCCGATGTTATTACTTTTTCAGTCACGAATACTTTCTCAAGTTTGGTGGTTACATGAGTATCCAAGCAGATTTAAGCACTGCAGAAAAATGGTTCGCTCCAGAATCAATCTTCTTTTCTGCCACCCTTCCGTTCCTTGACGTAGACATGCACTTCAAGATCGTCACCGTGCGTGACTCCGATGAGTGCCGCTTCTGACTTGGTTATGGGCATACAGAGACTGTTCCCATTCTTTGCGATGGTCGTATTGATAATAATCTCGTCCCTCATAGTTGATAATAGCGTTCTTTGTATATAATTAGTTCATACACCGTCCATACATTTTATTAAAAATAGAGAAAATATTCAGTATTTTTCTTAGTATGTACTTACTTTGTCCAAACGTATAATATATTTAGAATGCATACATAATAATAGGCAGGGAATAGGGAGTCCAGTTCGCGAGAGGATTCCTGACCTTGTGAGCTGGACTCTGATCCTGACCTACTTTGTAGGAGGTGATAACATGCCTTCTAAAACGAAGGGTGAGGACCAGGGACTCAAGCTCCAACTCGTCTCCCTGATCCTACAGGTGGTTCGGACTTTATCCGAACTCCTAAGATGGTTCGTCTAACGACGGACCAGAGCCCCTTCGAGGGTTCGAACCTTGTGGTTCTTGCTATGAACATATTCGTTGGAGAATATATACTTGGACTTCGACGGAAAGAAGTTTAAAGAGTTCTCAAACGGCAAGGTTCGGGTTATATTCAATCTTGGCGTAGGTGAATATCGCGTTGAGCACGCCCTTCATTTCCGATGCCGAGTATCCGACAGGAACCTCGAAGACCTGGACGCCTGAGGCATCCGAGCCCTTGGGGACGTCGATGAGCCTGTACCCGGGATGACTGTATGTCTCCATCGGGGACCATGAATAGTTCAGCCCTCCGACATTGACCTTCATCTGCCAGGTCAACGGATTGGTGCTTATGCCGTTCGAGTAGCTCTTGTTGTATATGTGGTAGGTCAGAATAGCGAACTGGTATCCCGGGTCGGGCTTCTCAACATTCCCATACTTGTCTTCAAAACTGTCAGTGACCTCAATCTTGTAGTCATATTCGACATCGGTTATCGTGCTCCCGGTAGCTCCTAATATCAGGAACACTGCAACGAAGGCAGCGACTACGATTAGAATGATGGTAGTTGACTTCTTCATACAATGTCATCCGCTTTTGCGATGTTTATCCCCTAATATCAGCGTATAAACGTCGTTGTCTCCCTCAATACCCCATCTTAACTGACCTCTCTCTTGGTCGCGCTATAAGCCTTCGTGGTCGCGATTTCGATTGTTCCTGCTCTGCCGAGAGCTCTGACGATTGCGGGGTCGGCCTGTAGAGCAGAGGTCTTTGCATCCTTGATGATAACCTCATCGACTATCTCCTTCAGATACTCTGTTACTTTTTCAATGGTGTTTCCAGTAGTTCACTTCACTCCGGCCCTGCAGCCTTCCTCATCGTGTCCCGTATGAAATCGGAATCGGTCGACAGTCTGTTTAGCTCTTGGGCCTTTTGAGGCTCAGAAAGTTTTGCCCTTCAGGCGTTCATAGAGTTTATTGGCCCCTTCCACATCCAAGGCGTGTATGTCGGATACCTTGTTCTCTTCGAAGAAACACGGAGCATACAGCGGAAGATGAATGACACCATGATCGTCACGCATCACATTGGATTCGGTCAGCTTGATCCCAACACAATCCAGATCCTTCCTGGCTAACAGTGTTCTCAATGATTTGGACCTCTTGTCATTACCGGGTTTGACTTCTATCAAGACGATCTTGCCTGACATCGATATGACGAAATCCATCTCCATACGACTGTTCTCTCTGGTGTAATAATACACAGGATATCCTTTCCTTACCAGCTCTGCACAGATCGCATTCTCCACGAACGCACCGTTGTTGGAGAATGGTTCCCTGAGAGCGATGTTGGCCGCATCGACCCCATCCATGAACGACATGAGTATCCCTGTATCGCTCATATAGATCTTGAAGTGACTATCTCTGACATTTCTTGCCAAAGGAGGTATCAATCCTGTGATATTCTCACATCTGTTGGATAGGCCTGCATTCTCGATCCAGTCCAGAGCATTCCCGTAGACTTTGCTGCCGGCCTTGCTCTTCTTTTCGACATCCTTGAACAGGAATCTCTTGTTCTCTCTGGATATCTGGGCCGGTATCGATTCCATACATGCTTTTATCTTCGCACGGCCGGCTTTGCGGGAATACCTTCCCGCATCTCTGATCAGCATATCCCTGATATCCTTCAATACCTCGGATGTGGACGGATAGTCCCTTGTGCTGGCGTAATTGCTGACCGCTGCCGGCATCCCTCCCACCACCATGTAGATCCTGAATGCATCCAACATCATCTTGTTGAACGGCCCTTCTATAGGTTTCATGGAACGGATTGAATCCCTTATGAGAGCGATGAGATCCTTGTTGTAGCCCATTGCCCAGAGGAATTCCTCGAAATCCATCGTATACATCCTCTGGACCTCGATGTATCCCAATGGTGACAGTCTTGTATCGTCATCCTCCAGATTGATGCCTAGGAACGATCCCGTACAAAGGATGTCGATTCCGCAATCAGCCAAGGGTTTCAAAGAGGAGAATGCCCCGGAGCAGGCCTGTATCTCATCCAGTATTATCGCCGATTCACCTTTTACGAGACTCACATTCGAGTACATCGATATCTTTGGGATCAAGGTCTCCGGTTCCAGGGAGTCTTCGAAAAGGGCCTTGGCATCAGGATCCGACTCGAAATTAAGATATACGTAGGAACGATAGTTTTCTCTCACGAACTCTTGGACGGAGTAGGTCTTGCCTATCTGCCTACAGCCTGTTATGACTATTGGCCTGTGACCTTCCTTGTCTTTCCATTCAAGTAATTTGGAGGTGATCTTACGTTCCATTAGTGATATCTATTGCTCTGGCCATATATAAATTTCCGCTGTGATGAGGGAACTTTACCATATATTTCCGCTACTATGAGGGAACTTTACCAAATATTTCCGCTACTATGAGGGAACTTTGATACGGCTCGATCACCAGACCTCCCTCTGTTCATCTGGATCTAGCATCTTGATGACCTTTGCAGGACACCCACCCACTACAGCATTGTCAGGAACGTCCTTTGTAACTACAGCGCCAGCAGCGACAACTGCATTCTCCCCAATGGTAACACCGGGGCATATGGTGCAGTTCATACCGAGCCATGCGTTCTTCTTCACAGTGACCTTGCCATAGGTGTACAGCGTATGCCTGTTGTTGTAATCGTGGTTTATCGTTGCGATCCTTACGCCCGGAGCCAGGCTCACACCGTCCTGGAATTCGATACCGCCTGAAGCGGAGAGTATGGCGGAATGGTTGATGAATACGTTCTTTCCAAGGGTGACTCTGTTGCCGAAATCGCATATGAAGGGCGTGAGTATCCTAACGTCATCCAATTTCCTTCCGAATAGCTCCTCCAGATGTTTCACGTAGGTCGGATCGTCCGGTGAGCACTGGTTCGCTCTGAAGCAGAGTGTCCTGGCCCTCATCATCTCTTCGACAGCTTCCGCGAAGTACGATTCCCTCACATCTGTCGGTCCGCCCTTGTCCATCAATTCGTAAACGTATTCTTTGCCGTATTCCGCCATGTTATCCCCACCTGTTCAAGCCTTCTCGAAATCGGGTTTCCAAGCTGCGAATTGGTCGAGCTGTTCATCGGTACGGTGGTAGTACCTCTCGTCCTTATCGAGAGTTGCTATGTGTGACATCTCTTCATCGCTCAGCTTGAAATCCAGGATGTCCAGGTTGTCCCTGATGTGTGAGATGTTCCTGCTTCCCGGTATGACGGAGAATCCCATCTGCGTATGCCAGCGGAGGATGATCTGTGCAGGGGTCTTCCCGTGTTTCTTCCCAAGCTCTTCGAATATGGACTCGGACAACAGCTTGCTGTCACCGTGGCCGAGAGGATACCAGCTCATGATCTTGATCCCGAGGGGATCGGTGACCTTACGGAGGTCCTTCTGAACGAAATAGGGGTGAGCCTCGACCTGGATGAACTGGGGGACGATCTCCCACTTAGTCCTCAGCTCGTCAAGGTACTTGCCCTCGAAGTTGGAGATGCCTATGGACTTCGCCTTCCCTTCCCTGTAGGCCTTCTCAAGCTGCCTGTATCCTGCCAACCAGTCCCCTGCAGGCTGGTGGATGTACAGGAGATCCACATATTCCAATCCAAGGCGTTCGAGGGTCTCATCCACAGCGGTGGGATTCGTATACTCGCTGGGCCAGATCTTGGTGGAAACGAAGATGTCCTTCCTATCCACTCCGCTGTCACGGATACCGCGGCCACAGGCCCTCTCGTTGACATATGCGTTCGCTGTGTCGACCATGCGGTAACCCATCTTCAGTGCCTCCCTGACGCTGTTCTCGGCGTCCTCAGGACTGAGCATGAACGTTCCGATACCGATGATAGGGCACTTCATCCCATTGTTCAATTCCATGAATTCCATTTGATCTCCTCATTATCGACTGCGGATGTCGTAGAATGAAAGCATCCTTCGATCCGCTGCTTATGTTCTCTTGAGAATACTATGTTTATTAAACAATTTTTATAAATAAAATCGATAATCGATAAATATTTCAAATCAATTATTAGAACATATGGATACCAATCAAATCGAATATGTCCTCGAGGTTCGCAGCACCATGAGCATGAACAAGTCGGCGGAATCCCTCGGTGTATCGCAGCCTACGCTATCGTATCAGATCAAGAAACTGGAGAACGAACTCGGATTCGATATCTTCAGCAGGGAAGGCAGGGGGATTGCACTTACCCTCGCGGGAGAACAGTTCTGCAACTCGCTATTCGGTATCCGCCTGGAGTTAAGGAAGACGATAGAGCACTGTCAGAATATCAGCGGAAGGTTCGCAGACAACATTACTGTAGGTCTTCCGGAGAGGTCAGTCATCCGTTTCCTTCCTGAGGCCATCAGATTGTTCTCCAAAGAGTTCCCGAAGGTATCGGTCACACCTATGTTCGGTCCCTACGGGGACTTCGGTCAGTTCCTGTCCGGAAGTATCGACATTGTGTTCTCTGAGAGGGGAGCCTTAGCAAAGAACTCAGGTATTGTGGAGCATCACATCTACGACAGCAACATCTATCTGATAACGAGAGATGATGACCCTCTTACCGAGCTCGATATGGTCCATAAGGAGGATATCCAGGGAAGGGCGCTGATGATAGGCGGAGGTTCTCCGCCTCTCCTTAGAGATGTACAGAAACGTGTGATCGCTCAGCCCGAGGTAGAATACTTCAACAGCAACGATCACGACACCACACTGGTCAATGTGGCATCAGGGAAGGGAGTATGCTTGTCACCCGGATTCCTGATGGGCGATGATAAGGGATTCAAATGGAACAGGTTCGACTGCCCCGAGAGATTCGACTGCGTGCTCTGCACCAAGGTCAACGATACACGTGATTCGGTACGCAGGCTTGTAGAGATAATCGCCGAGCTGTACGCGAAGTACGACGGACCGCTGCGAAGGATCAGAACTTCACGAAATCGGTGGTCCAGCCCCTCATATCAATGGTGATCAGCTTGCCCTCGTTCTCGGTACCGATCCCCGAAATAATTTTGAGTACTTCCAAAGCCTCCATGGATGCTATGACGGATACTCCGGCACCGACTGTAGGAATCATGGCCTCGGGATCCTTCATCGTACCGATCATCTCCCGCAGGCTCTTCGTCCTGCCGGGGATGCACACAGCTATCTGACCGTTAAATCCGGAAACTCCTGCGTGTACCAGAGGTATGCCCATCTTCTCGGACATGTCCGAAAGGATCATCCTGCTCTTGAAGGAATCCAGACAATCCACTAGTATGTCGCATCCGCTGAAGAGGTCCCAGTTGGACTCCGTCAGTGGTTCCGCGTTGGATTGGACCTCAGCGCTCGGATTGAGAGCGAGGATCCACTCCGCTGAGATGACGGATTTGGGCCTGTAATCAGAGGCAGAATAGATGAACTGGCGGTTGAGATTCGATAATTCAGGTGACTGATGGTCGCACAGTATGAAATGCGATACCCCTGCAGCTGTCAGTTGGGTTATGACGTTCACTCCCAATCCTCCGCATCCAATGATCCCTACCACTGCGGACATTATCCTCTGCTGACCTTCCTCTCCGAAAATGGGCATCTGTCTCTCGAACCTCATAATCTTCCCTCCGCCATATCCTTGGCGAGCTTCAACGCTTCCAAAGCCGTCTGCTCCCTTACGGATTGCCTATCGCCCTTGAAGTTGTTTTTTGTTACAACAATCCTTGGGCCGTCTGCGACGGCGATGTAGACCAGCCCTACGGGCTTTACATCCGTCGCCCCTCCGGGACCGGCTATGCCTGTCACGGCGACTGCGATATCGCTGCCGTATGCGTTTATCGATCCAAGGACCATCTCCCTTGCAGTCTCCTCGCTCACTGCTCCATGGTCGAGAAGCGTCTGATGGGATACTTTCAGTATGCTTTCCTTGGAATCGTTGGAATAGGTGACCGCGCTTCCCAGGAAAACATCGGAGGAACCGGGCACGGACGTCATCATGCATCCTATCATCCCTCCGGTGCAGGATTCCGCTGCGGACATCCTGAGACCCTTCGACCTCAGGACATCTATCAATTCTATAACTTCAGAGCGGGGCATTCTCCACACCGATGCTGATCTGCTTCAGTCTCTCCACACCGTCGATGGCATCGATGACCTCTGCCACGGGTGCGGGCACCAGAGGGCGCCATTCCTCGTCGTTTACGATCCTGCGCCGTATCTCGGTACCCGAGAATATCTCCCTGTTGTACAACGGTGAGGCCCTGACCTCGAATCCCGCTTCCTGGAAGAGACGCTTGGTAAGAGGATTGTTGGAGTACACCCTCTTGAACGGCGGGACCAAGGAAACCACATGGGACACCCATACAGGATACCTGTTGAGGTCCTCTATCGGAACTATGCTGTAGTTGTCGATACCTTCGTCCCTCAGGGTCTTGTTGATCATCATGTACCTCTCACCGGCGGTGAAGGGGTTCTCGGGCGTATGGGAATACTGTGCACTCCCGATACCGATGGTAAGATGCTCTGATTCCTCCGCACACTTGCGGATTACATCCATGTGCCCAACGTGCAGTGGCTGGAACCTCCCGACGACAAGGGAGAAGTTATCGTAATCGGACCTCATTCGTTTCAACTCGTGCCATTCGAGATCGCGAACAATCCAGGAATGGGAGTTTGTCCGGATCGTATCCCTCGTGGACATACAGCGCCTTGAGGAGACCGCATTCCCTGACATAGTCGCAGACCTTGCAGAGCGCTTCCGCGACCTGCATGCCGGCCATGATCTCGTTGGCCATCATAGAGATGAACTTGTAAAAATCTTCTTTGTAGGCACTCTTGTCGATCAGCTCGTTCCCACCGCGGGTCCCTTTGATGTATTGGGAGATCGCAGCGCTGGTTACGCCGAATAGACGGGATACCTCGACCTGTGTGAGGCCATGTTGCATAACGAGTTCTCTAGCCAATGCGCCTTTAGCCGTAGGCAGGATATAGGTTACAATCATCTCGCATGGAACTTTCACTTAGAATCACACCAAAGTTTAGAAAACTATACAACATTATAATGGCTTGTACGAGTTTCATGCATACCAAGGAGTGTTCCACTCCCAGGGCCTTATGACGTTAGTGTACATGGCTAGACCTACGACGGCGCCTTCCGCTCCAGCTAACGAGAGGATTTTAGCATCGTCGTGTGTCGTAACACCGCCTGAAGCGATTACTTTGGTCGGACAGCGGGTGATGAAATCCTTCGCCTGGGCCTCGTCGATACCTTTACGCTGACCTTCGACATCAACATTGGTGTTGAGGACTGCTGCCAAAGGAAGATCCTTTATACGGTCGAACATGTCCTGTATGGATATCTGAGCGGATTCCTGCCATCCCTTGATGGCGATCCTGCCTTCCTTGGTGTCCATTGAGAGAACGATCCTTCCGGGATGACGGTCCGCCATCTCCGCGAGCCAATCGGGTTCCTTGACAGCTTTGGTACCAACTATGATCCTGTCCACTCCTGCTGAGACGAGATCATCTATGGTGTCGACATCCCTGATGCCTCCGCCGATCTCGGTGGGGACTCCGATCTCCTTCGTTATCCTCTTGAACACAGAAAGGTTGTTCTCCTTACCGAAAGCACCGTCGAGATCCACCAGATGAAGATAGTCCGCACCCTTATCCACCCACATCTGGGCCACTTTCATAGGGTCGGGCATGACGATCTGCTGGCTTCCCGGCTTCCCGCCGACCAACTGAACGACCTGATGGTCCATAACATCGACGGCAGGGATGATCCTCAAAGCTGTCCCTCCGCGAAAGAAATGAAGTTCTGCAGGACCTTCCTACCGGAAGCGCTGCTCTTCTCCGGGTGGAACTGTGTACCGTATGTGTTGTACTTCCTGAAAAAGGACGGGAACTCGACGCCCTCGTACTCTGTGGTTCCAAGAGTGATGCCTTCCTCCTTCGGGTTGCCGTAGTATGAGTGCACGAAGTAGAAGTTGTCGTCTGGGATTCCTTCCAGCAATGGGTCTTTGGACCTGACCTGGTTCCATCCCATGTGGGGGATCATCTTGCAGGGTAGTTTTTCAACTCTGCCCTTATAGAGTCCGAGACCGGGGGATTTACCTTCGTCGCTTCCTTCGTAAAGGATCTGCATGCCGATGCATATCCCCAGGGCGGGCGTACCGCTCTTGAGCATATCGCAGATCTCCTCCCTCATGGGAAGGAGCTTCTTCATGGTGGCATCGAACGCCCCCACGCCGGGGAACACGATGCACTCCGCATCCCTGAGGCCCTTCATGTCGTCGAGTACCTTGACGTTTGCTCCGCAGCTCTCCAGGGACCTACGGATGGAATAGAGGTTTCCTACGCCATAATCTGTGATGGAGATGTTCAGCGGCATCCGGAGATCACCTCTTCGGCCTTCTCCAGCAGCAGTCTGTTGTGCTCTTCGGTACCGACTGTAGTCCTGACGCAGTTCTCGGTCCTGCGCTTGGCACCGAAGTCGCGGATTAATACGCCGCGTTCCTTGAGACCGTTCACGAGGACCTTGTGGTCTATCGGGGACCTGGCAAGAATGAAATTGGAATCCGATGGGAACGTCTCGAAGCCGAGCTTCCTGAGACCTGCGTCGAGCTTGGGCCGTTGTTCCTTCACCATCTCTACGCTGCGCTTCACGAAGTCCTGATCCTTCACCGCTGCGATGGCAGCACCTTCGCTGACCATGTTCAGTGAGTAGGGGATCTTGACGCTGATCATCATATCGGCCAGCTTCTTGTTGGTCACAGCGTATCCTACGCGGAGCGCTGCCATGGCGTATGCCTTGGAGAAGGTCCTGATGACGACGAGATTATCGAACTCCTCGACCCTCTTGATGAAAGATTCATCAGCGTATTCGGTGTATGCTTCGTCCACGACGACAACTCCGTTGAATCTAGAGAGGATGTCCTCTATGTCCTTGGTCCTGAAGCAGTTCCCTGTGGGATTGTTGGGTGACGGCATTATGGCCACCTTGGCATTCTGCCTGACCATGGCATCCACATCGAGCTGGAAATCGTCGGTGAGGTCGACCTCTATCGCCCTTCCTCCGTTCAGCTTGACGAAGTAGTCGTAGAGGGTGTATGAAGGGACCGGAACGACCGAGTTATCGCTCATGTCCATGAATGTCTTGAAGATGACGTCCAGCATCTCGTCGGAACCGTTGCCGGCGATGATGTTGTCGCTGTCCAGACCGTATAACTCGGCCAGAGACTGCCTGAGACTGTCGGAGTATGTGTTGGGATATCCGTTGAGGTCCCATGTGTGCTCCTTCAGATACTTTGCTGCCGCAGGGTTGGATCCGAGGACGTTTGTGTTGGTGTCCAGCCTGAGCTCCCCGTTGAGCTTTGGATTGTAATACTTAACGAAATCCTTGGTGGAATCCCTCATTATGCTGCGGTCCATCTCAGTTCACCAGTCTCTCGATGGGTGTCGTAAGGATACCTTTGGCCCCGAGCCTCTTCAGCTTGTTGATGGTCTCGAACACATCCTTCCCGTCGATGACGGCGTGGACTGCGAGATAATCCTTGTTGCCTGCGATCTCGAGGATCGTAGGACCTCCGATTCCGGGGATGATCTTCTCCACCTCTGCGAGGGTGGACCTGGGGATGTCGGCCATGATGTACTTCTTGTTCTCGGCGATGATGACGCTCTGGAATGAATCCACAACATCCTGGATGGCCTGTCCGTTCTTCTCCAGTGCCTTCTTGGACGAGATGACGACAGCTTGCGATTCTATGATGGAACCGACCTCCCTGAGCCTGTTCGTCTTCAGGGTGGATCCCGTGGATACAAGGTCGCTGATGAAATCCGATACCCCCATATAGGGCATGATCTCGCATGCTCCGGTGACCGTGATGACATCGACCTTCTTACCGAGCTTCTCGAAGTACTGCTTGGTTAAGTTGGGGAACGATGTGGCGATTCTGCTACCGTCGGGGATCTGTGATGCGTCCGTGATGCCGGATTCCTCGGGAACTGCGACTGCAAGATGGCAGTATCCGAACTGGAGGTCGAGTATCCTCTCGAGATCCCTGCCTGATTCGGCGGTCTCGTCGATACCGGTTATCCCCATGTCGATGGCACCTTCAGCGATGAATACGGGCACATCCTGTGCCCTCACGAAGATGACCTCGATGTCCTGGTTCTTGGCCTTGAGATAGAGCCTTCTGCCGATGTCCTCGCCCAGGTCGATTCCCGACCTGACGAGGAGTTCGATGGCCCTCTCGTTGAGCCTGCCCTTGTTCGGTACTCCTAGTCTGAGTGTCATTGTCCTCGTGGCCGTACTTATAATAAAGGTATAAAAAGGAAAGGACGGACGGAATCAAGGTTAACGGGACAGTGCGTAGGCTATCCCCTTGGCCATCCTTCCCTCAGGATCCATGAAGTGGTTGCCGAGGTTGAGCTCGAACCTGGTGTCGATACCCATGTCGGAATACCATTTTGCTAAGTATTCCGTGTTCTCCTGCACCTTGCTCAGAGTGGGATCCCTAGTCCTGGACTCCCTGTCTCCCAGCGACAGGTACAGCACATCCGGTATCCTCATCGGGGAATTGTCCTTCACGAAATCCATCAGACCCGGGAACCACAGGGATCCAGATGCGCTGACTATGCGGGAGAACATGTCGGTGCGGTACATCGAATATATCGCGAACAGCCCTGCTAGGGAATATCCGGAGAGCATGATGTACTCCGGGTCCAGATCGTGATCCCACATTATCTTCGGCAGGATCTCCTTGGTGATCCTTTCCAGATGGTCGTCCGCGCCTGCTGTGAAGCTTTCGCCCTTCGGGAACATCGCAGGGACATCCCAGGGGGACATGTCGTGGTTCCAGTCTATGCCGTCGATGCTAAGGAAAGTGAAATCCCTGTCAGTGGATTGTCTCACGAGATCGTAGATCGCCCTCCCTTCGCCTTGAACGGTGTTCTGCACCACGATCGGTGCCATTCTGTCGCCATAGATCGCTTCTACCTTCATCATATCACCTCAGGAATGCTGGCCTCTCATCCATGCTGTCAAAGAATGCGGATGCGAACAGGGGGTAATGCTCTATACCGTTCTCATCCACACGGATGTTCCCGTTCTCGAACATGATCTTCCTCGCCACCTCGAAATGATCTGAGACCTTGTTGATGGACGGCGCATCCCTGTCCTTGCCTGATTTCACCTCGATGGCAGCGATGCCACCGAACGTCTCCACTACGAAGTCTATCTCCATCCGGCCGGCCCCGTTCTTCTTGTTGTAGTACATCGGGGGATATCCGCATTTCACTAAGGATTCCGCCACCATGTTCTCGGTGACTGCACCCTGGTTGTAGCTCTGGTCTGATGTGAATATGGCAGATATCATTGCATCCCCATACATGTGCGTCAGGATACCCGTATCTGACATGTAGACTTTGAAGACATCGCGTTTGCTCTGACCTTTCAATGGAGTTTTGATCTGCGTGAGGGCATAGCAGAAGTTCCCGTATCCTGCATCCCTGAGCCATAGGAGGTTCTCCATGTACCTGTCGGCGGCTTTCCTGGATTTCTTTTTATATGAACCTTCGGGATCGATCTTCGAATAATGGAACCTCTTGTTGGTATCGGCGAGCTGGTACGGTATGGAATCGAAGCATTCCAAGGTCTTGGTGACCTCCTTATCGGGACAGCATCTGGTGATGTCGTGCCTTATCTGCAGCACGATGTCCTCCAATTCATCCTGGGAACCTGAGAATGTGCTCTTCTCATCCACATAGGCCTGTACCGATGCGGGCATTCCGCCGGTTATCATGAAAATACGGTACAGTCTCGAGAACTCCTCGAGGATCGCTTCGGGGATCGGTTCCCTATCTTTGATGAGCGTGCGTACCTTCGATATCGCATCGGCAGGAATATCGTTGGCCCATAGGAACTCCTCGAAGTCCATGGACCTCATATCGACAGGTCTGGCGCTGCCCATTGGGGATATGCTGTTCTGACGCTCTCCCTCTTCAGATACGGGATTCGGATTCGTCATTACACCGAGCATCGAACCGGATGCGATCACCCTGAACCTGCCGTCCGTCCTGAAGGCCTTAAGGGAGCTTATGGCACCCTCGGATTCCTGGACCTCGTCGAGGAAGATTATCGTGTCCTCCGGATCCATATCCTTTATCCTGCGAACCACCCTGATGGATTGGATGATTGATTCTGCGGTCTGATCACCACTCTCGAAGATCTGCCTGAATGCACTGTCCCTGCTCAGGTCCGCATAGATGTATGTGCCGAAGTTCTCCTTGGCGAAATGGTCTATGATATAGGTCTTACCTACCTGACGCTGTCCGTAGATGAGCAAGGGTTTCTTGCCGTTCTGCTTCCAGTCCATCAATTCATCATAGACCTTTCTCCTGAACATGCTATGTCATTCACGTCCAGATATAAAAATCTGCAATTTGACGGACGTCTTTTTGCATAATTTGTCAATTTGACGGGCGTTAAATTGTAACAATCGTCAATTGAACGTCCTCTGGATTCACTCTGAAACGAGGTTCAGACCTATGACTCCGCCTATCAGCACGGCAAGGAACACGAATCCCAGGAGGTTCGGCACATCGCCCTGTATGATACTGACAATTACAGCTCCGATAGCACCGATACCAACCCAGACTGCATAGGAAGCACCGGTGGGGAGACCTCCGTTCAGTGCCTTGTACAGGAAGATGACGCTAATCGGGAGGATAAGGATTGTCACGACAGTCCAGAAGGGATCGGAGAACGTGTTGGACAGACTCATCGTGGCAGCCCAGGCAGTCTCGAACAATCCGCCTATGAAGATGTATACCCACAGCTTGTTCACATTATCACCGCCGAGAGTTCCAATCCGACCACGCCTATGATGATCATCATGATGAAAATCACCTTGAGACGGTCCATCCTCTCCTTGAATAGGAAGAATCCGACTGCCACGGAGAAAACAGCACCAAGTCCTGTCCATATTGAATATGCTACACCGACGGACATGCCGTCCTGCATACCGAATGCTATGCACATGGGACTGACGTACATCACGATGATCGTGAAGAGAAGGACTAGCTTGGATTTGCTCTCGCTGTATTTCTTCAGACCGATGACCCAAAGCGGTTCGAGGAAACCCCCGAATATCACCCAGGCCAGGCCTATCATTCCCATATTATCTGCATGTTTCGAGCGATTCGGAGTATAACATGTTTTTCATTTACTTGACATGAATCGTCAAGCGTCATGAATCTTTTAAAAGTTGGAATCAGAATTTGAAACCATGGAGTACTACGTCCTCAATTTGGGTGAGAAGCACCTGATAGGCATCTTGATCTATCTCGAGATCGTGGGAGGCAGGAGCAGCAGGACCGGACTTTACGACAATGTGGCGAACAACGACAGGATGCCGCAGAAGCTGAATATCCTGGAGCAGATGGGCCTGCTCTTCGAGCAGAAGGACAGGGTCACCAGGGCGATCTGGGTCGAACTTACTCCTACAGGGCACGAGGTCGCCAAGCTGCTCCTCAACATCGAGGATTGCATCAGGAAAGGGATGGAGGAATCAGCGCATCGAGAATAATGCGCTGTTCACTGCCATCATGGCGGTACCGATCTCCAGGGGATCGTGGATTATCGCTTTCGCTTTCTTCCTTCCCTCTTCGTCGAAGTAATGTGGCACTCCGGGCGTGGAGATCACTGCGCCTTCCTGGATGAGCCTTCCCGGGAATATGGCGGGGGCTGCGTTGAGAATATACTTGTGGGATGCTAAGGCATCCTCCACATTCTCCAATGCTTTCACGCCGAATCTCTCTTCCAAGGCCCTGGCCTTGTCGAACTTGATATCCGTGACTGAGACATTGGCGCCCCATCCCTTCAGGATCTGGACAGCTTCCGTTCCAACGAGACCAGCTCCGATGACGAGGACATCCTTCCCTTCCACTCCCTTGGATGCGTTCTTCAGAGCGACGGCGTAACCCATGGCCGTTCCCCAGGAGTTGTTGGTGGTGCCTGCGGTGTGGACATTGTAGGCAACGAACTTCGCATCGTCGGCCATCATGATTAGGTCCACATGGTCATTGATCGCCTGGTCGAAACCATTGACATCCGTACCCTCGGTGACATGGCTCTGCATCCCGAGCCTGTTCACGATCGCATTCACAGACTGGGAGAATCCGCTGATCACACCCATTCCGGATGTGATGGGGATGACCGCCACCCTAACCTTGGAGAAGTCCACGTCGTGGTCCATTCCGGCACCTTCAAGGGCAAGCTGTTTCACGGTCTTGCCACACATGTTCATCAGTTTGGAATCCAGGTCCAGGGTATCGTCCGGTACCCCCTCAATAAGATCGGGCGTGAGTCTTGTCATCAGATCATCTCCGGAGTCCCGTCAAGGAACTCATCTATTGAACATTCATCGAGAATCCTTTCTATGCAGGAAGCGGCCCTCTCGTCGGCCTCCTTCTCTGTTCTGCCCTTGGAGATCAGGGTGGCGTGCCACTCGTCCTTGCCTGGGGCGTAATCTGTGATAGAATTGTCTGAACCGAACAGTCCGGGTGCGAACCTAGGTTCCTTTACGTGGCCGAACTCCTTCTCACCGCATGAACGGAGCTTGCCATCTTTCAAGAACACATGACGGTAGATGGAACATCCATCTGTGGGCTGTCTGTCCTTGGGCTTTCCGAGGGCCATGGTGACCAGTTCCTCCAGTAAGTTGACGCTTGTTGCCGCTTCGATGGCTGCGGGAGTCTGGCTGGGGATACGGGCATCGATCTCCAACACCCTGAGTCCTTTGGGAGTCAGGATCGCTTCGACATCCATCAGTGCCTTGAGTCCGATTGTCTCTGCCACATCCTTCCCTATCTTTGCGAACAGGTCACAGTCATCCTTGGACATGATGTTCGGGTTGCAACGCACCATCTTGCAGTCGTAGTTGGAATCGAGACAGACCTCTGTTGTGACATATGACTTGGCCGTCTTTCCATTACCGATCACCTCGATGGAGACACTCTTACCATGGACGAACTCCTGAATGACCGGTTCGTCGTTGATGCTCTTGATGAAATCCAGTCCCCTGTCCATGTCGTCCTTGTTGTGGGCGACGGTCACACCGATGCTTCCGCTCTGGGATGCGGGTTTGACAATCGCAGGGAAACCGCAAGCGGGCCATGGTTGAGGTAAAGGTACACCTACCGATGCCATGACCTCGTTGGACTTGTTCTTGGAACTTGATATATTATAAGACGAGTGATCGAACAGCAATGGGACACCAATCCTATCCTTCATCGAATCCAGTGTCTGAAGGAGGTCCATCTCCTCGCACGCCGGTAAGACAGCATCGCATGATTGGAATACCTTCGATGCCTCTTCGGGATCCTTCACAGGGTCGATATTCACCGGCTGGTCGCACAGCGACATGGCCGGGGCCTGCTTTTTCCTGTCAATAACGACTGTCTCGTAACCAGCTGCCTTTGCCAGGAGGACGGCCTCCATGCCCTGGAGTGCCCCGCCGACAATGGCGATCCTCATCACGCCACCCTCTTGGGCCTGTGGGCGTTGAGGAACGATCTGTACTCTGCAGAGGAAGCATGGTGGTGACCCATGTCCTCCAGCATCTCGAACACGTGTTCCACGGAACGGTTCCCGTTCTCGATGTCGAGCTCGTGCTGTGCGACACCTGCAAGGTGCTGGCTAGGGGGAACTATCGATGTGACGAGATTAGCTCCCGCGTTGATCCTCGTCCTGAGTCCGGCTATGCCTTCCACATCCAGACTGCATGGGATCAGCTTGTCCTGATTGAGGAGCCTCATGATTGCTATCGCCTTCAGCTCCTCCGTAGAATCGTAAGGCGTGAAGTCCTGCATAGGGGTACCGACCTGTGGGACGAACGTCATCGCCCTCACCTGTGCGCATCCCAATGATGACATCTCAGCGATGGTCTCTGCCCTGTCCCTTACCGATTCACCCAGACCGATCATCATACCATCCTCCGCCAGGAGTCCGGCTTCCATGGCCCAGATCTTCTGGTTCCTGCGGTCATCGTAGCTCTGGTTGAGTCTCAGGGATTCGAAAAGGCCTCTGTTGTATGTCTCCTGATAGCAGGCGTACCAATCCGCACCCGCATCCCTGACCTTCGAAAACATCTCCTGAGGGAGTGCTCCGGGTGATGCCATTATGTTTATCCCGACTTCGTCGTGGACCGCGGATATGATGTCCAGGAGGTTCTTGTATCCGTCCTTGTACATCTGGGGGTCCTCTCCCATGGTGAGGTCGGAAAGATTTATTCCTGCATCCTGCAGACTTGCGGATAATTGGACGATCTCCTCCTTGCTCTTCCTGTAACGGTCGATGCCTGTGTTGGATGTCCTGTAATAGCAGAAAGTGCAGTTGTTCTTGCAATAAGTGGAGAAGTAAACGAAACCGTAGGTGAAGATCTTCTTTCCGAACTCCCTGTCGCGGACGCGTCTCGCCGCTGCGTACAGTTCCTCGAGTTCACCCTTGTCCGTGATGGACATAAGTTCGAATATCTCGTCGGGTGTGAGCCTGGACTCCTTCTCGGCCTTTGCGATGATATCCTGAATCATCAGCATCAATCCAGTTTGTATCCGTTGAGGTATGTGATGCTCTTTCCCGTCTTCTTGGCGTTGCTCTTGCCGTTCTTCAGCATGAGCAGACGCTCCAATCCGAATCCGATACCGGCCCAGGGCTCGTGGACATCGTGTGCTGCATCGAGTCTGTGCGGGCCTATCGCACCTGATGCCACTTCGATTCCGTTAATCTCGACATCAAGTGTCTCGACGTACACATCTGATTCCTCGCGCGTCGTGGTGTATTCCACTCCGAGGCATTCCATGATGTCCCCGATGTACATCTTGAGATGTTCCATGGCATCCCCATCGGGACCCATCTCGACAAGGTTGAGCATGGTGAACTCCTCTAGATGTGTAGAACTCTTGGATTCCTTCCTGAAGCATGATCCTATCTCGAAGATCCTGACGGGACCGTCGGTGTGGTCCCTTAGTTCCCTCATGACCCTGTATAGGTTCATGGCATGCATGGGCCTGAGCGCCCTCTTGTCATCGATCCAGAAGACCTGTCTGTATAGTGGATGATCCTCTGTGATGGTCATCTTGGCCAGTGCGACCTTTGAAACGAAAATGGGCGTGTGGACCTCTATGAATCCTCTGGACTTCAGCTTCTCCCTAATCTTGTTGGCGAGATCTGTGAGGTCGTTGTGGGGATCGGCGATCAATGCCTTCAGTCCCTTGTCGTTCGCGGACTTCATCTTCGAGTACTGCGACGAGAACTCCTTGTCCCTGGCTACGGCATCTTCAAACTCCGCATCGGACCAATCAACATCGCCATACTCCATCAGATGCTGGATCTGAGAATCCGTGAACTTCAAACTCATCATACCCTTTCCTTGAATGGCGAAAGGCCGGGGGGTCGAACCCCGCTTACAGGTTTTAGAGACCCGTTTGCTCGCCGGAGCGCCCTCCAACAGATTAGAAGTACGTATATTCCTATTTAATCTTTGCGAAAAAATAGGTTTTACTTTAAATATATTTGATAGATAGTATAGACTGGGACAACTGTTCAGATAACGATGTGCCGAAGGTCGACTGGACCAACGGAACCGAACTGGGAGCAGTACGTCTACGCCTACATGAATGTTGAAACGTCAACATAATAGTTAAAATATGTAGTTGCAGGATTTATCATCCAACTCTGTTGCCGTATCAGAAGTCGATACCGCAGTTGGACAGGATATCGAGCGAGCTGTCGTATACCGACATATACTCCTCGGTCGGGGTGATCTCGTCCACGTTGTAGCAATCCTGGAATCTCTTGGGTTCGGGGATATCGAAGTAGTACTTCTCGTACCAGGAGATTATCCTGTCGAGGATCTGGTTCGCATCATGCACATCGATTCCGCATGCTGCCATCGATGCCTCACCCATCATCCTCGCCTCCATTCCGGATACCATGTCCATACGGACTCCCTTGCTGGATGCTACTCCTGACAGAAGTTCCCTTCCGCATGCGGTGTCGCATATCGCCTGGGCGGCCGTCTCGAGGAGGTTCATCTCCGTGCATGGCCCTGCCAAGGTATAGTACTGATTCGCCAGAAGGAGATCCGTGTTCGTATCCAAGGCCATTGCCGTAGCGGCAGCGACCTGTAGGGACTGCCTATTGGTGGTGGTACCCCACCTGATATGGATCGGACCTCCGAGGTGGATATCAGCATTGAGGAGTGCAAATGAGGCTATGGAGGATGCCACATCGCATATCGCCGCCTCTTCTAATCCTCCGGAGTATCCTCCGACTATCGGCATCTGTTCCACTAGGATGCTGTCACCAGAAAGATGCCATGCTGAGATCATGTTCAGTATCGACATGTCCATCTTCAACTCGTTCAGCTGCGAACATTCGTGGAGATCGGAATGCTTCATACCCATCTGGTCGTGGAGACTCGCTGCGATACGTCCCTGTGCGGTCAAAGGGGTCTGAGGGCCCTATATGGCCATACCGGGTCTTCCCGCGGCGATGAGTGCGTTGTGAGCGTAGGTGAGCTCATGCATGGTTGCACGGATCTCCCACGGACTGTTCTTCACGGAAGGATGGCCTTTGACCGTTTCCAGGACACCGGTGACGATGGCATCGACCATGGGTTCCTGGGCATAGGATTCGATAAGTGTGGGGTATATGGCCTCTGATACGGGAGCTCCCGTAGGTCCGCCCTCGATTATGGGCTTGGTCATGCTGTTCCCCCTGCGGGCTGTGCATTCCACGGCATCCTTCCCTTCGCCCAGATTGAGTTTCTTAGGGGCCATTTTGAGACCTTCATAGATCTCATCCTCGGTGAGCTTCAGCCTCGTGCCTGTGTCCCTGTTGTAAACGCCGGTGGTGATCAGCATGTCGATACCGGCGATGAAGAGACGATCCAGCATATCCTGGTCCTCGGGGATGATCTCGCTTCCGAAGCTGATCCCGTAGCGCCTCTTCATGAGGGAGGCATTGTTGGGTACGAGATAGTAATCCCAGTCCTTCTCGAGGATCTTGTCTCCCGATATGAACCGATTGTATGTATCGAAAACATCCACGTAACGGGGTGCTGTCATCCTGCTCTCTCCATATTGAACCGTACACTGTCGCGCTGCTAGCCGCTAACACGAGATGATACTTCAGTCTTGTAATAATAAAGGAGTATTTAGAAAATCACGCCTGTTTTCGGCAATTATGTTGACTTTCCAGTATTTTTCATGAATACTCATTCTCTGTGAGAAAGACGTAGGTGGGAAACTATGTCCGCGGATTAGATATGATCATGGTCGCGAAGCGGCAGAGTTGGATGAATATTGAGTCATCAATATAATTACGGCCAGACAGTCGAAATATGAGGAGCTTAGTGACCTGCGTGTTGGTGATATGATCGCCACAACGATATCTCTAAACCGCAGGCCCTTTAATATGGCGAAGGCCGGATCCGGAGGGCTCACAGGCACTACTTCCTGATCCAAACCATATGAGGCCTTTGTCTATGGTCGCGTTCCCAGTAAGATTGCTACCAATACTATAGTCACTAAGCTCATTCCGATACTATGGTCGAGATCTGTGTGGTTTTGTCAATGACTCGACTGGTCGGTAGACTTCTTGCACTCACCGCTTGCAGAATGTTCGGTAACGATCTCGGAATGATCTGCATCAGATGATAGGGACGCTAACCCGAACATAGATGACGTTATCTAGAGTCTTGTCATCGGTTCCGGTCGTTCTGAGCCTTGAATGCCTCGATGCGGGCAACCGTCTCAGGCGGCAGCGGATGGGTGTCCATGTACTCCCTGGAGGACTTCCTGAAATCATCGATGGACATCTCGTCGAAGATCTCCCTCCTTGCCATAGTATAATCGCCGGCGTTCCTGTTCATAGAGACTATGAAGCGCTCTGCATCTACGGGGCCCAGACGGTCGGAAAGGCATTTCATTCCGATCATGCGCAACTCTGATTCCGTATACATCATCTCACCTCATTCTCCGCTCTTATTTGTCCACGTTCCGCGGCTTGTGACATTACCTTCGCCTATCTTGCCGTAGTAGAAACATGATTCGTTGGCGCACGATACGTCCATCGCCTTGGGTTTAGGTCCTCTTTTGCCCATTCTATGCATACAATAAAGATGCTGTTTATTTAAATAAAACTTGCACTAAAAACTAAGATATGACCAATCCCTGTAAATATGCTGTAAAGGCATCAGGATTATATACGGACCAAATTTGTCTGCAATTTTTTCGCAAACATTTAATATACTAACTTTGTAAAATTAACAATTGTAGTAAATCTATAAATACTTGTAAATGGTGATATCATCAATAAGCTGTGACAACCTCTAGGAATCTGTCACCGCCGTAAACTGCTTCTCCTTCTTGCATAACCGGCCGCCCTTGCTTGAAGCGACCGGTACTAACATCCCGGTTCCGACGGATCTCAGTTTTTAAGGCTTCCTCAACGAAAGTTCTTATTATATTCGAGAACAGGGATATCATTCCCAGATACATCCAAAGAGGAATAAACATGAGGTACGGAATTGCATTGGATCTCGGTACCAGCGGTTTCCGCTGTCAGGCCGTGGAGCTCGATTCTAGGAAGACCGTCGCAACAGCGGTCACGGAACGCCATCCCATCCCGGGAATGAACGTCATCGACCACGTGAACTATGCGATGAAAGTAGGCGAGGATCTTGCCAACGGACTGATGGTCACCGCCGTCAACAACCTGTTCAAGGAGATGGCGATCGACCTCTCCAAGGTGGAGATCATAGCTGTCTGCGGTAACCCGTTCCAGCTGTCCCTTTTCCAGAATATCGAGATCAGGGATCTCGCATATGCGGGAAAGAACAAGGTCAAGGCTCTCGGTATCGTGTCCCCCGACAGGAACGGAGCGGTCATCGATGCAAGTTCCATCGGAATAGTAGGAATGCCGAACGCTAAGGTGATCATTCCCCCGGCGGTCACCCATGAGATCGGTGCGGATGCCATTGCAATGATGATGATGACTGATATCCTGAAAGAGAAGGAACCCTGCATCGTCGTCGATTACGGTACGAACGCGGAGATGGCATTAGTGGTCAACGGTAACATATTCACAGGATCGGCCGCAGCCGGTCCCGCACTGGAGGGACAGCAGATCGAGAGAGGAATGCTCGCAGCACCCGGTGCTCTCAGCGAGGTAGTGATCACAGACAAGGGATGGAGATGCTACGTCCTCGACGACACAATGGCCGCACAGGAAGGGGACCTCATCGACCCCATGAACGGAAAAGTCATCGAGGAAGGACCTATGCACGGAAAGGCAATCGGTATCACCGGTACAGGAGTTATCGCCGCTCTGTCCAACGGAATGAAGACAGGCATCATCTCGAACTCAAAGATCAATACCGAGGACGGTTACCTAACACTGCAGGATGGCATCAAGATTAGTTCTGCCGATGTAGAAGAGGCTGGAAAAGCAATCGGAGCCCTCAGATGCGGATTCCTTACACTGATGGATGCCGCAGGCCTCTGGGTGGACGACATCAAGAAAGCGTATATGTCCGGAGCTTCCGGTCTGTACGTGGACCCTATCAAGGCGTTGGAGGTAGGAATGGTCGCCCCTGGTGCGAAGAACATCGTACAGTTCGGTAACACATCCATCGGAATGGCAAGGAAGATCATCTTCGGAGAGATATCCTTGGAGGAGCTGAGGGAGTTCGCGAAGAAGCTCCTTGCGCAGCATGTTATGTTCGCCACATCTGAATTCTTCAAGAACCTGTACTCTGTCGAGTATTCACTGTGGTGCGGAGGAATGCCCTGGAGCGAGTACAACAACATGCTGGCCATGTACGACGTGAAGCCCATTCCCGAGAAGATTGATCCCAGCGAGATCCAGCACAAGAGGTATGCGGTAAGGGATTTGCCCGACACCGAAGAGTGCAAGGTGCACATCATCCAGGCCGGTACCAGGACGACCGGTGCCCTGGACAAATGCATCGGATGCAAGAAATGCGTGAAGGAATGCCCCGAGAACGCCCTGTCCATCGTAGAAAAAGATGGAAAGAACTGGGCGGAAATAATGACGGACAGGTGCGGAGGAGTCGCATGCAGAAGATGCGAGAGAATCTGTCCGAAGGCATGCCTGAGGACACTGGAACTCAGGCCCTTGGCATAAACCGATTTATTATTCTTGGGATGGGCTGAGGCCCATCCCGTCCTTCCCGGACGGGGAAGGGTCGGAGTCATGCTTCCCTGCTCTCCTTAGACTCCTATTGATCGCTCACTTTGCTCGCGGAATGGATGTTCCGTCTTTAGTATCCATTGGGACTGTTCAGTTAAGGCATCTATACCGTTTGGAAATAAATGCAGATTTCATATGAAATAGTTGGAAATAAATGTAAAAATATGGCCATAATTTTGGAAATAAATGTGTTTATATAAATCAAGGGCGATTATCAGGCTATGTGGAGACAAATCTACGGCGAACTGCTCGATTGGAAGAACAGTGCCGAGCACAGACCTTTGATACTTGTCGGCGTACGCCAGTGCGGAAAGACCTACATATTGAAGGAACTGGGCAAAGAATTCGATGAATGCGTTTACCTCAATTTCGAGAGGGAACACAATCTAAATGCCCTTTTCGAAACGGATCTGGATCCTGAGCGCATCATACGTGACATCGAGCTCCTCAAGAGCGTGAAAATAGAACCCGGAAGGACATTGCTCATATTCGACGAGATACAGAATTGCAGTAACGCGATCACTTCGCTGAAATATTTCTGCGAAGAGATTCCAAAGCTGCATGTAGCCTGTGCCGGCAGTCTCCTGGGCGTCATGAAATCAAGTACATCCTATCCTGTCGGAAAGGTCTGCCATATGGAACTCTATCCCATGAGCTTCATAGAATTCATCGTGGCAGAGGGGAAGGACAAATTAGCCGAGTTCATAACCACGGGTGCCGATGGCATACGCGAACCTTTCCACAGCGTGCTTCTGCGCCTGCTCAGGGACTATTGCATTGTGGGCGGCATGCCGAAGGTAGTGGATTCTTGGACGCAGGAACACAACATCTTGAAAGTGGACTCATTGCAGAAGGAACTCCTGAAGGATTACGAAAACGACTTCGCCAAACACGGCGGGAATATGATCGAGACGCTCACTGCGATATGGACATCGCTCCCGTCTTTCCTTTCCAGGGAGAACCGCAGATTCATTTTCAAAGAGTTCAAGAAAAACGGTCGGGCCATCGACTTCAGGGACCCTGTCCAGTGGCTTGTGAACGCACATCTGGTCCATAAGGTGGATCAGATCAAGAAACATGCATACCCTCCGTCGACGGAGGATAAAGACGGCTTATACAAACTGTACATGTGCGACATCGGTCTGCTCAGGGCGATGGCAGGTCATCCTGCAAGGATCATGCTCACGGAACAGGATGATACTCATCTGTACAAGGGCGGGATGTATGAGAACCTGGTCGTATGCGAGATGAGGGCTTATGGTATCGACAGGCTGTTCTATTGGAGGGACGGGAAGTACGAGGTCGACATCATAGCTCCGATGGGCGGGAGGACGGTCCCGATCGAAGTGAAATCCGGAACGGACTTCAGTCTGAAATCCTTGAACGTATATCTGGAAAGATACGATGTGAAGACCTCCGAGGTGATCTCTATGAGGCCCTATCAGAAAAGCGAGAAGGAGTTTGTTCCGTTCTACTCGATAGAGTGGATGGTGAGAAGGAACCGCGATTGACTGAAGATCATCAAAGTTACCTGCTTCAGGATATGGGATCCTTTTTCAATGATCTGTAACTATCTCAGTATAATCTCAAAAATTATACCCAAATAATTACACATATCACAATTTATTCAGGTATATTTTTATAACTATTACTTAAATATAGAACATATGCATAGATTCGACTACTCCGAGATACTCGGCAATATCCCTGCCGACATCACCAAACTGATGATGGAAATAACACGTATCCGTGCCCTTGAAGGAGTACGTCATGCAACTTACGAGAAAGATTATCTGGCCATGGAATCGATAGCGAAACTGGCCTCGGTGAAGTACTCGAACGAGATCGAAGGCATAGTAACTTCGGACGAACGTATCGAGGAATTGGTTCTTCGCGGAGGTACGCCCAAGAATCATTCTGAGGAGGAGATCGCGGGTTACAGGGATGCTCTGAACCTCATCCATAATAACTCCGGTAAGATGAGATTCAACAGGGATACCGTCCTCGACCTGCATTCCCTTCTCAATACCAAGGGTACGGACAGAAGGTCCTTCAAGGATAGGGACAACGCCATCATCAGCATCGACAGTTCCGGCAACAGGCATCTGGTGTTCGAACCTGTATCCGCCGATGAGACCGAACAGCACATGGAACAGCTGTTCCTTGCCTATTCTGAGCTTTCCACACAGGGCTACGAACCGCTTCTGTACATACCCTGTATTATCCTGGATTACCTGTGCATCCACCCGTTCATAGACGGGAACGGCAGGACATCAAGACTTCTGACGGTCCTTCTTCTCTACAATGAAGGCATCGACATCTGCAGGTATGTGTCGATGGATGAGCACATCTCGTTGACAAAGAACGGATACTATGATTCCCTGCAGCTGTCATCACACGGTTGGAAGGAGAACAGATGGTCGTACTTCCCGTTCATCAGATACTTCCTCAGGACCCTGTTGGAATGCTATATCGATCTGGACACAAGGTTCGCACTCGTGGACGGTAAAGGGTTGAACAGGGTACAGTCTGTAGAGATGATAGTGGAGAGGAGCGTGGCACCGATATCGATCGGGCAGATCTCTAAGATATTGCCCGATGTGAGCATCTACACGATACAGAAGGCTTTGAAGACCTTGCTGGATGAAGGCAAGATAGAGAAGATAGGGAACACCAAGGGTGCTCGCTACAGGTACAGGCGCTGACTTGAAAGTTGTTCAAGAAATGCCTCCTGTCGGGGGCTGGAATTGTTTCAATCGTCGTCGTCCCTGTCGTGTCTGGAGATACCGAGGCGGGCGGCGATCTCTGCGAGCATGTCCTTGACCTCATAGACATCGCTCCTGACCATCGCCAGTTGGGTCTTCAGCGCAGCGATCTGCTCCTCGTTCCTGTTGACCTTCTCCTGGAATTCGACACTGACGCCGGAGGCTTTGGCGGAACGTGCCCCTTCGGATTTGAGGACCTTGATCTTGTTGATCGTGTTCTCCCTCTTGGAGCGCAGTTTGTTCGCTTCCTCGGTCAGCCTGAGCTTCTCCCCGACATCGTCGTCCATGTCGGCCTTGACGATCCTCTGCTCCAGATTGGTGAGCTGCTCGGTCATTGCCTGGACCTCGTCGTTGAGCTCGTCGATGTCCTCGGAGTCGGATACCTCGTATCCCTCGTAAGCCTGTGCCGCGATGGCGTTCCTCGCATTGGTCTCGTCGATCACGAGCTTGCGGTAATCCCTTCCCACGGGTTCGAAAGAAGCACCTATGGGATAGACGCTGGCGTTGAGGTTCCTGCTGGCCAGGGGAAGTTCGAGTCCTGCTTCGATATACGAATCCTCGATCTCCTTCCTGCGGTCGTTGTACTGCTGTATGGTGGCATCGATCTCTTCGATGCGCTTCTTGTCCGCATCGGTGAGCTCGCCCTTGGCGAGTATCACTTGTTTCTCTTTCTCGAGGTGTTCGGCCTGCTTCCCGAAGAAGCGTATCTCCCTCTCGTATTTGGTCGATGTCATTTTCCTTACCTGATGGAGGCAATGGCATGCATGTATATATAGAAGTGTATGGACAGTGTAGTGTGCTGGGAGACCATAAGTAACACTAATCTAAAATTCGTGTTACCTATGGTCAGACATAGCGCTTTAACCTTGAAAACCATCCTCTTCTCATGGAAGAGCTCTGCTCCAGATACGCCGAGGATGATCGGGATCTTCAGGACAAGATCCGCTGTTTCCTTAACGACCGTTCCATCGATGCCGTCACCGGCATTCGCCGCATGGGAAGGGAGAACCTTGTGAGGTTCGTATCCGAGATGGGTTCACCGGATTGCACCATATTCCCGGACACTTCCGGAAGGATCGTGATATTCTATCATTGGCTTGACATGGACTCGCCTGCACAGATGATTCTGAAAGAGAATCCGGACAAGGACATTCTCTACGGACAGGACCTATGCCATCAGGTGCCCGCTGTAGTCAGATACAATGTGAAGAAAGAATGAGTTCCTTAAGAAGTTTCGTCAGAAGCGGCTGAGGGGGGTCGCCGCTGATGCGATCACTCGATGGCGCCGGCGGGACACTCGTCGATGCAGGCACCGCAGTCGACACAGGCGTCGGGGTTGATGACCGCGACATCGCCGATGGTGATTGCGTTCGAGGGACAAGCGTCTGCGCATGCTCCGCATGCGACACAATCTGCTTCTTTGACTGTAGGCATTTCAATAAC
>CALAVG010000275.1 GCA_937892275.1 uncultured Methanomicrobiales archaeon | reverse complement strand
CTGGTTGCACTCGATATGATCGCAATGGGGATCCTGGTCGGACTCAATACCGCCGGGACCGTGTCCATGGAGACAATGCTCGTGGTCAGCACCGTTCTCTCACTGCTCATGTTCGCCATAATCGCCGGATACATCTTCTACAGTTACAAGGCGAAGGACAAGATCATCGCATACAAGGAGAAGCTCGACAGGATGGAGAAGGAGAATTCCGAAGAGAAATCCTCGGATGATTGATGTTCGAGATCAAGCATGCCAGCAGGCCTCAATGAGACCGCCGATAGAAAGAATCGTTCCCGAAAAACCATTATTACCATGTCCTGACTATCACTGTCAAGAGGTCATCAGATGCAGAAGTACGACCTGGTATGTTTCGATATGGACGGCGTCCTGACAAAACTGAGGAGTTCCTGGTGCTGGGTGCACCAATGCTTCGACGTGGATAACGAACCTGCCTATCAAGCTTATTGCAACGGTGAGATCGACGAATCCGAATTCATGAGAAGGGATATCGGCCTCTGGATAGCAAAGAAACCTGATGTCACCATAGACGAGATTGCGAAGCTATTCCAGGACATGCCGCTCATAGGAGGCATACAGGAGACGATAGCCTGCCTGAAGGCCAACGGGATAAGGTCGGTCATCGTGAGCGGGGGCATAGACAAGGCCGCGCTTCTGATCAAGAACGAGTTCGGTTTCGATGATTTCGCTGCCGATGAGATCTGCACCAATCCCGACGGTACACTCACCGGAGAGGGATCGCTTGTAGTGGATCTCAGGGATAAGGGCATCAATGTCCGTCATTTCATAGAGAAGTACGGGACCACTCCCGAAAGGACCGTCTCCATAGGTAACTCATATACCGATATACCGATGTTCAAGAACACCGGCATGTCGATCGCATTCAACCCTACCGATCATTACACCAGTGATGCGGCCACCTATACCGTGGTATCCGACAATATTGCAGATGTTCTGGATTACATCCTCGAAGAGGACAAGTGATCATTCCTCGTCCTCGGTGAGTATTCCTTTCTCCAGTTTGCGGTAATCAATCTTCTTCAGTTTGGTCCTAGGAAGGGAATCGACGAACACGTACTCACGAGGCTTCGCATAAGCGGCAATCCTCTCCTTGACGAAAGATTTGATCGAGTTCAGCGTGGCATCGTCCTTGGGAACTCCATCCTTTAGAACAACGTACGCCTTGACCCTGGCTCCCCTCTTGTCATCGGGGACTCCGACGACGCATGAGATATCAACAGAAGGATGCGTACTGAGAATCTCCTCGATCTGGGAGGGATATACGTTGTATCCGGATGTGACGATCATGCGCTTGATCCTGTTCTTGAAGTAGATGAATCCGTCATCGATGTAACCCACGTCACCTGTGTGGAGCCAGACCTTTCCGTCCTCGTGCTTGATGAGGACCTCCGCGGTCTCCTCGGGGCGGCCGTAGTAGCAATCCATGAGGGACGGCCCGTAGATGCATATCTCCCCGTCCTCTCCGTCAGGGGCCTCCTCCGTGGTACCGATCTTAGTGATCATGTATGTGAATCCCGGGATCGGTACACCGATGCTTCCTGGCCTCTCATCGAATTTGGGTGTGATCGCCGTGGCAGCGAGACATTCGGTGCATCCGAACCCTATCTTGATCCTTCTCTCGCTTCCGTGCTCCGCAAGGAACTTGTCCACACGTGCCTTAGACTCGATCGACATGCTGTCGCCTCCGCAGTACATACCTTTCAGGAATGAGAGGTCCGACTTCACCAGGTACTTGTTGTCGATCATCTTCTCGTACATCGTCGGAACTCCGGCCATGTAATTGATCTTCTTCTTCACTATCATCTTACATAGAGAATCCAATGTGAACGTCGGCATGAGGATTATCCTCAGTCCGATGCAGACGGGAAGATGTACACATGTGCACAGTCCGAAGCCATGGAACATGGGCATCTCGGCCAGCATGGTTGTACCCTCTCCGAGCACTCCGGAGAGCTCGATCATACCCCAGGCCGTTGAATTGAATGATCTGCTGGAATGTACGGCACCCTTGTTTACTCCCGTCGTACCTCCTGTGTACAGGATGGATACGGGTTCGTCGGCCGTCACATGCGGCATATCGGTAGGGATGTGGCTGATGTCGTCCTTCATCATCTTCGCCCAGCGTATGGTACCGAATCCAAGATGTCCCTTGGGCATCCTAGCATCCTTGTTGACGAGTTCAGCGACCTTTGCGCTGATGTATGGCATCATATCCACAGGGGATGTGACAATGAGCGTCTGGAATCCTTCGAAGGAACCAATCTTGGGAAAGTTCTCGGCGAAGAGACCGAGTGTTATGGCCATCTTCGACTGCGAATCCTTGATGTAGTATTCGATCTCGTTCTTGGACGAGAGCGGGTGAACCATGACTGCTATGGCACCGAGCCTGCTCAGCGCGTAGAATGCGACCAGTGACTGCGGGCAGTTCGGAAGACAGACGATGACCCTGTCCCCCTGATACACTCCCATCTTCCTCAGACGGAGCGACAGATCGTCGACCTGCGCCAGGAATTTGTGATAATTTACCTTGTATCCGAGGTACTCATATGCGATGTTGTTCGGATATTTGCCTGCTGACTCCTTCAGGATATCGTAAGCGGAAAGGTCCGGTACGGCTATAGGCTCTGATGTAATCATTGGAGTGCTACCCTCTGGTCATACAGTGCACGAACTAACGTCGTCGCTCTGTCCCACCTGTTAAGGAAATGTTCCAGCGCGTATTTATGGGCCTTGGTCACTCATCATCCTCGAATACGAAGTCGTCATAGTCCTCGTCATCCTCTTCGAGATCGAGCACCTCGTACCTCTTCTTCCTGATCTTTCCGTAGATCCTGGTGATGTCCCTTGCCTCAGCTACACCCTTCTTGACAAGGCTGTGCTTGGTCTTGATGGCATGGATCAGACAGTCGAAGTCCTCGAAGGACAACTGCGTTCCCACTACGAACTCGTCGTCAGGTTCCGCCTCAACCCTAAGGGAGTAGGTCCTGTCGTCATCGTTGACGGAGACTTTGATGCTGAGGATATCGAACTGCTTTACCCAGAGCTTCCTCACATTGGTCGCCAAGGTCTTCTTCTTCAGCTTCCCGTCGAGCGTATCGATGTGTGTGACGCATACCCTCCTTCCGTCGTCGAGGAAGAACTCGTCCTCCTCCTGGATGATGTCGTTGCTCTCGATGGTCGTCCTGGTGGTCTCGGAGACGTCCCCGTCGCTGAACACCACGGGCACCTCGATGAGCTCGGGGATCTTGATGGTCTCGGAGGAGATGCGTCCACACTGGGTACACCTGAATGTACCCTCTATGGAGGCCTTGCCCATCCTTCCCTTGAGGATCTGGTGCTCGGTCTCGTCGTCGCAATCGGGACAATCGAAATAGATCGTCTCGGGCATCTCTCTCTTCAACATGCTTATCACTGGTCCGTCATGAACGGGAATCCGTGTCCCGGTATGATCACATCTGCGTAGTCCCTTATCTTCTTAATACTTTGCAGTGCGAGTTCCTTGTCGGTACTGAGCCTCGGAGGTATGTTCTTGAAGAAGTTGTCCTCCAGCGGGATGGTGTCGCCTGCGATGACATAATGTCTGTCCGCATCCACGAACACTGACAATTCCTCCGGACAGTGACCTGGAGTGTGCACCAGTTTGACACCCTCGCAGAGTTCGAATACGTCCTTGTCCACCACTATCGCTCCGGGGAGCTCTTCGTCGGATCCGGAATGGACATATACCTTAGCCTTCGGGAACATGTCCAGATTCTCGATGTGGTCGTGATGCATGTGCGTTACCACAACTATATCGACATCCTTCACGAAAACGCCTATCTGCTTGAACGAGGTCTTCAGGAACGGTCTCATGTACTTCGTACTGGGGTCGACCACTATCGTGTGTTTCGGTGTGCGGATCAGCACCGATGTGGAGTCAGCCTTGAGGATGTTGCCTTCCTCGTCGCGCTGAAGGTCGCCGACAGCGAGGATGTCCAGTTGGATCATGGGATAGAATATCGAGTAACAGGATTTAATCATGAACCCGGACAGAGGGGATTCCCGTCTCTCACTTGAGGTCGCAACTGTGATCTATCCCGAGACATTCCCGCAACCATAGCATTGGACAGAAAGGAGATCGAATCGCTGCTGGAGACACTGAACACCAACGGACATCTTCCGTATGATTCACCGGTATTCGCGTTCATGAACGAGTGCTGCAGGGAGACGCGCATGCTCACATCTGAACTCAACTCCGGATTCCACGAAGCCGAGGAGATCCGCAATCTGATGTCAAGGATAACAGGCAGGGATTTGCCCGAGGATTTCCGTCTCTTCCCGCCCTTCAATGCAGATTTCGGGAAGAACATCGAATTCGGGAAAAGCGTATTCGTCAACTCGGGATGCTGCTTCCAGGATCAGGGCGGCATACATATCGGTGACGGATGCCAGATAGGCCATCAGGTCGTGTTCGTGACCATCGACCACGGGCTTGAACCCGAGAAAAAGCATGACCTGTACGTTGCCCCCATAGTGTTAGGGAAGAATGTCTGGGTGGGATCCCATGCAACCATCCTCAAAGGAGTGACCATCGGCGACAATTCCGTAATAGCGGCCGGAGCCGTGGTGACCAAGGACGTCCCTCCGCGTACAGTCGTGGGCGGCGTTCCCGCCAAGATCATCAAACAGTTCTGACAACATCAGGGCCGATGCTCCTAAGCCATCAAAATGTGACGGATCATAGCCCCGGCATCGGCTTTCTGCCCAGGATCATATCAATATCCACAAGAAGGATGCCGTTGTCATCCGCATATTCCTTCAGATTCTGAGTGAAACCTGAAGGAGATATGATCATCCTTCTCACATGCCCCTTCGTCTTAAGACATCCAATCGAGGAATCCAGTTCATTCAGGGCCTCAAAACCCACCGGACTGGTCCTGAATTTGCATTCGACGGCCAGATCGATGATGTTGTTACCCTCTGCGATCTCTGCCGCTATATCGATATCGCATACGGTCGTCACGGGTCTTCCGTCCTCGCTCAGGATAGCCTCTCCGAATTCGTCCGTTTCAATCTTGGAACCCCACCATTTGCCTATGGACCTTACCGAATACACCCTGCTCAGCAGATCCATGCAATACTGTTCGAACATCAGGCCCCTCGATGTCGAAATGAGTGTATTGAGGGCTTTGAATTTTGCCGAGACATCGGCATTGTACAAAACATCATTCCTCTTGACCAGGAAATAGAAGGACAGCATGTTGTCGGAGATGCTATACTGGACCGGTTTCTTCGGCGCACCCCACATAGGATTGTTCCTTCTCACCATCTCCAGGGCCTCCATGCTGCTCATGTATTGAGCACATGTGTTACGGTCTATACCGGTCTTCGCCTCTATCGATTTGATGGTAGAACTCCTTCCCGTCATAGAATCCAGGATGGTGATGATCTCATCGGGATGATCCAATTCCCTCCTGATCATATCCTCCCCTTCGCTTCTGAATTGCGAATGGGTACCCAGTAGCATATTCTCTACATAATCCTGGAAATCCTTGAATTCGGGCACCGCGTGATACATCGGGACGCCGCCCACCGCCATATACAGCTTCAATTGATCCATATCCGACAGCCCCGGGTGGAATCCGATGCATTCCTGCATCGGCATAGAATGGAGCCAAAGGTGCTTAGTACGTCCGTTAAGGGGGCGTGAGTATTCCGTTGTCTCGAAGACCATCGTTCTTATCGAGGATCCCGACAATATCAGTTTGGAATCACCTAATTGGATGTCTATGAAGTATTGGGTCAGGGAAGCAAAGGAGTCATCACACTTCACCATGAACGGGAACTCATCGAAGACCACGACCATCTTCCTTCCTTTGATGAGATTAGCCAGATCCCACATGAAGTCCATCGTTGAGGCATATTCCCTCTTCGAACCTGTCACCGAGGACATTACGCGTCCCATCAGCTGAAGGTTCCTATCGAGGGTCGAATCCAGGAATTCTATTTTGAAGCTGTCCTTATCCTTGATGAATTCATCGATCAGGGCCGATTTGCCTATCTGTCTGCGACCGATTATCGCATATGCTTTGAGGAGCGGGTTGCCGTAGAACTCTTCGAGGACAGAGAGTTCCTTGACCCTTCCGATGAAGTTCTGCATAATGAAGGAACAGATTCCGCATATTTAAAATAAACATGTTTGCTGAAAAATTATGCAAACTAAAATGTTTGCAGGAAATTTATGCAAACTTCTAGAAATATAAGAGCCAGACGGACGGAAAGAATACCGCTCCCGAGTATGTAAGCGAAGCCTGATCAGCAAAACCCAAATAACCCTACCATACGATACAGTGCACATGAGAATGGTCTTCTTCATATCGGGACTCACATGTCAGGAATGCGCTGACAAGCTGGAAGCACACATACAAAGACAGCCCGGCGTCATCGGTGCAGCGCTGATGGTCAACGGGAAGTTCGTGATCGAATGCGAGGAGGACAAGGCAGAGGCCATCGCCAACGAGGTCCTTGTTTCTGCACCCAAGGCTCAGGGAGACGTTAAGGCCAAACGCATCCAATAAAAGCCATATTTTATTTACCATCCTGTACCTCATTCAAGCATGATTGAGTGCATGGATTCCGAGAATCTTCATAGACGTCTTAAAAAGATCAGCGGACAGGTCGCCGCTGTCGACCGTATGATCGACGAGAATGTTCCCTGTGAGGACATCATGATCCAGATCAACGCCATCAAGAGCGCGGTGCACAGCGTTGGCCAGATAGTCCTGGAAGGACACATCAGGCACTGTGTGAAGGATGGTATCGAGCACGGGGATGCCGACAAGACCATCGAGGAATTCGCTGAGGTCATCAGACAGTTCTCCAAACTCTGATTCTCTGGAAGACTTTTAAATACCATATACCCCCATGGGTATATTGGTGGTAATATTTGACGACTTATGAGACACTCAAGGCCGAGAAGGCTTCCATAATATCGATCAGTGTAAGCATACTGCTGGCCATACTGGCCGCAATGGTGGAGGACCTGTGGCCCCTCGCTGTAGCAGCTACAGTAATTTGCGGAATACCGATAGTGAAAGAGGTTGTCAATGATGCGCGCAACAGGATGATATCGGCCGAGGCATTGGTCCTCACCGCACTTATTGCGTGCCTGATCCTGCAGGAGTTCATCGCTGCTGCGGAAATAGCAATCATCATGGCCATTGGAGAGCTTCTGGAACATGTCGTAACGACCAATGCCAGATCCGGAATAGAAGCCCTCGGGAAGATCAAGATAAGCAGAGCCCGTGTGATCGAAGGGGAGAACGTGTACAGTCTACCGCTGGAGGACATCCGTGTCGGCAGACATATCCGCATATATCCTGGTGAGGTGATACCCCTAGATGGTATAGTCATCCAAGGCAGCACCTCTGTGGACAAATCCATCATGACCGGGGAATCTATCCCCGTCGATGTAGGTGTGGGCGATGAGGTGTTCTCCGGTACCTGCAATCTTCTCGGTTCCATCGATGTGGAGGTAACCAGGGATGATTCGGAGGGCCTCCTGAACCGCATGACCACTCTCCTCGAGAACGCGGATGCCGGAAAGAGCAAGATCGTCGGCACCGCAGACAGGTGGGCCAAGTACATCCTCGTCATCGCCGTGATCCTCACCGTAGGGACTTACATAGTCACCGAGGACGTCTACCGCGCACTGACCATAATGGTGGTCTTCTGCCCCTGTGCATTCGTGCTTGCCACTCCCGCAGGCATCATGGCCGCTGCAGGCAACATGGCAAGGAACGGAGTGCTCCTGAAGGACGCATCTGCCATCGAAGGGATGAACAGGATGGCCATGGTGCTTTTCGACAAGACCGGTACCCTGACCACCGGAGTCATCCATTCCCTCGGATTCACCAACGTATCATCCGATATACCTGCGGAGAAGGTGGAAGGATTGGTCGCATCCCTGGAATCCCGTTCGGAACATCCGTTGGGAATGGCGATATCGTCGGATCATGAGCACATCGGAAAGGTGGAGGACTTCCTCAACATACCCGGAAAAGGAGCGGTCGGTACCGTCGACGGTATCCGCATAGCAGCAGGGAACGCAGAACTGATGTCCGCCGAGGCCCCCGAAGGCCTGGAGACCGTCAGATCGATGACCGAGGGACTTCCGTTCACCCTGGTATATGTGGGAATTGACGGAAAATGCGTAGGATACTTCCGCCTCGAGGATACGATCAAGGAGAGATCCCTTCCCACCATCAAGGAGCTCCATGAGGAAGGTTTGAAGACCGTCATGCTCACCGGTGACAACAAGATAGTCGCCCAGAGGGTGGCGGATAATCTGGGTATCGACCTGGTGGTATGGGACTGCAAACCGGAGACCAAGCTCAGCTCCGTGGAGGAACTGGAGAAGACCGGACGCACCTGCATGATCGGCGATGGTATGAACGATGCTCCGTCACTCAGAAGGGCCACCGTAGGTATATCCATGGGTGTGATGGGAAACGATGTGTCCGTAGAATCATCTGATGTGGTATTCGTTGACGACGACATCTCGAAGATCCCCGGACTGTATAGGCTCTGCAAGCGTACCGTCAGGACCATCATCGCAGGTCTGATCCTCGCCATGAGCATCAACGTGGCCGGAACCGTGCTGGCCATGCTAGGTCTGATCGGCCCTGTGATAGGAGCAATTCTACACAACGGAGGCTCCATAATCGTCATTCTTCTGGCTACCTCGGTCCTCTGGGCGGAGACCTGGGCCCCTAGGCACAGGGATAAGACTCAATAAGTCCGCAGTGCATCCGCTATCCATGGAATACGATCCCGAGATCCGCATAGAGAGCGACCCCGACGTCTATCCGCCATCGGACGACAGCATGCTGTTCATCCAATCACTCGATGTGAAGGAAGGGGAGAGGATACTCGAGATAGGATGCGGTTCTGGAGTGGTGTCGATACACTGTGCCAGGAACGGCTGCGTAGTCACCTGCGGGGACATCAATCCCAAGGCTGTGGAACTGACCAGGAGTAATGCCGGGATCAACGGTGTCTCGTTGGATATCCATGAGACCGACGTGTATTCCGACATCACGGGAAGGTTCGACACCATCCTGTTCAACCTCCCTTATCTCCCGGTGGACGAGGACGGACTCCTCGCAAGATCCTGGTCCGGAGGGCCTGACGGTCTAGGACCTCTTCCGGATCTCCTCAAAGGAGCACCCGAACATCTGACCGATAACGGAAGGGTCGTCGTAGTGATATCATCCCTTATGGACACGCAGGCCCTGTGGGACCTTATGGACAACTACGATGTGAAAACAATAGGAGAACTGAAGCTCTTCTTCGAGAAATTGGCGGTTCTCGAGATCAGGTTGAAGTAAAGGGCCCTGCGGAACAACCAAATAGATACCGCCCATCGAAGTCGCATGGCAGATTATTCCGAACACCTGGGCGTAATCGCCGCTCTCTCGGCCGGGATGATCTGGGGTTTCCTCGGTCTCTTCGTGCGCGAGGCGAACGATCTTGGGATTGTTCCTTTCCAGCTCACCTGCCTCCGCTACATCATAATCACCGTCATAATCGGGGCGTTCATCCTGATAAAGGACAGGAGCCTATTCAAAATAGACCGCAGGACCGCGCTGATCCTTCTGGTCATGGGCGTGATCGGAACGATAGTGAATTCCGTGACGTACCTCCACTCGATGACATTGATCTCATTGTCACTTTCATCTGTTCTCCAGTACATCGCACCGTTCTTCGTGATCCTGCTGTCGATCCCAATACTGAAGGAGAGACTCACCAGGAACAAGGCTATTGCCGTCGTCGGAGCGTTCATCGGATGCGTTCTGTGCACCGGAGTGCTCACGGATGCCGGATCCATGGACCTGTTCGGAATAGCCCTTGGTGCGATTTCGGGGATCTGCTTCAGCGTGTACACCGTGGGATCGAAGATCGTCAGCGGCAACGGATACAGCGTGGCCACAGTTCTATTCTACACCTCCCTCATTTGCTGCGTAGGCCTAGCACCGTTCTCGGACCTTCCCGATGCCTTCGATATAATCAGCACCTCCACTGACGCGTTGCTGGTAGTGTTGGGCATGGGACTGTTCGTGACCCTTCTACCGTTCGTGCTGTTCAATTACTCCCTTACTAAGATAGAGGCAGGAAAGGCATCCGTTCTGACCTATGCGGAACCACTGGCGGCCACCATCATCGGATTGATGATCTACGGAGAAGCGGTGACGGCAGGATCCGTCATAGGAATGGCGATGATATTCGCAGCCCTGATCGTGGTGAATCGCAAAGAGAACCCAGTCAGTGAATGATGATAGAAGAAGACCCCGGCGATGCCGGGGAATTGGTTTTCAGAGGATCTTCTTGATTGCTTCTGTCAGGAGCTCGTTGGCCTGCTTTCCGTCGATCTTTCCCCTCAGGGCACCCATGACAGGCCCCATCAGTCCGCCGATCGCGGCCATTCCCTTCTCCTTAACGAAATCGGAACGCTCGTTGACAATCTGCTCGATGATCTTCCTGGCCTCGTCGGTATCCACCGCTTCTAGCCCGAGCTTCTTGATCGCCGCTTCAGCATCGGTACCGACAGCCATCTCCCTCAGGAGCTTGGGCAGTGCCTCCTTGGCGAAGCGGTTCTTCTTCAGCATACCGAATACTTGGATCAGGTCCTCGTCGGTAAGTGCAGTGGTATCGATACCGTCATGCTCCATCTCGCTGTAGACGTTCAGGAACATAGTCGCCGCTACTGAAGCGAACTCCTTGTTGTCCTTGAGGATCTTCTCGAAGCTCTCGTCGTAGGACTCTCTGACGAGCTGTCTCGCCTGCTGGGGATTGATTCCGTAATCCTTGACGAGCCTCTCCTGGATCTGCTCCGGGAACTCGGGCATGTTCGCCTTGATCCTGTCCAGCCTCTCCTGAATGATGGTGATGGGCGGGACATCGGTCTCTGGATACATCCTTGCCGCTCCGGGCAGAGGTCTGGAGTACTTCGTGGTTCCGTCCGGGAGGGGATCCCTGGTCTCCTCGGGGACTCCGATGAGTCCCTGGTTGGCCCTTCCCACTGCTACCTCGAGGGCCTCCATGGCCCTCTTCTCCTTAGCAGCGCAGATGACGAACGCATCAAACTCTCCGGTCATTCCAAGGAAGTTCCTGAGGTCGTCCACGTATTTCTGCTCGATACCGTAGTTGGGGAGCTCGTCGGAATGGAAGATTCCCTTGACTCCCTTGGTCCTAGCGTATCCTGCCATCTCGGAACCGAGCCTGAGGGTCTTGTTGTCACCGTTCATAACCCCGGCGAATCCGGGGAGCCTGACAGCGATGACCTTTCCCTTGTCGTCCAATGCGCCCTTGATGACCTTGGACTCGCATGTCCTGAAGATCTCGGTGACATCCACGGGTTCGAACGGGACCGCCTTGGTGCCCCTCTCGTTCAGGATGTCCCTGATGCGGATGAGCATCTTCTGCCTGGTGACCTCGTTCCTAACGTAATCGGGGATGAGCTTCAGATCCCCTACACCCTTGAGCTCGATACGAGCTCCTCCGGGTATGGAGATGTTGAGGTCCTGACGGATGGTACCGAGACCTCTCTTGACCCTTCTGGTTGCCCTGAGCAGGGTACCGAGCCTGAATGCGACCTCCATGACCTCCTCGGGTGTCCTCATGTCGGGACCGGTGGCCACTTCGATAAGAGGGATTCCCAGACGGTCGGTCCTCCAGAGGACCTCGCTTGTGTTGGCCTCCACCTTACGGCTGGCATCCTCCTCGAGACATACCGAAAGGATGGAAATCTTCCTGTCACCGACATTCACAGATCCGTCGGTTGCGATAAGAGCAGTCCTCTGGAATCCGGATGTGTCCGATCCATCCACGACGATCTTCCTCATGTAGTGGATCTCGTCGATGATGTTCGCTCCGAGCATCTCGGAGAATGTCAATGCGATGTCCATTGCATCGGGGTTGCACTCGTGGGGAGGCTCCTCGTCCAGTTCGACCAGACAGGATGATCCCTCGCAGCACTGGTACCTGTATCCCAAGTGCTTCTGGAACTGCATGAGGGCGGCCCTGTCGATCTCACCCATCTCGGATGTGGTGGGCCTCTGCCTCCTGTAGATGGCACCTGTTCCCTCCTCGTGGAGGACGCTGTCGCATGAGCAGAAAAGCTTCTTGGTATCGAGCTGCTGGTGGATCTCGATACCGCACATCATCTCGTAATCTTCAGACATCGATGGTCCTCCTGTCGGACATCTCGCCTGCAAGAGGCGTCTTCATGATCTTCTTCGCCTCGTCGACGGACGAGGAGTTGGCCAATGCCCACATCAGCTTGACGTATGCCGTCTCCGGGAGCATGTCCAGTACTGTGATGACACCGGCGGACAAGATGTCCCTTCCGGTGTTGTAGACGTTGAGATTCGTCCTTCCGTTGAGACACTGCGATGTCATGACGACAATCGTACCGTTATCGCAGGCCTTTTTCAGAAGAGGCACCATGTTGGAGTTCACGTGACCCAATCCGGATCCGGCTATGACGACCCCTTTGGACTTCATTATGACGTCCTCGAACAGCGAGGGATCCATGCCGGGATAGTACTGCAGGAGGATGCATGACTTCTCCATGCCGTTCTTCAGGTTGACCTCACCGGAGGTCACGTCGTGGCCTTCGATGTGCATGTCGATCTTCCCGTCCTTGTCTATGTGTGCGGCGGGCAGCACGTTGATGGAATGGAACGCATCACGCCTGGAGGTGTGCATCTTCCTGACCCTTGTACCGTAATGGACCGCAAAGGAATCATCACCGGAGGTGTCATGCATGATCACATAGACTCCCGACTTCTTTCCCTTGACGCAGAATCTGGCACAGGCCATAAGATTGCTCGATGCATCGGACGAGGGACGGTCGGAGGACCTCTGTGCCCCGACCAGTACGACCGGTTTCGGGAGATCCCCGAGCATGAACGACAATGCAGCTGCGGTGTATCCCATGGTATCCGTTCCGTGGGGGATGATGATACCGTCCGCTCCGGCGTCGATCTGCTTCTTGACCTCTGCCGCGAGCTCCTGCCAGTGGTCCACATCCATGTTCTCCGAGAAGATAGAGAAGAGGACGGTGGCATCCACGTTAGCGATTTCCCTGATCTCGGGGACCGCGTTGACCATATCGGATGTCGACAGTGCAGGGTGCACGGCACCGGTCCTGTAATCCACATAGGATGCGATGGTGCCTCCGGTTCCGATAAGAACGAGCTTGGGCAGTCCCTTCTGGAACTCCACGGGGGTGTCCTTCCTCACCCTCTCAACGGGCTTCTCGAGGACTTCGATCTTGGTCTCCGATGTGATCCTGATACCGACGTTGTATCCGCTCTTGACCTTGATGATCAGTACGTCAGGGGCGCTGAACTCGTGATGGGGCATCAGCGTACCTACCGAGTTCCTGCCGTCCTTGGTGACGGATAACTTGGAGCCCTCGACCGCGCCGAGGGCCTCCAGCTGCTTTGAAAGCGAATCTGAATACATGCTGTTCGGTGCATCATATCGGCGACCGTCTTTAAACTATTGCCCGCGCGTGCCTGCTCCTGCGCAACGAATCATGAAACGGTCAGGTCATTGCTTCTATGTAACTAGAATGAAAAGTAAAGCTGTCTCTCCCCTAAGGAAGGGACAGCTTTATTGAAAACTGTTTATTCCCTTTTGACGTGTAACCATGCGATAATAGAGACGGCCATTATCGCCACGACCACAACCACCGCCACGGTATGATCCTGCGAATCGGCGTCAGTGAAGAATAATCCACCATCATTGCCTCCTATATCAGTGAGTTGACCTTCGATGAACTTTGCCTCCATAAGAACCGTTCCCGCGGATTCTTTGCTGTCCCATCCGCTGAACGTCAATGATCCATTGGTAGGGAAAGGTGCACGGAATGCCGGCATCTCATTGTCTTTGACATCCTCGTCTATCTGGAGAACTGTTCCGTTCGGACCCATCCAAGTATAGGTGATGTTGCCTTTCTCCCAATTGGCGTAACTGATATCTGAACCAAAATCGAAATAACCATCAAGCTTACCCTGTGCGATGTTATCGATAGAGTATATCGTATGGTGAATAGGCTCGAACATCAGGTCGAGATTGAATGCACGTTCGCCTATACTGACAATATTCCATGTGGGGGATTTGTAGTATATGCCAACAACGTTATGGCAACCGCTGAATGCCATGTCTCCGATGGTGGTGACGCTTGACGGGATGTATATCCTGTCCAAGGATTCGCAGTACCCAAAGGAACTGTCTCCTATGGAGACAAGACCGTTCACCAGATTGGCTGCTTTCAGGTTCTTGCAATTGTAGAATGCCATGTCTCCGATGGTGGTGACGCTTGACGGAACCACGATCGCTTCGATTACGGTACAATCGCTGAACGTTCTGTCCCCGATGTATGTGACCCCGTCCTCGATCGTCACCCTGATGACATCCGACCACTTCGGATCGGATTCCCAAGTCGGCCTCGAGTCCGTATGATCGTTCATCGTACCATCAGAATTGAACATCTTGGAGATTATCAGGGTGCGCCGGATATCGCCCATATGGTACCTCCGTCCTTACCGTTGTTCCCTATTGAGAGGAATTCGAATTTGGTGTTGGTCCCACTGATATTGCCTTCGGCATGGTTGTATTTGGAATGTACGGTGCACTTCACATCATGATACTTTCCGAGATCGAAGGCACCTTCGCCGACGTCGATGTTCCAGTATTCAGATTCGAATGTGATTGATCTCAGCGAGCTACATCCGCTGAAGGCACAATATCCTATAGATGTCATGGAAGCAGGGATCGTTATCTCTTCGAGCGATGTGCATTGTTTAAATGTGTTTGCGGGAATCGACTCACGGTCTTCGAACAGATTTGTCGATTTCAACGAGCTGCACCCGTAGAATAGGGAGTCGCCCAACACACCTACCTTGCCATAGCAGTTCGTATTGTTAAGGGACGTACACATCTGGAACGCCATGTCTCCGATGTATTCTAAATCAGCGTGTATGAAAACGGATTCGATATTGGAAGCTCTGTCGAAAGCTCCCGGACCTATAGCTCTGACACCGTTGGCTATTATCACTTCGGTAACACTCTTCCACTGAGGAGATGTCTCCCATGAGGGCCTGCTCATATCATAGCCCGGTGTCGCTGCATCAGTCTCAGACTGCAAAATGAGCTTGTTCTCCAGTATGTACCAGATTACACCGCCCTCCTTTCCGAAATCCTTGTAATCCAAATATGTGATCTTGGAATTGGAAACGCTTTTGAGTTTATTTTCAAGTGCATTGCCGAAGGAGTAGACCGATAAGGAATGATCCTGCCCCAGAGAGAATGAATCGCTCTTGGCCTCACTCAAATCCAATGAATCAGTCATAAAAAATATCGCCTCCAACCTGTCACACCCCTCGAATATGCTGTTACCGAATTGCTTGGCAGTGATCGGAATATATACGGTCTTAAGACTATCACATGATCTGAATGCACCGGTCTCGATGGTATTCACACCCTCGGGGATTATCACCGTCTCAACCAGATCACAGTTGAAGAATGCGAATCCACTTATCGTTCTCAGGCTGTAAGGCAATTCGATCGTTTGGATATTGTTACAATCTCTGAATGCTTCAGCGCCGATTGTAACGATACCTTCGGGTAGCAAGAGATGCGTCAGCGCCCCCCATTCGTAGAATGCATAATCGCCTATAGAAACGACTCCTTCTTCTATTATGAGTTCGGACACGTTTTTCCAAAGCACATCATTCTCCCAGGCAGGTCTGTCGTTCACTTTGAAATCCCTCATAGTGCCGCCGTTAGAGGACATGTCTTTGCTCAGGGTCAGGGTGTAGTCACAGATAGTCCAAAGGACACCGCCTTCGGAACCTGAATGTTCGGCGATAATGAAGCGGAACACCGTGTTGCTATTAGAATAGTCTGCGATTTGCCTTACGAAATCGTATGCACCGTACACGGTGCATTCCGCATGCAGCCTGCCGGTACCGAGTGAGAAGGCACCGGACCCTACGGTGAGATTCCATTCCGTAGCATTGTATTCTATTTCATTGATTAACGCACAGCCACTGAAGGCATCGGAACCTATGCTTCTGAGACTGGTGGGAAGTGAGATCTTGCCTGAGATCTCGGATGCGCCATTGAACGCATTCGCGGCGACCGACGTCACCCCTTCTTTGAACACTATGCTATTGAAATGACAGCCCTTGAACGCATCCGATCCGAAGTGAGTGTCACCTGCAACGCTGAGTGTGTCTGTGAAGGCACAGCCCTCAAATGCAGATTCGCCGACTTCAGTCAGTGTGGAGGGGAGGGATAGAGATCCTGTGAACTGCGAACAGCCCTTCAGAGCATGAGGATAGATTTTCGTCACACCTTCTCCGAAATACAGCGCGCTGAAATCGCATCCACTGAATACATTCGCTCCGAAACTCGTATTTCCGGCAATCTTCAGGGATCCGTTGAGAGCACAGCCACTGAACGCTTCATTCCCAACGGACTGGAGCGTTGACGGCAGTATGAGGAAACTAGTAGTGTTCGAACAATTCTTGAACGCTTCGTCCGCTATAGTCTGCAGACCCTCTGGCAGCGAAATATACTTGATTCCAGAGCATCCCTTGAACGAACCCTCTCCGATGGACTTCACACCGTTGAAATTCAATGAACTGATGCCCGTACATCCTTCGAATGCACGGTCACCGATGGAATGGACACTTCCGGGGAATGTGATATTACCGGTGATGCCCCCGCAGTTCCTGAATGCCTCTTTCCCTATGGTCGTCAGATTCGATCCCGCAAACGATAGTTCGCCTTTCAACAGGGTGCAACCGTCGAAAGCGTTGTCGCCTATGCTTTCGATATGAGCGAATGAAAGCGACATTGTTACGACGGATGATCCCATAAAAGCACGATTCCCTATCGTTTTCAGATATGGCGAAAACTCCACTTTGGAGACGCCATTGCTGCCGTTGAATGCATCATCGGCTATCCCGGCGATCTGATCAGGGAATCTTACCGTTATGCCACTACATCCTTCCAATGCACCCTTGGCAAAAACGACGTGATCTCCGCAGACTATGCTACGGAGAGAACTGCAATCCCTGAATGCCCCGCTGTTCACGGTGCATCCACCATCTCTCAATTCTATAGTCGAAAGAGAGGAACAATTAGCGAACGCATCTTTATGGATGGTTTTCACCGATCCTGGGAAATAAAGGGGCTCTATCGCAGTATTCGCGAATGCGGACGCCTGTATCTCCTGCATTCCATACTGCAATTCCACCGACCTGAGCGAAGTACAGGTATCGAATGCATGTTCCGGAATAGTGTTCACAGGCAGAACGATGGATTCCAGGGACACACAGCCTTCGAATGTATCTGAAGCGATTTCTTTCAGTGTATTCGGAATGGAGATGGACCTCAGGGACGAACAATCCTTGAATGCTTTCTCGGGGAGTATCGTCACTCCGTCCTTAACAGTTATAGAATCCAGGGACGAACATCCCTCGAACGCTGACTCGCCTATCCTCTTAATAGAAACCGAAAGATCCTTCAACCGAAGTTTCGCAGTTACGATTCTTCCTATAGTCGCGGGCGCGCACGCGTGACAACGTCTCATGATGACCAATGAGCGAAAACGAAAAGAAGCGACCGAGCCATAATGATCAGCGCTTACAAACCAAACGGCTCAGGTCATTCCAACTTATCGCGTACGTGTAGATAAGCATGAGCCTGATCATTTGGTTTGAGCAGGCGGTAATGCTATGGGGAAGAAGAGCAGGACAGCAAAAACGTTGGAAAGGAGAAACAGACAGACGCTTTTCGAGGATATCGTCGCGAACGACGATATCACGGTTCCGGCAGGGTGCAATCAGATCGTGAGAAGGGTATTCAGGGAATTCGATCTCGACATCCTGTTGGACACTCTCAAGAGGAATCAGGGGATATCCATATCGGAGCTCACGATGTGCATGGTCACCCATGCTATGCAGATGAAAGGGCTATCGATCAACCGTTTGGAGGACATCTTGGATAATTCCAACATCAGAGAGGCCTATGGGGTCGAGGAGGTCATGGATAAGAACGATCTTTACCGTGCCTCGGAGAGGCTCGGTGAGAACATGGACCTCGTAGTGGAGAAGATCGATACAGTCCTGAGAAAGAAGTTCGGTTTCTCGTTCAACGAGGTATTCTTTGATTGGTCGGCCACCTACATCGACGGTGAACCTGATGATTTCATCACCTTCGGCCATTCGAAGGATCACAGGCCCGACAGGCCACAGATAAACATAGGGTTGGCGATGAGCAGCAAGCACTCAATCAATATCGGTCTAACGGTGGTCCCGGGAAAGATGAACGACAAGAGCCATTTCCCCATGCTATTCAAGAAGGTCAAGAAGTTCCTGAACCCTGGATGTCTGATCGTATTCGACAATGGCGCCTATAGCGAGAAGAACGGAAAACTTGTCAAGGACTCAGGTTTCGATTTCTTGACGCGTGCACAATGGACCCCTTCCGATGACAAGTACATCACCATGATCGGTCAATGGGATGTTGTCAGGAACAAGGATGGGACGGTCCCCAAAATGGGCGAACGTGACTACGTTCGGACATATAGGGGCAACAGTGGTATGACCAAGGTTTTGGTGTTCTCTGAGGAGAAATTTGAGGCCGATATGAAATCATATCACAAGAAGGCGGAACGCGATTATGATGAGGCCATGGAATTGGCCTCATCGATCAAGAAGGGGAAGCCTCGCAAGAAGTACAAGAACGCTAATTGGTTCATCAATGTGAAACAATCCTATGTGTTCAATCTCGAGACTATGAAGGAACGTGAGAAGGCCATCGAAGAGGCTGTTAAAAGCAGAATTAGTGGTCATGAAGGCTATTTCATTCTCACATGTTCCCGCGGGATTGATCCCGCGGAAGCTTTGAGGATCTACAGGTCTCGCAACCATATCGAGGACAGTTACCGGGACCTGAAGAATGGGATTGACATCAGACCGCTCAGATGCAGGAGTCCCGAGGGCATAAAGGGCCGTGTTCTGATATCCTTCTTGGCGCTGTTCATAATCTCATTCATCAGGTTCATAACGCCTGAGGCAGCTAAATTCCGTGCAGAAACAATGATCGAAGAGTTGAATCGGTTCTCAGTTACAGGAAAGGTGACGGACGGGAAAGTTACGGACAGGGAATTCAGTGGTTTTACACCCATAATAAGGGCCATACAGGATGCATTCCGGACCATTTCCAAATGGTATGTGCCCCCATATGCGTGTCCGGAGGGCCCTCCGGACGACATATTGAGGTGGATTGCGGTTAACTGAGAACCGACTTCGGGTTCTCATTCGGAGTATAGGCTAGCGGATGCTATGCGAGCGAGCGTATCTGATCATGTAATCGCGCCCACGCGTAATATTTTGGTAACTGAGAAACTTCGGCTTCAAGGATGAACAGCCCTTGAATGCCTTCTCCGATATTGCGTTCACTACATAGCTTACCCTTAAAGATTCCAGGGACGAACATCCCTCGAACGCTGACTCGCCTATTTCTTCTGTGCTGCGGATCAAGACAGACTTCAGGGCCGAGCAATCCTTGGCAACACGTGCGGATATTGACGTATCACCGTATACATTCAGCGTTTCGAGTTTCTTGCACCCTTCGAATAGACCCTCACCCAGACCCGCATTACCACTGATTTCTGCTTTGACCAGTGAGCTACAGTTCTTGAAAACGGTTGCTGGTATATCTGCGGAAGCATTAATTACCACACTCTTCAGATTGGTGCATCCTTCAAAAACGTTGTTACCTAACTCCACAGGACCTGTGATCACGATCGATTCTAGCGAGGAACAGTTCTTGAATGCCCCGTCTCCTATGTACGTCACACTTTCGGGTATCGTTATCGTTATTATTCCAGAACAATTCTCAAAAGCAAAACTTCCAATCTTCTGAAGTTTTGAAGGCAAATTCACTGTGACCAATACCCTGTCGTCTTTGAATGTTCCTTCCTTGATTTCAGTAAGGCTATCGGGTAGCGTAATTCTACACAGGTTCTCGCAACCGGCAAAGGCGTATTTACCCAAATCAGTCAAGTTAGGAGCTATAGTCCAATCCATGGTAGAAAAACCACAATCGTAGAAGGCATAGTTTCCAATACGACTCAGATATGGGAGGTTGATCACATCATAACTACTCTCTGCGGACATGAAACAATCGAAACTTGAGTCATAGAATGCATAGTCGTCTATAAACTCGATAGATGCATCGCCTTCATCATCATTATTGTCCGTCATGACGATGTTATGAGGACCCCACATGTGAGCGAATGCATATTTTCCGATAGAATCCATCCTGTTGGAGCTGCCTAAACCATCACCAGTGTCACCCCAGAATATTGCATCGAGAATGCGATCATTACGAATGGATTCCGCCTGCCATGGAGCGGTTGTGGAAGGTAAACCGTATTTGTCCTCGGAGGGTTCATAATCCTGCATATAGCCGTCGCCGGTTATCATCATCAAATATCTGTAATGTTCACCGTAGTATGCAGAACTTACCTTTTCAATTTTTTTATAAGCCCATTCGAGATCATCGTTATCCCTCCCACATGATCCTGATTCTATCGTGCTCTTCCAACGTAACAGTCCGGATTCAAGGTCTTCATCCATATCTGCCCATCCGTCGAGAGCATCCTGACTCTCTGATTCGGCTAGGACACCGAAAAGAGAGAGAGAGTCAATACCAATATCGCAATATAAGCGGACAATTTCTTATTCATTAAAACACCATCAAGGTCTATGCAACTGAAAAAATGTCTGAACTATAAAAATAATCGTAACTTCAGCTAGGATTTTCGCAGCTCATAAGGTGAATTACCTACCAGCTTCAGATTCGCAAGAGCTGTTTCCTTCGATGGAAGCGAGAATCTAACAAGTTTTCTTCCTGAAATCGAACCAATCGCATCATGACATGATGCTAGGTTTCAAACTCTAACTCCCGATTTTTCCGGTATATGGTATAACTGAGCTCTGAACTTTTGGATCATCTGGCTATTAGGAATCAGAAGTTTAATATACTTATTCCGTAATACGGAATATATGGGAAGGGAACCAGACGGTTGGGCAAAGGAATGGCTGCAGAAAATGAGGGACTCCGGAAGCAAGGGTCTGACCGTTGAGAAGAACGGGAAGAACCATTACGTTTATTGGGCATCCACGAAGTGGGTGCCCGGAGAGAATAGACGGAAGAAACTGACAGAGTACATCGGAATACTAGAGCCACCAGGGAATCTGGTGATCTCCACGGAGATCGACGTCGAAAAGATGAATCCGAAAGCAATCGCGGCGGCCCACATAGATGTTGAACGTTACAGAAAGCGTCCAGAAGAGGTCATGGATTACAGGATCAAAGGCGCGATGCAGGTCTTCGAATTGGCCTGTAGGGATTTCATCCCATTTCTGCGGGAATGTTTCCCTGATACATGCGATGACCTTTTGATGCTGGCCATGTCCAGACTAGCTGGCAGAGGAAGGCTCTGCCAGGCAGGCAGATGGTTCCTGAAGCAGGACAATGTCATGTGCCTGCATCCCCATTGTGATCCCGATGCTCTTTCATTGGCCTTGAAGATAGCAGGCGGCGCGAAAGATGCCCAGGACAGGTTCTTTGAATCACTGAGAACGCCAGGTAAGAAGATGGCGACCGATCTGACGGTATGCTTCAGCAAAGGTCAGTCGTTCCTCATAAAGAAAGGATACAATCGTTTCAAACTGTCCTGCGGACAGTTCAACATAGCTCTGATTTGCGGTCTTGACGATAAACTTCCTCAAGCCTTGAAGACGTTGGCAGGAAACGTCAAAGAGGGAGCCATTACAGACATATTGCATGAAATGGACATCGGCCGCGAATGTATCCTGGTCATGGATAGGGGCTATTTCTCCGAAGATATTATGCAGGAACTGCACTCGGACGGTTACCGTTTCATTATACCTGTGAGAAGAAATTCGCCTTTGTATGATTCTCTCAAGATCGTTGAACCCAAAGGGTTCAACTTCAGAGGGGATTCCGTCATGTATTCGATCGGAGAAGGTTTCGGATACAATGCGTATAGGTTCGAGAATCAGAATCAGCGTAACAAGGAACTTGTGGAGATGATGTGGACGGAAACGTCTGATGAAGATCAGGACATGGAGCCATGCTTCATCGACGATTCTCCGTACACTTTGGACGGGGACCCGTCCAAAGCAGGAAACCTCATCCTGGTCACCAATCTGAACGAGGATCCAAAAGAACTGTACACAATGTTCAAGATGAGATGCTCGGTTGAAGAATGCTATGATTCTGCGAAGACCGTCATGAATGCAGACAGCACATACCTCAGGGACAACCTATCGATTATGGGATTCAATCTGGTGACCTTCTTAGCTCTCAGGATGTACATGGCTATGGAGCTGTGGATTGCGGGTAGGGAAATGACTGCCAAATACACTCCCCTCGATATACTGTTTGAGTACAGCTCCGTGGTATCCATCACCACTCAGTCAAGGGTAATGCCTCAGACTGTACCAGCAAATGTGCGGAAGATAGAACAGGACCTCGGACTGGGATTGTATCCCGGGCCCTGAATGAACTTATTCCGTAAAAATCGGGAGTTAGAGTTCAAATGTATAGGCTAATCCGCGGGAAAGGTATGTAAGTCAGAAGAACGACATGTGCTTTGAGTGACCGGAAAAACAATACCTACCGCTTTGTCCCAATCCTTACTGCCCCCAATTTGAGGCTACCGTCTTGGCAAATAGAATTCCTTCCGGAACAGTTACAACAACAGTTAATCAGTGAGCCAAAGAGGAATGCAGTCGAAGAAAGGATCAATTATGGGTTTCTGAACAGTTACGTTAGATCATTGTCTCCATACCATATCTGGCACAATGAGTTATCTGCTCTGAATCCCATTCTTTCATAATATAAACTTTTAGCAAAATTTATATCTTAATGAAAAAGTCGAATCCCTTATTACCACGCACGCGTTATGCAGGGGTATGCACATAGTCCAGCCAGGCATGGAGATAGACGTCCTGAAGGAGAACGCCAAGCTAGCTCACGAGAACTACCGCATGCTCAAGGAGCACAAGATCAAGTCCGTCGACTTCATGGGTTCCATCGGAGCCGGGAAGACGGCACTGATCATCAAGCTCGCAGAGAAGCTCAGGGCGAAGGGAGTGCGCGTATGCGCAATCGCAGGGGACGTCACCGGCGTGGACGATTACACAAGGTTCGAACAGTCCGGACTCAAGGCATTCAACTGCAACACGCAGAAGGAATGCCACCTGGATGCGCATCTCGTCAGGCATTCTCTCGACGAGATCGACCTGGACAATTTCGACGTGGTCTTCATAGAGAACGTAGGCAACCTGGTATGTCCCGCGGACTTCCCGCTTGGAACGGACTACAGGGTCGTCGTCATATCCACAACGGAAGGTGACGACATGGTCAGGAAACATCACGACATCTTCCTCCACTCCGACATCGCGATCCTCAACAAGATGGACATCTGCGACGCGGTCGGTGTCGACCCGGACGTCATCGCCGGGGACTACAACAAACTCACGGGCGGACTGAAGAACATCTACAAGTGCAGCGTCAGGAAGGACGAGGGCCTGGACGAGATCCTGGCCGCATTGAAACTCTGAGGGATCGATATGAAGGTATTGGCAGTTGGTGGAGGCGGAAGGGAACACGCCGCAGTCGAAGCGTTGTACAGATCGGGAGCTGAGATCTACTCGGTCATGAAGAATGCCAACCCCGGCATAATAGCCAGATCGAAGAAGTACCTGCTCTGCAGCGAGAAGGATTTGGAGAAGGTCTGCGCGTTCGCCAAGGAGAACGGTGTCGAGGTCGCATACATCGGACCCGAGGCACCCCTCGAGGTAGGAATCGTCGACGAGCTCGAGAAGATCGGCGTCAAGTGCGCCGCACCCACGAAGGCGGCTGCGAGGATCGAGACCTCCAAGACGTTCATGAGGGAGCTCGTGGACAAGTACAAGATCAAGGGCAACCTGGGATTCGCCCACTTCGACAACGCCAAGGATGCGGAAGCATACCTCAAGACAATCGATCACGAGATCGTCGTCAAACCCGTCGGACTCACCGGCGGAAAGGGAGTCAAGGTCCAGGGAGAGCACCTCCACAGCTTCGAGGAGACGATGGAATACATCAACGAGATCTTCGACGCGAACATCGGCGGGGCCGGTGTCATCCTCGAGGAGAAGGCCGTCGGAGAGGAATTCACGCAAATGGCGTTCGTCGACGGAAAGAAGATCGTCCCCATGCCGCTCGTACAGGACCATAAGAGGGCCTACGAGGGCGATGTAGGTCCGAACACAGGCGGGATGGGTTCCTACAGCGACAGCGACCATCTCCTGCCCTTCATAACGGCTTCCGAGAGGAAAGCGGCCATTGAGATCATCCAATCAGTCATCGATGCGATGGCGAAGGATGGATGCCCCTACCGCGGACCCATCTACGGACAGTTCATGCTCACAGTCAACGGACCCAAGATCATCGAGTTCAACGCAAGGTTCGGGGATCCGGAAGCGATGAACGTTCTCACTGCATTGGAATCCAGTTTCCAGGACATCTGCCTGCAGATGGCCACCGGAACACTCACCGACGATGTGAAGTTCTTCGACAAGGCCACGGTCTGCAAGTACATCGTGCCCAAGGGATACGGAGTGAAATCCGAATCCGGACACGAGATCACAGTGGACGAGGAGGGCGTGAAGAAGTCTGGTGCAGTGCTCTATTACGCCAACGTCGACCAGAAGGACGGAAAGCTCATCACGGGCACATCGAGGTCAATCGGTGTTGTCGGAATAGGCAAGGACATCGAAGAGGCCGAGCAGAACTGCGAGAAGGCCCTTCAGTACATCAAGTGCGACGCCATCTTCATGCGCCACGACATCGGAACTAGAGCGTTGGTGCAGAAGAGGGTCGATCACATGAAGGAACTCCGCTCCGCATGAGAAGAGTCGTCGTGAAGATTGCCTACATGGGCGAGGGATTCAACGGTTCCCAGATACAGCCTACCGGCAGGACTGTGGAGTCCGAGGTGCTCGACAAACTAACCCTGGTATCCAAGATCGCCCCGGAGGAACTGGACCTGAAGTTCTCCAGCCGTACCGACAAGGGAGTGAACGCTCTTGGTAACGCCATATGCTTCAATTCGGTCTTCACGCACAACTCCTCCCTTCTCAGAGCATTGAACGCCGTGGGAGGGGACATATTCTTCAGATCAGTGAGCGAGGTCCCTGACGACTTTAACGTCAGATACGCCACAAGCCGCGTCTACAGGTACATATTGCCCGCGAAGGGGTTGGACATCGACCTCGCATGGGAATGCGCGGACGTGTTCCTTGGAGAGCACGATTTCGCGAGATTCTGCAAACCTGACAACAAGCCCACAGTCGCCAACGTTGAGAGGATTGACATCGATGTCAGAGGCGATATGATGATCATCGAGTTCGAGGCCAGGTTCTTCCTGTGGAACATGATCCGCAGGATGGTCGCTGCGATAGAATCCGTAGCCAAAGGGATACATGACCTCGATGACGTTCACAGGGCACTGGACGACCTTCAGGAGATCAACTTCGGTGTGGCTAGGCCGGATGCATTGACATTGTTGGATGTGAATTACGATTGGCTCACATTCGAGAAGGCGGATCCATCACAGTTCGAAGAAAGGAGGAACGAGGATTCGTTCAAGCGCGATCTGCGCAGTGCTTTCTACGATTCGTTATAAAGGAAGTAAGGGGAGAGGCCATTAGGCCCCTCTGATTAAGTTTAGGGTTTTCAGCGCCTTGCCTTGGGTTTACCGTAGTTCTTGATAGGCCTGCGGTAGATCGTAACCGCCCAGATGATGAGAGCGATCAGGATGACGAATGCAAGGACGATGATCATGGTGTAGTCGTTATCCTCCGTGTAGAACGTGTGGACCTCGTCCAGTCCCTTGATCATGGATGCTCCTCCGACGGCCTGCACGCTGAATGTGTGCTTACTGCCCTCGGGGTCCGCGATCCAGTCATAGGAGACGGATCCTGTTCCGTCTGCGGAGAGAGTGATCGTCTTGTAACTGTCGTCGAGTTTCTGTCCGTCCACGTAGAAGTAGACTCCAAACTCCTCGAGGTTCAGTGTTGCGTCCTCTGCTGTGAGGTTGACGGTCAGCACGATGGGATTGACCGCCTTGAAGACGTATTCGCTCTCGCTCACCTTCTCGTCATCGAGGCTGTACTCGACGACGAGCTTGTATGTACCGGTCTTGCTGGGCACGCTGACGGTCAGTGTCTCACCGAATCCGCTGTCGAGTGATCCCGATGAGGGGGACACTGCGTTGGACTGGGTGTTGCCTGACTTGTCGACGACCTTTGCGGAGTATGTGATCTCTCCGGTCTCGCCGGGCTCGTAGGTGTAGACGATGGTGAAGTCTTCGCTTGTGGAGACCTTGTAGACGTTTGTTCCGTCGTGTGTGATCTCCCCTGCTGCGTCGGCTCCCGCGGGCACGAGGCAGAATGCTGCCAGGGCCAGCAGGGCCATGATTCCGAATGCTGCTTTATTCATTTGCGTGAGAACACACCCCCTCTCTTGGTACCCATCCAAACAATGAGGATGAGTAGGAGTACACAGACACCGAGGATGAACCAGACTCCTGCGGGGACTCCGGCCCTCTGATCCACGGCCGAGTCACCGGACACGGTCATGGAGTCGACCTGGATGTCGATGGACGACGGGGTAAGGTTCGCGGATCCGGCAACATCGGTGGTGACCGATATCGAGGGAGCCTGATCCATGTCTCCATCGAGCTTCATGATCTTCACATATATGATCGTGGACGACTGTGCGGGCACGATGAACGAGGATCCGAGCTCCTTGATGTACTCTCCGTCCTCGCTCATTAGCGATGCGTTGTATCCTGCGGGTACGGTCGCGTCAACGGTGACGGGTCCTGCCTGGCCTGCGTTGAAGAAGGTCAGGGCGTAGAGATACTCTGCACCGGACAGCTTGTCCTTGTTGTCGCAAGTGGCTGCGGTCTTCATGGTGATCTTGGAGGTTCCCTCCTCGGTACCATCGACGATCCTCAGTGTCTTGCTTCCGGTTCCGTTGAAGTCCGATACGATGACGGACATTCCGGTGGATCCGATACCGGTTCCGTTGGGCTCATAGGCCCCGGCGACAGTGACAGTTGCGAACGTGTTGGCCTTGATTTCTACCTGGGCCACTGACTCGAGGACCCATGCGGTTCCGGACTTGATAGAGTATCCCTTGACGGCGTCAGTGTTGTTGAAGATCGTCAGGGTGACGGTTCCGTATCCGTCGTGGAACACTGCAGAATCGATGCGTGCATCGAGGTCGTCCTCCTCATAGTCGACTGCTGTATCGTCGGACATCACGGGGATGTTAACGATCTTGTTGCTGGTGTCGGCGAGGAGTGCGGTTCCCCTGAATCCGAACTTTTGGGAATTGATGGTCTTGGTGACCTCTGCCTCGAAGTAGATGTTGGTCGCGTTCTGGGGAACGGTGACCGAGAACGATCCGCTGCTGACATCTTCGATGATCTTGACATCGTCATAGGAGATTGTGACCTCTCCATCAGCAATCGCTCCTACGAATCCCTTGATCTCCACAGTCCTTCCGTCGGTGGACATGTCGATCTTCTCGACAGGGGTCTCTCCGGACTCGACATAGAGGTATCCGTTCTTCATGTATCCAGAACTAGGGTTGTGGGTCGTGAGGAAGTACTCACTGTCGTACTCGAAGTAATAGATGTCATCGTCGTTGTAGTTGTTGTGCGACTTCTCACCGGTGATCTCGAGCTCATCGAGAGCGAACTTGGTGATCTCGACTCCGTATACCTCAAGGACGTTGAGGCCTGCGAATGTGGCCTCTCCGGGGTACACATAGATGGTTCCGTCGAAGTAGTATCCGGTGTTGGCGTTGATCTTGGCAGCGTACTGTCCGGGAGCGAGCTCCATGGGTCCGGTGTATGAGATCTCGTCCTCCTCTCCGTAGGGGATGAGGGTCATCTCATAATCGGCGTAGATCGTGTTCTTGACGAGTTCGTCGCTGTCGATGGTGATCGTTGCGGTGACTGTTCCGGATCCGTCGGTGATCGTGTACTTCAGATCATCGGCCTTGAAGGATCCGTTGTCGATGCTTCCGCCGTTCGCGGTGACCTCTGCGTCGGTCGCGTCTTTGGGAATGACGAATGTGGCCTTTCCGTTGCTGTCGGTGACTGCAGGGAGGATCCAGGTGACGGTTCCCTTGATGAACTTGAGCTCGACGGGTGTCCAGGGCAGTCCTACCCTCGACTTGCTGGTTCCGCTCTTGTACTCGTATGTGGCGTTGACCTTCCTTCCTGATTCCATGTCGAGTTTACCCATGTCGGTGTCCTTGCTGACGGTCAGCTCGCTGATGTACACATCGTTGCTGTCCGTGTATGCCCAGACGGTGTATCCGAGGGCGGGGAGCAGCATGCTGAACTTTCCGTCCGAATCTGCGTTGGCAGAGAAGACCATGCTTCCGACGATGAAGTTGACGACTCCAGAGGATCCGATGCTTCCGGAGACCTTGTACGCCTTGGATGAGTTAATCGTGACATAGGGGTTATCCGTGAACTGTCCCCAGTAGACGTTTTCCGCATCTGCACCGTAGAAGGTGAATGCGTACTCGGAAGCTCCCTGGGTGGAGGGCACGTATGCGTCGTAGTCGTATTCGACGAGGGCGCTGTAGTTACCGCCGTAGACGGTCATGATTGCAGGCTGGTTAACGAGGTCGATTTCGATCTGCTCGTAAGCTGTGATGCTGACTGTCCTGTTGTTGGTCACATTAAGTGAGGTAGAGTTGATGCTGACGTATCCATCGGTCAACCTGACTGTGTACTTTCCGGAAGGCACTGTGATAACGGCCTTTCCTTCCTCGATCATAGCGGTGTACTCCATGTATGTGGTGTCATTGATCGCGATGACCGTCCCGCCCTCGACGTTCTGTCCGTAGAAGTCGGTGACGTTCGCGGTAATGGTGTACGTTTTGGGCGCAACCATGAGACCAGTGTTGAGACCCTCGTAGAATGTGACGGATCCGCTTGCAACAGATGTTCCGGTCGCATCGATGAGCGAGTAGGTGTATGTACCGGGAATGATATGTGCCGGATTGTTGTCGATATCGAGGGCGTTGTCGGATGAAAGGTATCCAAGATCTGCCTCGATGAAGTATTTTACATCACCTGCTGTGAGGGTGTACTTGTAGTCTCCGTAATCCGGGTTGTCTCCGACCTCGATCTGCTCGTAGAACTTGGATGACTCAACTACGATGGGGTAGTCGGGACCGATGAGGGCAGAGTTGTGATCGTTCAGCTTGACGCTTCCGTTCTTCAGGATGAACATGTAGTCTCCCTTGGGGACCTGGATGGTGAATGAACCGTCCTTGTCGGTCTTGCACTCGGAGTAGACTATTGTTGCATCGTACTTGGAGTTGAAGTTGACGACCTGTACTGTGATTCCCTTGAGGGGCTCGCCGTCCTCGTTGACAACCTTGGAGGTCACTGTTGAGGACTCGAGTCCTACGTACTCGTACGTGATGATGGAAGAGAGGTAGTTGATGACTCCTCCGTCCTTGCTCTGAGCTGCTGTCGCATCAGAGTATTTCATGTACTCCCATCCGTCGTCGCTGGTCGTTGCGGCGACATCTGCGTTGTACCTGACGTACCAGCTGGAGATCTCGTAACCTGCGAGTCCGTATCCGGGCATGGTCTTGACGTCACCGGTGCTGGTGGTCAGATCGTACAGGTAGGAGAAGGATGAGGTGTATCCCATCTCTGAGGGAGTAGGTCCGATGAGTGCCTTCCACAGGAATGTGTCGTAGAGGGTGTCGGTTCCCATCGCGGGATAGTAGTTGGAGTAGTATGTGATAAGGGAGTAGAACTGTGTAGCTGCTCCGTAGCTGTCGGTGGAGTATCCGCCGAAGTATGCCATGGTAGCGAGTGAGTCTCCGTCGCCGTAGACGAGGGGGACCATTGAACCGTCGACGATGTAGTATCCGATCTTCTCGTCTGCCTGAGAGCAGATGGAGTCGTAGGCCTTCATGATCTCGACGCCGCTCATGTTCTCGGTCATCGCTTTGATGGATGCGAAGTAGACGGCGTTCTCCTCAGTTACGTCGGAGCTGATCTTTCCGTAGACGGATGTGTCGGCCTTGACCGCGTCAACCGCGGTCTCGGGATCAGCGATGTATCCGGCGACCTCGTTGTAGACATCTGCGTGTCCCGCGAATGCTGCGGAGAAGGATGTACCGGGGTTGGCGATCATCACACGGATTGCCTGGGCTGCTGTTGCGCCTGCGCTTCCCTCAGCGAGATAGATGTGAGAGGCTGCTGTGGCACCGGTTCCGAGCCTGTCATTGACGGTGTTGAATCCGAGTGCTGCGAGGTCGGTGGAGCTGTTGATCCAGGTGAGGACTCCGACGTCCATGTCGGCTGTCTTTGTGAGATCGTCGTAGACCTGCGACATGGGGTACGCGTCGCCGGTCTGGATTGTGTATGTTGTGTTTCCGTACGCGAAGTATCCGTATGTCTCGTTGCTGGAGATTCCGGCGTCGACGGCGTAGACACATCCGGGGAGGACGATCAGGAATGCCGCGACGAGGACGGACACGAAGGGCAGGGGCTTGATCATCTTCTTGAAGAGACCGGGGAATCCTGCCGCCTTCATGCTGGACCAGTAGGACTTGAGGTCCGCCTTGGTCAGTACGAACACGATTGCCATCGCTGAGGATACAGCGAAGACGGGTCCTGCGACTGCGGCCGCCCCAACGGACGTCCAGGCAAAGAACCAGGGGATGAGCATGAACATTGTCAGGAAGAGCTGGCTGTTGGAGCGGTCCTTCCTTGCGTATACATAGAACTCATAGATACCTACTGCGAAGGGCATCCACATGAGGACCCATCCGTAGTAGGATGACATGGTCGAGATGGACACCGACAGCCTTGCCAGTTCCTCCATGATGGGGTTGACGAAGGTCGAGTTTCCGATGATGAGCGCTTTGCCGAGGTCCCCGTCGACGAGGAAGAGGACTGCAGCGACAATTGCGTATGCTACGATGAGTGCGGGGACGGTGAAGATCCAAGGCTTGCTCTGCACGGCCTTGAAGATGAAACCGAAGACCACCGCTGTGAGTGTGATGAGAACAGGTCCGGAGAAAACCGCATCCCAAAGTCCGGCAGGGATGTAGTAAATAGCCGCAAGAACGACTCCGATGACCATGACGATCGAGTAGGAGTAAAGTGCTGCGGAGAAGTCCTTGGAGTTGAAACGGCCGATGAGGAGCTGTATGACCATGACGATGATCAGAAGGACCAGGATCGAGCGGAATCCATTCCACGAGAGTGCAATGAGTCCAAGGAGAATACCTGCGATGACTGCCTCTCTCAGCGCCGGCATATCGTCGCTGAGCTTCCTGGACATCTTAATCATTGCCAGGATGAAGAAGGCGAAAAGGAATGCAGTGAAAGCGAACTCGTTTCCGTTGGAGAACACCGATGAGCTGATGGGCAGTGCCATGAGAGCGTAGATCAGTGCGGCAAGGACCCCTACCTTAACTCCTTTGAGTTCCTTTCCGATTAGATAGACGGGGAATACCGTGAGCGCTCCGAAAATGGGCGCCAGAACGGCCAGGGCGAACGACGCGCCTCCGAATGAACCGATACCTGCTGCGATGAAATCGTACAGGGGCGGGTTGATGTTGAGTCCCCCGACAGGGTAATTGATTGCCACATCGTTTCCGATGATGAAGCTTCCATTGAGTATGCTTTCGACTACGTGCAGATGATATTGTGCGTCTGATCCGCCTGACAGGGCATAATCCCCGTCCGCGGAAACACCGTACGCAAAGGCTGTCCTGAGCACCAATGCCAGAAGAGCAACGATACATACGGCCAGAGCACCGTGGTTCTGCAACCACCCGCCGCCTACGCGGCCTACCCCTTCATCAGGGGCGGTTGACTCTTTTCCGAATTTGCGCATTCTATAAGTCTCCGTCTTATGAATGGCGTTGATACTCGGTTTTATATTAAAACATTTACCGCGCCTAATTATATTAATTATAAGCAGTCGCAAAAAGACTGACTTAAAGTACGGACCTTATGTCATCGGCAAATGTGAGCGCGGATGCTCTGGGATCGTCCGATCCGTATATAGCACGTCCCACGATGGCATACGTGGCTCCTGCCCTTATCGCATCCGATGCCTTGCCTCCCTGAGCACCTACTCCGGGTGAAAGGATCTTGAGGTCGCCGATGATCTTGCGGATGTCCGCTATCCTCTCGGGACGGGTCGCGGGAGCGATGAATCCCTCAACTCCGCACTCCACTCCGAGCCTTGCCATCTCCTCGGCATGCTTCGCGGTGAACATCTTTCCTCCGGGATGACTCATCTCAGTAACGGCGTAGATCTCTGCATCCCCGGCGGCCTCGACTGCAGCTTTGAGGGAATCGTCCCCAGTGAAAGCATGAACGATGACAGCGGATGCCCCTCTGGAGACCGCGTTCTCGACGATCAGCTTCACTGTGTTAGGGATGTCCGCTACCTTGAAATCGCATATGACCTCGGAGAACTCGGACAGCTTCGTTATCATCTGTGGCCCTTCGGACAGCACCAGGGGCCAGTTGATCTTGATAGCGTCGACCACATCGCTGACCGATTCAGCGATCTTCAGTGCCTTGGTCCCGTCCGTCTCATCGAGTGCGAGGACGAGTCTGCTGTCCATCTTCATGCCATCCCCATTCACGCCAGTGGTTATAAACCATCGTGCCGTAACCCCCTGATATGCTCAGGAAGATGGAGTGCGGTTCGGCTTGCAACGGTCATGTGGCAAAGGGATGCGAACATTGCATCAACGGATCCAAGATGGTCCTGCTGGTCACCGGACAGTGCAAATGGAACTGCTATTACTGCCCCGTCTCCCTCGAGAAGAAGGGTCTCGACGTCATCTATGCGAACGAGGCCAAGGTCAGCACCGACGAAGAGGTGATCGCCGAAGCGGAATCCATGGATGCCACAGGCACCGGTATGACCGGAGGCGACCCGCTGCTCGCCATCGACAGGACCCTGCACTTCATCAGACTCCTTAAGGAGAGGTTCGGAAAGGACCACCATATCCACCTGTACACGGCCACCTTCGATCAGGAGAAGGTCAGACTCCTTGAGGAGGCGGGACTGGACGAGATACGCTTCCACCCGATGATCTCCATGTGGACCCATATGAATGACACGTGCCTAAGGGACATCGTATCCTCGACAACCATGGATGTCGGTATCGAGGTCCCTGCGATATCCGGAAAGGAGAAGGAGCTCTCCGAACTGGTCAGGTACGCCGATTCCGTCGGTGTCAAATTCATCAACTTCAACGAACTGGAATTCTCCGAGAGCAACTGGAATATGATGTCCCAGAACGGATTCGAGGTCAAGGACGACATCTCCTCGGCCGTGAAGGGATCCCATGAGACGGCACTCTCCGTGATGAAGGCCAACAGGAAGATCAACATCCATCTGTGCTCCTCCGCATTCAAGGACGGGGTGCAGCTCAGGAAGAGATTGATCCGCCGTGCAGAGCACATCTGCACGGACTACCAAGCAGTCACCGACGACGGTACATTGGTCAGAGGCTTCGTGTATTCCGGGGACCTGGATGCCATTGTATCCGAGCTCAGGGAATTAGATGTCCCAGATGAACTGTTCATAGTACTTGATAATAAGGTCGAAGTGGCACCTTGGGTGCTCGAGGACATAGCCGACGAACTCGGTTTCAAATGCTACATCTCGGAGCAATATCCCACCGCGGACGGTCTCGAAGTGGAGAGGACACCGCTCAACTGAACCTTTGTAAAATGAGGTTAAGGAGTTTGTTGGAAGAGGTTTTTTGATTCCCAACCGCACGATCGGCAGATCGTAAGGGGGACCTTCAGTCCACGCTGATGCTCTGGATCTCGTGATGCCTGTTCACGATGTCCCTGGCGATGCGCAGGTTCTTTCCGGCCTTGCCGATTGCGCGGCCCTTGAGTTTGGGATCCACTGTGATTGTTGCGTGAGTGATGTTTCCGCGCTGCTCGATAACGACCTTCTGAGGACCGTATATGTGGAACACATTCTTGACGAACTGTTCCGGATCGTCGGAATACTCCACGACCTGGATGTTCTTCCCGGTCTTATCCTTGAGCTTGATCACGTGCTCTCCTTTCTTTCCGACAGCGATGTTTCCCTGTCCCTTCTCGACTACGAACACGAGCTTGTCCTCAGTGTCCATACAATCGATGGCGTTTGCCTTGGTGATCTGCTCGAAGAGAGCGATGTACCTGAGCGTATCCTCGGTAAGTACGATATCTGCGGACATGTTCCTCACAGCGTTAAGATGTTGGAGCTACCTTTGTCGATGATCGCAAGGGCAGAAACGGAGAAGGGCTTTCCGCACAGAGCACCGAGCTCCATGTTGTTACCCTCGTACACGTGAACCTTGACGTTCGCGTCCTTCAGGTCCTTGCTGGGACAGTTCCTGGCCAGGATAATCATCTGGGCCTTTCCGTCCTTCACTGCTTTCATAGTCTGATCCAATCCGAACTGCACCTTTCCGGTGGTAATTGCGGATTTCAAAGCTCTGCTTATGTCTACTTCGCTCATTCTTTATCCCCCTTTTTCTTGGGTGTGTAAATAAGGTTTACAGCACCGGTTCCCAATGTAACCGGCTGACCAACTATGATGTTCTCGGTCACTCCCTCAAGGTGGTCGACCTCTCCTACCATAGCTGCGTGCAGAAGGTGCGCGGCGGTGATCTCGAAAGCCGCCCTGGCCAATACCGAGGACTTCTTTCCGGACACTCCGTGCCTTCCGATCGCCTTCACATAACCGTCGTTGGTCATGAGATCGGCTACAAGCATGATGTGACGTATGTCGACATCAAGACCTGCTTCTCCGAGAGTTCCCATCGCTTCGTGGATGATGGAGTTCCTGGCCGCCTCGATTCCGAGGACGTCCGCGACCTCCAGGATGCTGTTCGTCATGACATTCTGCGCATCCACTCCCTCAACGGTGAGGACCTCTTTCAGATTGCTTCCTTCCGTGACGATCTTCCAGTATCCTTCCGTCTTCGAAAGGACAGCCCTGGTGATACCGTCGATACCTTTTATCTTGGCGGTCTTGACGGCGTCGTACATGGCCTGAAGCTTCTTGTACGAAGGCTCATCCGACTGGATCACGATGTCGTATCCGGACAGCTTGACCATTCCGCGGATAGCCTTGACCTTGTTCAGTTTGTCGACGAGTTCGTCGACCTCTATGTGCCTCTCCTCCATCTTACGGATGTTGGGCCTGACTATGAGCGTCATGTTGGTGATGTCCGTGTCGATGGTCGCGACATCGAGGATGGATGTCATCTCGATGTTCGATGCGACGAGACGTGCAACACTCTCGTCCTGAGCGGCGATTCCCGACAGGGGGATGTCCATCGAAGGAGTACTGGGAATGCGCCTTGCATCCACGATCTCGATTAGACGGGGAAGTCCCTGGGTAACGTTGATGTTAGCGACTCCGGCGTAGTGGAAAGTACGCATATTCATCTGGGTACCAGGCTCTCCGATGGAGTGTGCCGCCATGACTCCGGCGGACTCGTTCTGATCCATCCTGTGCCTCTGATACATCTCATTGGCCCTGACGAGCAGTTCCTCGCACTTGTCGTCGGGAACGTCATGTCCCTGGATACGTGCGGCGATATCGACGATGACCTTCATTGGCAGGGCAATCTCTTTCTTCTCCATGATCGCCTTGAGCCTCAGCTCAGTGTCGTTGTACACGTAGAAGTCTGTGATCTCCTCCATCGGCTTAGTCTCAGGGACCTCTTCGACCTTCTTCTTGGACTTGGATGAAGCTGATGAGGAACTCTTCCTGACACCGATCTTCTGCAGAACGGCCTTGGCCTCTTCCTCGACGAGTCCGAGCTCGATGAGCTCCTCCTCAGAAGCATGACTGATGTCGGTGAGGGTGTTGAATCTGGTCAACAGGAGATGTGCGGTCTCCTCACTGATGTCCCTCTTAAGCAATGCGTTAATGGTATCTTTTTTCGCCATTATCACTCACCTCCTCCATC
>CALAVG010000274.1 GCA_937892275.1 uncultured Methanomicrobiales archaeon | reverse complement strand
ACGTTGATTCGGCAGTTTGAAAAGAATCTCCATAGCCCTAGCTATAGCCTAGCAACACGAGCTCAAGGCAGGAGCAAACTGTCCGGATCCGTATCCAGATCGGACAGCAGTCTGAGATACGGGGACGTCAGCTCAGGACTCCCGACGAGATACACGTCCTTGGAGGTGGGGTCATACTCCAAGCTGAGCCTGCGCAGCTTGATGGCCTGACCGTCTATCGTGTCGGAGTACTGCCCGTATGTCTTCTTCAGACGAGCATTGATGCTCGTCTTGAGCGACACCACCAGCGATATGATGAATATCATTGCACATTCACGTTCCGGTGTCCTGAGATACACGGTATCCACGCCGGATCCCGACTTCATCATGCGGAAGATCCACTCGACATTGTACTCCTGCAGGTATGTTGCGACCACCTCCTCGGCGGTCGCGCCGAAGCGCGGATTCCCATTCTCCGAGGGATCGGGATTCCCTAATCTGGCCGGGAGGTTTGTTAGCAGCACTTGGATGCCCTGGTCCTGCGCCATCAAGGAGGCGATTTCCTCACAGACCTCAAATGTCGGTTCGACCGTCCAGCATTGCCGGTCCCCAGGGGCCCAATCCTTCGGCGGCCTCCCTCTCTTCCCCCACTTCTCCTTGACGATGACACTCCTGTAGTTGGCCTGGATGCTGAACGGTATCGGGCCCAGGGACTCGATGATGCCAGTTATGGCATCATCCGCCTCTTCCCTAGAGTCGAATATGTGGCCCTCGATCCCATCAAGTGCCTTGACCAGCTTTGCTTTCGATTTGTCGATGAGATCCTTGGCGAACTTCTCGGTCTTGGCCGTGAACTCATAGGCCACGACCCGCAGGGGTCCGTTGACGGTATCCATCGTCCCGTCGTATGCAGTCATCCCCTTGCGGGATGACTTCGACATCCGCTTCTTTGCGACATCAACCACCCTTTCCGCCAGCTTGTCCGAGTAGTTCTTCGGGACCTTCAGGACGAAACCGAAACCGCCGTCGATCAGATCGTCGATAAGGTTCTGATCGGTCATCTTCGAGTCGGCAACGATGGTATACAGGCTGGGGTCCACCCTGTCGCGAATGAAATCGATTGCCTCCTTATCCATCTGTTTGTCAGAGGTATTGCCGTCATAGGGCTTGGAGAACACGAGCTCCCCATTGCCATTGGCCACCCCCAGGACATCGTATTGCCTGACATTGTTCTGCTTGGTCTTCGAATTCCCGCCAAAGGCGGGAATCGGGCAATCTTCGGCGACGTTCTCGGGAACATCCCCGTAGTATGCGAAGTTGGTCTCATCGATGAACAGCATATTGGATTCGAGACCGAAGTAACCGCTGCACAGCTCATGACACTTCCATGTCAGTTCGTCCCTGTCCAATTCGTAGATGGCGTCGAGACTGCGGGAGATGCTGGTGGCATTGATGTTCTTCGGATCTATCCTGCTGTTGAACATCTTCTGTGTAGGGGTGCCTACATAGTACGACGAGTAGTTCATCACTGCCGGTTTCTGTTCGCCCTCGAAGAGGACCCCTGCTACGACCTCTATGCAATTGGATGGCTTGACTATGCTCCTGCTGCTGGGGCAGTAGCTGTCGATCAGGCCGCTGATGCCGATCCTCTTCATCAGGTGCGGCCCGAGGGCCGCCATCGCTGGGATTCTCTGGCGTTCGCTCTCACAGACTTTGAATGACATGGTAGTATCTGTTAATATTTGATTTCGTGTTACTTTGTTAAGGCTATTTTTGGTATCTGGGTATATAATTTGTTTTAAATAAAGATAGCATTTTATATATAAAATAATATCTGTAATTGGAACGAACGGGTATCTGGGTTAGCGGACGCTATCGCTAAATCAACAAAAACGGGCCAGAATCCGATCAAAAATCAAGAGTTTTGGGCAAAATCAAATCAAAAATGAAACTGCCGAATCAACGATTTAAATGTTCAAAACGGGAAATTTTGTCCGGTGAGGAAAAATGGTTGAAATGACACCAGCAAGACGTGCCCTAGCTGGAGTGCTAGGCGGACGTGTAGATTATGTACCCCCAGCAAACCCACTCGCACAAACGACCAAGGAGCTTATGGAATGGTGTGGGGCATCATGGCCCAAGGCCCACAGGGACCCCAAGATGATGGCGGACCTGGCGGCAGCACCGTACGAAGTCTGCGGAATCGAAGCTGCAAGGCCTCAGTTCGATATCTCTCTCGAAGCAGAGGTATTGGGATGTAAGTTGGATTGGGAGAAACCCGACAGGCCCCCAGTTACCGGACCTGCCTATAAGGATCCCAAGGACATCACATGGGACGACAAGTTCTACGAGAAAGATAGGGCTGCAGTTGTCCTCGAAGCAATCAACATCCTTCGTAACAGATACGCAGGAGAACTCCCGATCATCCCCGTCATAACGGCCCCTTTCACCGTGGCCGGACACATCATGGGTGTCGAGAAGCTGGTCATGATGACCGTAACGGACCCCGAGAGGGCACACGCTGCCATCGACGCTGCGACTGACTTCTGTATCGAGTATGGAAGGCAGATGGTCGCAGCAGGAGCTCACATCCTGTTCCCCGCGGATCCCTCGGCATCCGGAGATCTCATCTCCCCCGAGACATACGAGGAATATGTTCTCCCGTACCATCAGAAGTTCGCAAGGGCGGTCAGCGCACCGAAGATCCTGCACATGTGCGGACACACCGAAAAGCTTCTCCCGCTGGTCAAAAAGAGCGGAATGGACTGCTTCTCCTTCGACGCACCCCCGGCATGGTTCGTAAGGCAGGAACTCGGCAACGAGATGCAGTGCCTCGGAAGCCTGGATGTTATCGACCTGATGCCCAACGGAACCCCTGAGCAGGTATACGCCAGGACCCAGCAGTGTATCCGTGAGGGAGTCAACGTCGTCGGTACAGCATGCGATGTGTCGAACGGAACCCCTCTGGCCAACCTCAAGGCATACGTGCAGGCCTGTAAGGATACCCCCGTACCTGACCCGGCAGATGCAGACGACTGCGTCCGTGCATACGGAAGGGCCAAGGCGAAGTACCTCAAAGAATACGGAGATTACCAGCCCGAAGGAGGTGTGTTCTGATGCAGATGGATATCGCAATGCAGAAGGTCGAGAAGATGCGCATCGAGGACCCGGTCAGGTTCAACAGACTGGTCCACGAGGGAATGGCCATCGAGCTCGGCATCATGTCGCCCGCGGACAAGAAATCGAAGAACGCGGAGAAGCTCAAGGAGGAGTTCTTCCCCAATGATGCCGCCTACCGCGAGATCGCACAGGGAGTCCTTGATGGAAAGAGGGCCGTTGTGGAACCCAAAGTCAAGGAGCAGATCAAGGCAGGAAAGGATCCCGTCGACATTGTAACCAACGCACTGATGCCTGGAATCACCGTCCAGTGTGAGATGTATGATCTCGGATTGTCCTTCGTGCCCGAGATCCTGATGTCCAACGATGCGATGCAGGCTGGAATCAAGATCTGTCAGGACAAGATTGGACAGGTGCCCAGCAAAGGAGTCATCGCTTCCTTCGTTGCGGCCGGAGATCTGCACGACATCGGTAAGAACATCTGTGCCGCCATCCTTAGGGCTAACGGATACACCGTCATCGATATCGGTAGGGATGTCCCTAAGGAGAAGGTCCTTGAGATCGTGAAGAAGGAGAACGTGAAGCTCGTGTGCGGATCGACCCTCATGTCCACCACCAAACCCGGACTCGTGGATACCTCGCTCCTGCTCGAACTCGAGAAGACCGGAGTCTCCGTCGCATGCGGAGGAGCTGCCGTCTCCAAGGCATTCGTCGACACCTTCACCAACTCGATGTATACCAAATCCCCGCTCGAGACCGTCCACACTGCCGCCAAGATCATGGAAGGTAAGAAGTGGAACGAGCTTAGGGCCTGAAACGATAACACCAAACCGGACGGGGCCTTTGCCCCGTCCATTGACCCTCGGACATGACAAGATACGCTATAGCTTTGGACATCGGGACCAGCGGTATCAGAGGTCAGTTGCTAGACCTCGAATCCAAAAAAGTGGTAAGGACGTGCATCACGACCAGGAATCCGATACCTGGTTGTAACGTCATGGACCACATGTCGTTTGCCATCCAATACGGTCAGGAGCTGGCCCATCAAGTCCTTGTTGATGCGGTCAGGCAGATCGTCTCGAAGCTGTCCGCGGATAGACCGGAGAGGATCGCCGTCTGCGGCAATCCGATCCAACTGTCATTGTTCGAGGGTATCGATATCCGTGACCTGGCGTATGCCGGGGAGAACAAACTCAAGATAGAGGGTATCGAGCGCAAGGACCGTGCCGGCCATGTGACCGACGGAGAGTTCCTCGGACTTCCCGGGGTGCAGGTCATAATCCCGCCTGCCGTGAGGCACGAGATCGGGGCAGATGCCCTGGCGATGATGCTCAAATCAGGATTCTTGGACGACGATTACTGTATGGTCACCGATTACGGCACCAATGCAGAGATGGCTCTCAAGGTGGGAGATAAGATCTACACCGGATCGGCTGCGGCCGGACCGGCCATGGAAGGACAGCAAATCGGCAGCGGAATGATAGCAGGGCCCGGAGCACTGAGCGACCTGGTCCGCGAACCGACCGGATGGAGGTCGAAGGTCCTGAACGACAGACTCGTCCCCCAGGACGGTCCCGTCCTGAACATACGCAGCGACATGACCAGCAACGACGGTGCGATTCCTTCGGGAATAACCGGTACCGGAGTCGTCGCTCTGGTTTACGCCTGCCAGAAGGATGACCGTGTAGAGGATGCTAAGATCAGAAACGATTCAGTCCGCATCACCCGCAGGATAAAGTTCACCACCAATGATTACAAAGAAGCAGGCAAAGCCCTCGGTGCGATCCGTGCTGGACATCTCACCCTCATGATAACCGCAGGTGTAGACCCACAGGAGATCGGCAAGATGTACATGGCAGGTGCCTCGGGGACCTATGTGGATCCCGTCAAGGCGAAGGCCGTTGGACTCGTACCTCCGGATTCCAAGAAGGTATACCAGGTCGGTAACACCTCCCTGGAATTGGCGAAGGACCTTGCTTTCAACCCCGACATGCTGAACGAGCTCGAGGAACTCCGCAAGAAGCTGGTCACCGACCACATAATGTTCGCCTCGTGTGATACCTTCCGCGACCTGTACACCTATGAGTTCGGATACTGGAACGACGGTATGCCGCTGAACCGCTACAGACGCGGTCTGGAGCGCTACGGCGTAGAAGGATACCTTGACAGGGAGACCCCGACGGATATCACCAAGCTCTACGAGACCGACATCCACGATATGGGTGAGTCCCTGGACATCCTGGACCTCTCGCCTGTAATGACCTCCGAATGGGACTGTTCCGCCTGCAGCAAATGCGTGAACGGGTGTCCCGAGAAGGCGCTTTCCCTTTCAGATGAAGTGTTCTCAATACGCACCGGATACTGTCTCGGTACCAGCTGCCAGAGGTGTCAGGAGAACTGTCCCGAGCACAAGTTCGATTATTCCTCTTTCAGAATGGATTGAGAAATCCCGATCAGCGGGAGAGGATGTACTTAATCGCCTCGTTGGCAAGATTCATACCGAACACGGCAGGTACTGTCGGAAGGGAACCTAACACGCTCTTACCGTGATCGTCCTTCTCCAACGGTTTGATAACTGGAGGCTCCATGGAACATACCGCGGTGATCCTCGATGTGTCCTTACTCCTGAGAGCTTTCCTCACTGATGCTGCAAGAGGACATACGGACGTCTTCATTATCGGAGCCACCCTGACCGCCTGCGTATCCGTATGGAGCGCGGCACCCATGGATGAGAATGTTACGATCCCTCTGTCGCAGAGGGCTTCCAGAAGCGCTATCTTGTTGCGGACGGTATCAATCGCATCGACCGCCAGATCGAACTCCCCGTCGATGATCATCGGGACGGTCTCCTCCGATACCAATGTGTCCATACCTTCAATCTCGATATCGGGATTTATCTCCCTTGCCCTCTCGCAGGCTACCTCGACCTTTGGCCTCCCTATAGTCTTGGTGGTGGCGAGTATCTGACGGTTCATATTGCTCTCGGAGAAGATGTCATGGTCGACCACCCTGATGTGCCCCACTCCGGCACGTACGAGACCTTCCAGGGCGTAACCCCCGACCGCTCCGCAGCCGACCAGCAGAACAGAAGCATCGTTCAGTTTCCTGATTCCTTCTTCGCCCACTATGAGTCCGGTCCTCTGCGACAAGCCGCTCATCCAAATATCCTCCCTAAATTCTGCTCAGCTGTCGATAGCAGCTCATCTGCCGATCTTCCGATAATGTTGCCGAGCCTACTTGCGAAATCCCTCATGCCCGAGAAGTCCTTCCCGCAGTTGGGTGAATCGGTCTCCAGCAATAGTCTATCCTCCGGGATCGCATCCATGAGCCTCTTGACCCTCATGTCCGATCTGGAGAGCAATCTTGGAGAGATGGAGAAATAGCATTCCAATTCCGAATACGGTTTCAGATAACTGTCCGAACCGTATGAATGAAGAATAATAGCCTTCAGCTTCCTGCCCCTGAGCGACTCCAGCACCATCTTCTCGCATCCGATGTCATGAACAGAGACGACACGGTTGAAATGCTCCGCGAGATCCAGCTGCTGTATGAACACCATGGTCTGACCTAGTATCTGTCCCCTCTTGTTGTCCATCCCGATCTCCCCGACCTGAGCGGTCGGATCATTGGTGAGGATATCGAAGAGACGCTTCTTGTTCTCCAGGGTCCAGTCCTCCACATACCATGGATGGATACCATAGGATTTGATCATCCTCGGATCATCTATCGCCAGCTGCCTGTCCCATTCATCCGCCTTGGCCACGCATGATACCATGCGCTTAAGCTCCCCGTAATCGGAGTAATTGTCGGGGACATCTTCGATACCGTGCAGATGTGAGTCTATCATCAGAACCATGCATCCAGGGATTTCTGCTTCTTCCTGATCGATTCTGCCTTGCGTGCGGCCTCGATCTTATTGATCACGTTGTTGACCCTGTCCTCGGAGAAACCGTACTCCGTCATGAGGTCCAGCACGCCCTGCCTGTCCAGCTCTCTGATCTTCACGCTGTAGTCGTCGGACCTGGGGCCGTTGAGGAAGATCTCCCTGACCTCCTCGTACTCGGGGATGTCGATATCGGTGGCCTCCATGACCTTCTCCAGGCTTCCGTGCTTCTGGATGAGCTTCAGTCCCTTCTTGGGACCGATACCGTCGACACCGGTGTTGAAATCGGTACCGATCATCATGCAGACGTCCACCAGTTGTTCCCTGGTGATACCGAGCGATTGGAGCATCTCGTTGGAATCGATGAGCTCCGTGTTTACATCCTTGTAGATCTGCTTGCCGGGGACCTTACGCCTTCCCGTTATGGTCATGTTCCTGACCAGGAGCGGTGCCCCGAAGAGTATTGAATCGAAATCCTGCGACGCTGCAGCATATACATCGCCCTTCTCGCACATGTAAGCGGCCTGGGCCTCTCCGTCGCTTGGGGCCTGGATCACAGGCAATCCCATGAGGGTGAGCAGCTTCTTGGACGTCTCCAGGATCTCGGGGGTCATCCTTGCGGTCTGCTGCGCCTTGGAGAATGCCTTCTTCATATCGCCTTCGGCCAGAGCCTTCTCGTACTCCTGCTTGGCCTTCTCCCTTCTGGCGATCCTCTCTTCGATGGTGCCGGCCTTGAGCTCATTGGGCTTCCCGTCGAACACGAACGACGGTTCTATCCCTGCCTCGATGAGATTGGCGGTACGGTACAGGATACCGGACAGATGGGATGTAACCCTGCCCTCGGCATCCATCAGCGGTTTGCCGTCGGACTGTCTTATGATTGAAAGGAATTGGAATATCGTGTTGTAAGCGTCGATGGCGACAGTCTTTCCCCTGAGGTCCTCGAGCTTGATCTCCTTTGCTGTAACGATGGGCGATAGGTTTACTCCCATGATCCCACCTCAGGCTCCGTGCCACTGTGCTATGGCCAGCGCCATGTTCTGCATCTTGAACAGATATGATCCAGCGACCAGGATGTCGGCTCCCGCCTTCAGGCATACCTCTGCCGTCTCAGCGTTGACCCCTCCGTCCACTGAGACCAGTATCTCCTTTCCGTTCTTCTTGGCCCATTCCTTGACCCATGAGATCTTCGGAACACAATCCGCAATGAATGACTGACCTCCGAATCCGGGGTGGACGGTCATGACCAATACCAGATCCACTTCGGAAAGGAACTCCTCCAATGCCGTGACCTCTGTCTCAGGATTGATGGATATGCCTGCTTTCAGACCCTTCTCCTTGATCTTCCTGATCGCCCCGTGGATATCCCCGTGGGCCTCGCAATGTACAGTGATGAGATCGCATCCGGCATCCGCGAATGCATCGATGTAACGTATCGGGTCCTCTATCATGAGGTGCGCATCGAACGTTATCTCCGACAGCTTCCTGATCGCCTTTATCACGGGCGGCCCGAACGTTATGTTGGGGACGAATGCCCCATCCATTACATCCAGATGTGCCCAGTCGGCACCTGCATTCTCCACGCGGACCAGCTCCTCTCCGAGCTTCGAGAAATCCGCCGATAGCATCGACGGGGATACGATGGTCATGCTACTCCGTATGCCTAAAAGGTATAAGAAAATCACATGGCCTGATGGGACTTTCACTCATACTCCGTACATCCGTTCACGCTTCTGGATGATCGGAGCATCGATAACAACAGTTTATTAGTCCGACAATCCAATATCGTCATCATGGCACTAGCAAAACACAACACGGTCGCGGCCAAATGCGACATAGCAGGATGCGACAATGATGCTGAGAGGTCGTTCAACATCAAGCAGGTATCCAAGACGAACCTCAGCCTGAAGAGCAGCGACCTCCGCAACGTGCACCTCTGCAAGGAACACTACAAGGAGTTCAAGAAGCAGACCAAGACCGACAGGGAACTCAGTTCGATCTACGACTGAACTAAACGGTAACATGTTGGAACTGCTCTTCCTCGGCACAGGCGCCAGCGTCCCATCGAGGGACAAGGCCACATCTTGTATCGCCGTGAGGAGCGGATCCGACATCATCCTCATGGATTGCGGGGAGGGATCCCAGAGACAGATAATGATCTCGCCCTTCTCCTTCATGAAGATAAGTACGATTCTGATAACGCATCTGCACGGGGATCATGTTTTCGGTCTTCCCGGACTCCTTCAGACGATGAGCCTCTCCGGAAGGAAATATCCCGTGACGGTCTACGGACCTAAAGGTATCAAAGATTGCGTAGATGCATTCATGAAGGCTACCGAAGGTGAGACGGTGTATCCCTTGGAGGTCATCGAGGTGTCCGGAGGAGAGAATATCGATAACGGCAACACCGTCATCTCCGTTTACTCCACAGAGCACAACATCCCCTCTGTCGGATACGTCGTAAGGGAGAAGGACCGCCCTGGAAAGCTGGACCGCCAGAAGGCATTGGAACTGGGGATTAAGGACGGGCCCGACATGGCAAGGCTCAAGAACGGCGAGACCGTGAACGGAGTATCTCCTGAACAGGTGGTCGGAAGACCGATCAAGGGAGCATCCATCTCCTACACCGGCGACACGATCAAGTGTCAATCCGTCATCGATGCCTCGAAGGACGTCACCGTGCTGATCCACGAGTGCACCTACATGTCATCCGATACGGAACTGGCAGAGGAGCATTGGCACTCCACAGCATTGCAGGCAGCCCTGACGGCCAAGGAATGCAATGCGATGAATCTTCTCCTCACGCATGTGAGCAACCGTTACGATGACCTTTCGAAGGTAGAAGCGGAAGCGAGAATGATCATGCCCAACAGCTTCGCCGTATCGGACATGCAGTTGTTCGACGTGAGGACGGACGGTATTACACTCCGCAAGTGATCGATTTTAGAGATCATGGTTCAGATGAGCTTCAGCATATCCGCGCTCGTGATTATCCCGATGATGGAACCTTTCTTCGACACGAGTATCGCGTTGTAATTGTTCATCAGTCCGGCCACCGTAACGACGGGGGTGCTGTCCGATACGACCGGGAACGATTCACCCATGACCTCGGCAACGGTCTTCATGTTGACCTTATCCAGGGACTTCTCGCGGCTCATGATCTCGAAGATACCTCTCTCCGAGATGCTGCCCACCGGGGCATCACCCGAGAACACCGGGAGCTGGGAATAGCCCTTCTCCCTCATGAAACTGGATGCAGCCTGGATAGTATCGGTGCTCTGTATGGAGACGACGTCCTTGGAACAGACATCCGCTGCGGTCAGACCTTTTCCGATATCCTGCTGCATCGAATCGAGGGTCTCGAATAACGTCACGACAGTCTCATAACTTGCCGAGATCTTGCCGCGCTCGATCTTGGCTATGGTCCCCTGGCTAACGCCCGATCTCTCTGCGAGTTCGGTCTGTGTCACACCGATACCGAGCCTGATCGTCCTGATATCGGTCGCAGGGGGGAATTTCATGTGCCGGCTATTCTAGTATTCATATAAGAATATTTTCACTAGTAAGATATATAAATAAGGAAATAGTGCGTTTTTCTATGGCTAGCAAGTCCAAGAACATTTATGTCGAGGGTCTCAACGAGGTCCCTGCCCCTTTGAAGAAAGTCGAGATCGTAGAGAGGAAGGGAATCGGACACCCCGACTCCGTCGCGGACGCTCTCGGTGAGGAAGTCTCCAGAGCACTCTGTAAGATGTACATCAAAGAGGTCGGACACGTTCTTCACCACAACACTGACGAGACACAGCTCGCAGCAGGATCCGCAGCACCCAAGTTCGGCGGCGGACACATCATCGACCCCGTCTACATGCTCCTTGTCGGACGTGCAACGACATACATCGACGACGGAAAGATCATCAAGGACCTTCCCTGCAAGCCCACAGCACTTGCAGCCGCACGCAAGTACCTGAAGAAGACATTCCCCAACCTTGATGTCGACTCCGAGGTCATCCTCGATGCGAAGATCGGAATGGGATCCGACGACCTCACCGGAGTATACAAGACATCCGGAGTCCTCGCCAACGACACATCCTTCGGTGTAGGATACGCACCATACTCCATCACGGACAAGCTCACACTCGAGACAGAGAAGTACGTCAACGGCGCGATGAAGAAAAAGCTCCCCGAGACAGGACAGGACGTCAAGGTCATGTGCTCCAGGATCGACAACGAGGTCACCATGACCATCGCATGTGCAATGGTCGATAAGTACATCCCCGACCCAGACAGCTACAAGTCCGCCATTGAGCAGATGTACGACCTCGTCACAGACAACGCTCTGAAGATCATCGGTAAGGAGGACATCAAGTTCAAGCTCGATATCAACACCGGTGACAACTACAAGAAGGGAGTCTACTACCTGACATGTACCGGACTCTCCCAGGAGATGGGGGACGACGGATCCGTCGGAAGGGGTAACAGGTGCAACGGACTCATCACACCTTACAGGCCCATGTCCATGGAGGCGACATCGGGAAAGAACCCCATCACCCACATCGGAAAGATCTATAACGTCATGTCCAAGCTCATCGCCGAGGACGTCGCAAAGAAGGTCACCAACGAGGCCGAGATCAGGGTCAGGATCCTCTCGCAGATCGGAAAGCCCGTCTCGCAGCCCCTGAACTGTTCCGTCCAGATCGTCCTTCCCGATGCCGAGAAGAACCCCAAGTTCAAGACCTGGAAGAAGGAAGCCGACGCCATCGCCTACGATTGGCTCGACAACGTCGACAAGGTCTCCAACATGATCATCGACGGCAAAGTCAAGACCTTCTAAGTAGGAAACTGTATCCATTTTAAGGGGCCCTAGGCCCCTCTTAAACACCCTTTTTTAAATATAGCCAAACCCATCCAACTAACACGGTGGTTAAGGTGAAGATTATTGATGCTCCACAATTCGGACCGATGTTCAGATTCAACGATGCTAACGTGTACTGGACGATGTATCTTCTGTCAAATGGAAAGCGTATAGGACGCAAGAGATTGTCTGAAGAGGTAGGCATAGGCGAGGGAAGTATGCGCAGGATACTCGACACGCTCTCCGATTGGGACTATATATCCATCAAACAGACCGGAATCATAATCACCAAGGCCGGACAGGCATTCTTGGACCAGATCCCGATACAGCCCGTTGACATCTTTTTAGAGGGCTCGGTCATCGGATCGGAACAGCAGGGAGTCATCGTCAAAGGCGTCGCCAACAAGGTCAACAACGGAATGGAGCAGAGGGACGCGGGAATCAAGGTCGGTGCGGAAGGATGCACCACCATCGTCTACAGGGACGGCAAGCTCTGCATACCCCCGGACTGGAACCTCGATGCCGAGAGACCCGAGATAGCGAAGAAGATTCGCGACGAATACGGCATGAAGCCCAACGACGCACTGATCATCGGCGGTGGGAACACCAAACAGTCCGCGGTCGTAGCAGCAGTATCCGCTGCACTCGAACTGTTCTGATGAAGCATCTCATCAGCTACTCGGTCTACCAGGATCTCAACGACCTATCACCCGATCTCCCGGCGACTCTGCGCGAGATCAAATGCGACGGTCTGGAGATCCTGACATCTCATACACCAGTGGATCCCGTATTCAAACAGTACACCGTGTCGGTACATCTCCCATATTCCACCGACTGGATCGCCGCCTGGGACGGCGAACCTTACGAGATGTCCGACGATTCCGCAAAGTACTATATGTATGGGCAGGACAGGGAAGGTGTGATCCAGACCGTTAGGAACATGATCCAATGCGCCGCCCCGTTGGAACCGGCGCATGGAGTGATACACGCCTGCAACGTGAAGATACCGGACCTGTGCAAAAGGTCCTACTCAGGGGACTGCAAGGATGTCCTCCGTAAATTCTGCGAAATGATCAACACCGCCGTATCGGGTCTGCCCGGAAGAGAACCGCCGTTCAAGCTCGTCTTCGAGAACCTCTGGTGGCCCGGACTCAGGCTAAAGGACGATTCCGACTACAGATTACTGGAGAAGCACATCGAATTTGAGAACTGGGGCATCTGTCTTGATACAGGGCATCTCATGAACACCCTTCCCGTCTATACCCAGCAGGAATGCATTGATGCCGTCCTGAAGGTGTTCGACGGATACAGCGAGGACCTGATAGACTCGATATGTGCCATGCACTTCCACTACAGCGCCTCCGGCAAGTACCGCGAAACGTTCGAGGAGAGGTTCTATGAGGGAGGTCCAGTCACCGACTTCATCCAAGGAGCGTACCACCACATCAACACCCTGGACCAGCACCTCCCGTTCTCAGACCCCAGATCGGAAGAGCA
>CALAVG010000273.1 GCA_937892275.1 uncultured Methanomicrobiales archaeon | reverse complement strand
GCAGGTACGGTGCTTCCTGTGTAGGAGGAACCTCCGCTGGTAGCGGTTATGACCCATGATGACAGGGTGTATCCCGTGTCCGCTGTTGCGGTCACGGATGTTCCGTCGATGGTCAGTGATGCTCCGTCGTTGACGATCGCCGTCGCGAATGTGGCACTGAACGTTGTCATCGTTGTGGATCCGTGCGCTCCGGCGTTGACGGTCACGGTGTACTCATTGGGGGTGTACTGGGCTGTGGCAGTGATGTTGTAGGCAGGTACGGTGCTTCCTGTGTAGGAGGAACCTCCGCTGGTAGCGGTTATGACCCATGATGACAGGGTGTATCCCGTGTCCGCTGTTGCGGTCACGGATGTTCCGTCGATGGTCAGTGATGCTCCGTCGTTGACGATCGCCGTCGCGAATGTGGCACTGAACGTTGTCATCGTTGTGGATCCGTGCGCTCCGGCGTTGACGGTCACGGTGTACTCGTTGGGTGTGGGTTCCACCAAGGCTCCGATGGCCCTGTTGGCGGTGGGTGTTCCGCTGATCGTGAGCGATGTGTCGCTGTTCCTTACGATGGATATTCCGCTGACGGGTTCGTTCGGATAGTTGGATGTGACGTAGTTTGTGGGGAAGTGATATCCTGTGGCTGCCGTCACTGTGATCGATGTGATGGGTGTCTCCACATTACCCGTCTGGCTTGTGGCCGATACGGTATAGTGGGAACCGGCAGTGACCGATACGGTGTACTGGATAAGGGTCAGCTTGGTCAGTGTTCCAAGGGTCTTGTTCGCCGTGGGCGAACCGGCGATGGTCAATGTGGCGTAGCCTGAACCCTGTGTCCCTCCGAGCGTGTATGTTATGCCGTCACCGTTGGTCAGGTTGTTCTGTGTGAGGTAGTTCGTGGGGAAATAGTATCCGCTGGATGCAGTTATCACGATGGACGTGATAGGTGTCTCCACGTTACCTGGGGCCGGGGATGACCCTGCCGTTATGGATGAACCTGTACCTGCAGTCACCGAAACGGTGTGGTCGACGGGTGTCCTTGTGAAGGTTCCCGTTATCGTATTATCGGCTGCGACGGGGGATGATACTCCTGACCAGGATGCGAATGCGTATGAGTATTCGTTGGTGGTCGTCGCGGGTGTGGCCTCTACCTCTGTTGCGGTCCCATCCAATGAGGATGTTATCGTGAGGGTATTTCCATCGGTGGTGATCGTTGAGCCCCATGGGACCACTGCTTGGGTCTCGGAGAGGGTACCGTATCCGCTTGCGGGGGATGATGCGAAGTCTATCGTATATGTGATCACGGATCTTGCGAACTCTCCCTGTACTGTGGTCGCTCCCTCGACGGTGAATCCGGTGGCGGTTATCTCTATACCTCCGTGGGTCCATCTCGTGAAGGAGTAGTGGTATGGTGCGGAATCCGCTGTGACATTGGGCGTGACGTCGTTGGTACCGACCTTCAGGGTTGTGCCTGAAACCTTGATGGTGGTACCGTAGTCGACGGTTATCTCCGAGGTGCTAGGTGTTCCGTATGAGGAGTTGTCGGATGATATGGTCACTTTGTACTGGTTGACGGCACGTGTGAACTCCGCCGTTACGGTAGTGTCTCCTGTCACGGTGTAACTGTTGTTCGTGATCGCAGTGCTGCCTACCTTCCAGTTGGCAAGGTCGTAGGAGTACTGAGCACTGTTGGAGGTGGGTGTGGCCGTGACCTCGGTACCGTTGACGGTTATCTTCTTGCCGTTGACACCGATCTTGGAACCGTATGGTACATTGGATACCCTTGTGGGGGACACAGAACCGTATGCGGACACGTTCGCTACGATGTCCACGGTGTAAGGTCTTGCCGATGCGTTGAAGTTGGCGGTAAATGTGGTATCGCCTGTGACGGTGTAGGATGTCGTCTGTGCGGTTCCGCTCACTGTCCAGTTGACGAAGGAGAATACCTGTTCGACAGTCTGGGTATTGGGTGTCGCGGTCACTGTGGATGATGTGGATGTGGTGGGGATGGTAAGCGTTCCGTTGTTGATGGTGATGGACGATCCCCAAGGCACATTGGCGACGGAATCCGATGATACGGTTCCGTATCCGGAACCGTCGGTGTTGATCGTCACGGTGTAGTTCCTGACGGACCTCTCGAACACTGCGTATAGATTGGTGGCACCGTTGACCGTCACAGAGGACTGTGCGGATGCTGTCGGGCTGTTGGTGGATGTCCACTTGCCGAACGCATAGCTGTACTGTCCGTTGGCTGAGTTGGCCGTCGGTGTGGCCGTTGCTGATTGTGTACCGTAGGTTATCGTTGCACCGGATGTGGTGAGCGATGTTCCGTATGGCACTTGTGTTATCGTTGTGGGGGATACCGTACCCCATGAACCAAGGTTGCCGGAATCTGTCGATACGACCGATAATGAAACCGTATATTGATTGACAACTCTACTGAATGTTGCGGTTATCTGCATATCTTCGGTAACTTTCTGTCCGTTGGTCACGGACCAGCTGCTAAATGAGTACGTGTATTGGGCAGAGGCCGTTGTAGGCGTTGCGGTGACGGTGGTACTGCCGAGGGTGATAGTGTTACCGCTGACGGTTATCGAAGAGTCGATTTCGACGTCGGCGACTGACGTCGCCGACAGACTTCCGTACCCTACGGGGGTCGCACTAATGTTAACGGTCGTTGTGCTGGGCCCCGCCGTCGGAGCGACGGCGAAATAACAGGCGAGACGGGCCCCGACGCTGCTGCCCGAATCGCCCACCCTGTCGTACGAGTAGGCACACCCGGCACCAGCATCGG
>CALAVG010000272.1 GCA_937892275.1 uncultured Methanomicrobiales archaeon | reverse complement strand
AGATATTGAGAGATACTCTTCAGAATGATCGCCTCGTATATGTGGCCGATTCAAACCGATTTTCTGTTTTTGGGTAATGTGATTTTAGCTCAAACCTTAAAAATCATGTGAATACCATTATTTTTATTAGATTTCAACTAGACAGTATATTAATATACTATTACCCACATATTGTTTGTGGGTAATTGAGGATGCCTCGTACAATGGAGAATGGTCAACCGAAGATAGACATACGTGAAGAAAACGGGAAATTCTATGCCTACAGCTCTACTTCGGTCATGGTCGATGGGAAAAAAGTAACTCAGACCACGTATTACGGTAGGTACGATCCGGTAACAGGGAATATAACGCCGAAGAAGGCCAGAGGTAAGCAACGGCCGAAGGATGTCAAAGAGGAAGTGCGTAAGGAGCTCACCGTCATAGACATGCTGAAGGGTGTCGACAGCAGAGAGTTCGGTTCGGCATATCTGCTGGACTTCGTCCAGCATGATGCCCGTATCGGTCGGGACCTGTTCCTGAGCTTCGGACCAGATGTGAGCCGTACCATCCTTGCCGGTTCGATGGCCCTCGTCCTTCAGGACGGAGGGGCATTCAGTCACATCGAGGACACGCTCGACAGGAGCATGGTGAGGCAGATGTACAATCTCAGGTCAGATCTCAATTCGGATGAGCTCACCGGCTTCACCCATAACCTGGGTGTATGCAATTCCAATATCGATGATTTCTTCCGTCTCCGCGTCCAAGGATGCGGAGACCTCATATCCTGGGATTCAACGACCAAGGGAACATATTCCACTTGCTCGGGGCTCGCAGATTACCTGAAGAACAACAAGGACAACGAGGATATCCCTCAGATCAAGAAAGCTTTCGCATCAAGCAGACAGGGTGTACCGGTGATGTTCGAGCTCTACCCAGGCACCATGTCCGATATGGCCACCCTCAAGGATTTCGTCGATAGGATCCGCCGCTACAAAGCGGATGACATAATCTATGTGATGGATAGAGGCTATGGGTCCGGAGCGAACATCCGCTACATGATCGATAAGGGAGTCCGTTTCGTCGTGCCCGCCGATACCGATAGCAAGGCTGTCAAATCCCTTCTCACGGAATTCAACGGCCCCAACCGCTCTCACATGGTATTCGATGATCATGCCTATGATGTTTGGGAGACAGATCTGGCCCTGGTAATGTCTAAACGGACCAATGTGGACGGTACTCCTGCGTATGACTTTGTGCGCATCAGCGATGCGCCCGATGGTTCGGAGCTCATCAAGGCATTCGTATGCTTCGATACGGCCAAGCGTTCTGACGAGGTCCAGAATCTAAGGTTGCTCATACACGATCTAAGCAAACGCTTCGATGTATTGGACAGCCCGGATCCGATGAGGGATTTCAAGGCGATGGCGGGCAAAGCCTCGAAGTTCTTCGAGGCAGAGCCCGAAGGGAGAGGGCTGAAGTATCGCGTCAGGACCAATGCAGTAAGTTTTGCGGAGAACCGTGCAGGTACGTTCGTGATGCTATCCACTCCCAATATGGATTGGGAGGAGATGATGTCCGCTTACGACGCCCGCAGGCTCGTTGAACAGAACATAGATTTCGATAAGACCTCTTGGAAGAGATTCTACAGCAGCGATCCCGCATCGATGCTGGGTAGGGAATTCGTGAGGTTCGTCGCCCTGATCCTCAAATGTCACTTGAACCATCTGCTCAGGTCCGGAGGTCTGAGACAGGGTCCTTCTGACGTCATCAATTCCATGGGTTCAATAACCGCCATGGGAAGGGATAATGAATGGATCGTGAAGAATGTCTGTAAGAAGCACAGGACCGTATTCGAGGCCATCGGCCTCGATATACCTGATACCGTACCGATCGGCATCCCCATACATACACAGGAAGAGGTGGATGAAGCGATCCAATCAGGGGTTTGATGGGGCGATTACCCAAAAACAGAATTTCGGATTCAGAACCATCTCAGAGGACGATATGCGACTGTCCATCGAACGCCGCTGTCAAAGATCTGTGGGCGTTTATTCCATGCTTGCGCCCGGTACTGATATAGGACATCACGTCGAGATAGTCCTGACCGCCCTTCTGGGTGCGGAAGCACCCTGAGACCTTGACCTTGGTCTTCACATTGCGAACGTCCCTCTCGGCCTGGTTGTTGTCGAATGGTACCTTGAAATCATGCACGAAACGGCATACCGAATCCTTGTGTTGGGCGAAACGTTCGATCAGGGCCCGCTCTTTACCTTTCTTTTTCCGGCCCCTCCTCTTCACTTCCGGTTCAGGAGGAGGCGGACATTCCATGGCCGCCAACTCCATGATGGTGTCGTACTCCTTGTCGAATCTCCGGAGCCTTGAGAAAGACATCTTCTCTTGCCCGCTGGCCTGGGCGTACTCTTTGGCGGATTTCATCGATAGGAGAAGTTCGGCCATCCTGACCGGCCACAGATGCCCCGGTTCCATCTCCTCGATCGCCTTCAGCTCCCTGAGGAAGTGTGCACTGCACGTACCGTGGCTAACATTGCCGTATTTCCAATACGGCATCCAGCAGTCATGGACGGCAACACCGCTGTTGTTGGGGAGCACCCCGTTCTCGTTGATGCCTTCCTCGCCTCTCTTCGGGCTCAGCGTCTGGTAGGTGTACTTGTCGTTCGATGAATTGTGGACCCAGAAAAGCTTACCAGCGGTCCTTGCTCCGGTCTCGTCGTAATTGCATACCTCGCTTCCGATCAATCTCTCTTTGATCTCACCCAAAGTGGAGGAGACCTTCTCTGCTGTCTTGGAGACCATTGAGAGGACAGTGCCCGGGGAGATCGATATCTCAAAAGCATCGCGCATGAAAGAGCCTATGCGGGATGCGCTCATCGCCCCATCAGTGCTCAGATAAGAGCACATGACGGCGACACTGTCGCCGTACTGGCCATAGGCTTTGACATCCTCGGGAAATTCGCCTCTGGTATCTTCCCCGAGTACCGCATCTGGACAGTAACCGATTTCCATGGAGCGATGTTCCGTTACCTTTACGGAAGAGATGATATCCACGACATAGCGGGACTCACCACAGACAAAATGCTCTGAAGAGCATTCATCAAAACGAGGGCATCCCTTGCATCCCTCCGGATGATGGAAGATTATCTCATCGGGTTCATGAGGAATAGAGATGTGATGTCCTTTGTGACCAACCTGGCCACCGCGCTTCAGACCAGTGATGACCCTTCTGCTCTTCGGTAACGGCTTTCTGTAGCCGTCACTCGAAGGAGGTTTGGAGCTGTTGGTGGAATTGAGATTGACCCTGGCTGTAAGCACCTTATTCCTCTCCAGAAGCTCATCGATCTGAATCCCCTTCATCTCCAGCTCTTTCCTGAAAATGCGGTTCTCTTCTTTGAGGTCCTTTAAGGCATCATCCATTACCTTGTTCTCATCCTTCAGATTCTTGATGGCATCATCCATTACCTTGTTCTCATCCTTCAGATTCTTGATGGCATCATCCATT
>CALAVG010000271.1 GCA_937892275.1 uncultured Methanomicrobiales archaeon | reverse complement strand
AATTGAATATCGATCCATACCCCATGTAGATGCAGCATGCCTCTGCGATACAGAGCATACCCAGTATCATGAGGACTGGCCAACAGTTGAAGAGCGTACCGAAGAACTTTACAATGGCCTCTGCGAAATTCATCAGACCGTACACGATCGATCCAGCAACGAACGCAAGGATGATCCTCGGCCAACCATCTGAAAGCACGGTGAGATCTATACCCCAGACCTCGTATCCGTTCAGTCCATCTAAAGCCAGATAGACTATGACCATCACGAACAGTCCGAATAGAACGGCTATATGTACCTCACGTATCGGCCTTATTATCAGAGTGAACGCAGCAACGGCGATCAATACAAGGGTGTATGTCTCCGCCTTGTATCCTTCGATTACAGCCAATATGACCATCAATATCCCGAGAACGGTTCCGATTCCGACACAGAACTTGTATCTGGTGGATTCCTTGTCCTTAAGATATGTGGCAACGATGATCAGCGCCATCACACCTCCCAGCAGAAGTACTATCGGCGAAAGATAGTCGACCACCCATGCTGGTAGGTATTCTTCAAGTGTCATGTTTGAGTGATATAAAATTGAAGATAAAAATGCCCCTATCGAAGGGGCAAGGTTTGATCAGCAGATCTTTTTACCCGCATTGGGTCCTGCGCCCTCGTCGTAGATCTCCGTTACATCGAAGGTCCAGACTGCGAAACAGGGAAGATTCAGTGATGCCAACTTGGCTTTCAAATCCTCAAAGATGGGTCCGCTGTCAGCACGTACAGGGTTGCCAAGAATGAGCTCGTAGGCCTTAGGTCCTGCGGAAATGGACAATGCTGCCTTTCCGGTGTCCTTGAGGTTCTTCGAGGCCCTCTTCATGAGGACTTCTCCGACCCCTGCCTTTCCGTCGCTTGTCGCGAATATGCTTCCGCAGACGATCGCATGGGGCTGTCCATCAGATGAAGCTGTTACAAGGAGCTTTGTTGTCTCCTTCGCATTCATGAGGTCCATTACTTCTCCGGGTATTGCTACCATTTTTTATCACCTGGAAATAGGATGCTTGTGAATAGTATTTACCACTTATTCCTATAGACCAGATGACCTTTCATGTGTATCGGTTTATAGTTCCTAGATTGACAACAAACCTTCATAAATCAATAAGACCA
>CALAVG010000270.1 GCA_937892275.1 uncultured Methanomicrobiales archaeon | reverse complement strand
AGTCATTGCCGTGGGAGGATGCATCATAACGGTCGCAACACTGTGGCTCGTCTGGGCCACCTCGAGCTTCGGCGGAGAGTTCACCATGTGGAACCTCAGGGAGAGGTACTTCTACGACATGAACAGCTTCGTCGCGGTTATCGCTACATCCGCACCGTTCGGAATCATGATATTCACACTGATCACGGTGGTCGAAGGCATAATCAATGCAAAACGTCCGGCTTACTACGGCGGCAACTATGGTCTATGGACGATCGTGAACGGCGTGTTCATGATCTTCTTCACGCTGTGCATCTTCCTGGCGGTAAGGGACCTCGAGCCCCCTGCCCGCGGTACACTGATACCCTACATAGCTGTCATCGGATCCGCCCTGGTGCTGGTAGCAGGCATTTTGGGCATGAAGGACGAGAGACACATCAAAGCTGCAGAATGAGGAGACACCACCCCTTCCCAACCCCTTCGCCTCCGGGTGCTCACATTTTATAAGCCGATTACATTGGACGCCCAATGACATCCGAACTCATCTTCGTTGGACTGGGCCTCAGCGGAACAGACGGTATGACCGTCAAAGCGCTCAACGCATTGAAGGAATGCGACAAGATCTATGCAGAATTCTACACCTCCCTGCTCATCGGAACAAAGGTGGAGGAGCTGGAGGAGGTCATCGGCAAGAAGATCAAGGTGCTGTACAGGGCACAGGTGGAGGAGAACGACGACATCATCAGGGATGCCCTCGAGATGAGGGTCGGTTTCGTCACCGCCGGCGATACGATGTCCGCCACGACCCATGTGGACCTGAGGATACAGGCAGCGGAGGCCGGGATCCCGGTCAGGCTGTTCAACGGCATAACCATATTCTCGGCATGCCCGACAGTGTTTGGATTGCAGAACTACAAGTTCGGAAGGGCTGTTACATTGCCTTTCATAGAGCAGGGATACCACCCCAAGTCGCCTTACGACCACATCATGCAGAACAAGAAGATGGGTCTGCACACGATGATCCTTCTGGACATCCATGCGGACGAGATGAAGTACATGACCGCACATGAGGCGATCGAATGGCTGATGCTAGGAGAGGAGAAGTGGCAGGAGGGTCTGATAGATGACAAGACCATCCTATGTGTCGCATCGCAGGTCGGATCGCCCAACGAGAAGATCTTCGCAAGATATCCTCAGGACCTCCTCAAGATGGATCTGGGAGAACCTCTGTTCACCCTCGTGCTTCCCGGTAACCTGCATTTCATGGAGCAGTACGCACTGGTCAAATTCGCTGGTGCTCCGGAAGATATCATCGAGGACGAGTGAATCGATTATAATTTGAAAATATCAAAAATCAGGAAGGGTCTTAGCCCTTCCTTTTTATGGTTTATTTCAAGCAGTCTTCTTGTTCTTCATGAGGTAGTATGCTGCACATGCGATGAGCAAGATAGCAACAATTGCGACTACGACATAGATAATGGGGAAGTCACTGGAGCTCGACTTAGATGCGGCGGGGAGTCTCTGGTACTCATAACCGCCTGACATTCCAGACTCTTTCCAGTTCTTCTGCTCTGCAGAACTGAGGCCGTTGTACTTCTCGGTAGAGATATATCCATTCTTCAGTTCGAAATCGACCTCGTTTCCAGAGGTGTACTGCTGGGCAGTCTTGGTAACACCGACCCACTCGCCCTTCTCCTTGACATACGTCGCATTGCTGTTGCTTCCATCGAAAATCAGGTAAATGGCTTCGTCGGAGATTTTGCTGAACTCTAGCTTGGTGAAGATGGAATTGTTGGAGATTGCTGCCTTGAGTCCATAGCACCATGCCCAGGCGTTGTTCTCGCTGGTAAATTTAATGACCTCGGTCGTGGTCTTGATCAGATCGTCATCAATCATGGTCAGGTTAACTTCGTATTCTGTCATTGCCCCGGTTTTGGCAGTTGCGGCAGGGATCTTAATGTATGCGTACGGATCTCCATACCCAGTCTCATTCCAGTTTGCCTGCTCCTCGACAGGAACAGCTGCATAAGTGGCTGTGTCAATGTAACCATTGTCAACAACCATTGCAAGTTTTGAATGGCTCAGATACTCACTGGTGGTATCACTTACAGTGACCCACTTACTGCCGTCAGAGAAGTAACTACCGTTGATATCATTCCCTCCAGCTTCGTATTCTATTCCAATCCAATCGTCGTAAAACAGCTTCAGATTGGTGAGACCAGCTGCCTTAAATGCTGCATTCGCAGCATCAACGAATTTTGCTGGGTCCTTTTCGGATTCAAAATAGACAAAGGCAGCATCATTAACACTTCCATTTGTTCCAATGATTTCCACATAGATCTCATAATTCTCTGTGGATGCTGCATCAGAGGAGTCCGCAGCAATGATGGCATATGCCGTGACACAGAAAAGGGCCACGACAGATGCGGCTATAATCTTCTTACTATCCAAGTAAATCACCTTTGGATGTATGTGTCACTGATTTACTGGATTATAAAGCCATACATTTTTTACCACATAATAACCTGTGTTAACACCCATATAGTCAATAGGATCTATTCAATGATTGGAATCAATTATCCGATTTATATGGCTTAACTTGGATTAACCTTCCCACTTAGCTATAAGTATATCAGAATCGTTTTCTGGACAATACAACCAACCATACTTTCCTAACAAAGGATGGGGGACAATCAAAAATGGTAGATAACACTTGGATCAAAAGGGATTCAGATCCCGGCTCATCGCAGAACAATGCGATGAGGACCAAGGTGATAATCACCGTTGTCATAATCCTCATAGGCATCATCGCAACCGTCGCCCTAAACGGGGTCGGATCCAATGCCACCCAATACCGCTCCCAAGGGGTAGTAGTCGATTACGGAGACTACCAGACCATGTGGACGGATGCGGATTTCAGGACGAACGATGATCCGGTGAGCCTCTTGGATACGGCAAAGGAGGCTCATGCCGAAGAATCGTTCGATTATACGATGACTGATGGCATCCTTACATCGGTTTCGTTCAACGGCAATGATTATCCGAACACTGATGAAAAGACCTGGGGGCTCTGGTATGTTCCTGAGAACACCGGAGACCTCGTGAAGTCTGAAAACTATGACATCAAAGCTTCTGAATACACGGTTGTGATTTGGGCATACACGACGGCTGACGGCAAACCCATGCCGGCAGTGGATGCCACTATGACATCCATCTACGGTTATTCCGAACCTATGAGGATCGTATCCCTGTCACCTGTCTGCACTGAGACGATCAGTGCTGTGGGCGGAGTGGAAAAAATAGTCGGCACGGATTCATACAGCGACTATCCCCAGACGATCACGGAAGGTAAAGCAGATGGTTCGATCGCTGTTGTGGGTTCATACACCGATCCCAGCTATGAGGCCATCATGAACACCACGCCCGAGATGGTCTTCTGCGATGCATCCACCTATAATGATATCCAAATGGCTGCGATGCTAAGGGCATCCAACGTCAATTCCGTCGTATTGTATAACGGAGAGGACGTTGAGACGATCATAAAGAATATCTTCATCGCAGGTACCGCCTTGGGTTACAACCTGGGATCGCAGGCATACATCTTGAATGTCCAGTCATACATCAAGGAGATCCAGGATAAGATCGGTGACATGAAGGGATTCTCCACGATGGTCGCTCTGAGCAACGACCCGTCACCCTGGGTAGCGGGAATGTACACCTATGTGGACGACATCATCAGCCAGGATAAAGGTACCAACACATTCCACGGAGAGAAGGGCTGGACCAACATCACTGCCGAATCCATAACGGAACAGAACCCCGATTGCATCATAATCATTGACAGCGCCAAGTACAAGGCCAGCGAGTACGACGAGATGCTCAGCATCCTGTCCCACGAGTGGAAATCGACCAATGCATACAAGAACGGCAACATCTACCTTGTCGCAGAGGATGCAGGATCACTCGGAAGCAGGGCAGGACCTAGATTCGTCCAGCTCATGGAGCTAATGGCCATGATCATCGACCCGTCGGCCTTCGCGGACAATCCGTTGCCGAAAGCGATCGGTAACGAGTACCGCGAATATCTGAAGATCACGGGAGGCCTCGGATGATCGACCGTCGCTTCATAACAGTACTGCTCGTGATAATACTGGCATTGATCTCCTTCCCGCTCATCGCAGGAGAATCGGATGCCGACGAGAGCCCGTATGAGGGGGATTTCCTATTAGATTACGGGAACGGATACACGGAGTGGCTCGCTCCGGGATCCGGACCCTCATATGCGGAAATGGTCAAAGATACATTAGAGAAAGCCAAGATCCCATATGAAAATGATCTGTCATCCATCGACGGCATCGCTGCAAGAACTGTCGGAGGCAATTCTTCAGGAGGTTCATTGTCTGAACCCGGAAGGACTGGCGTCACTGTTACTAGCTCTTGGAAAGCGTTCTCATGGGACGGTTCCGAATGGCAACCTGTAAGCTTATCTGATCCTTACTCTGACTCCAAGGTGGCAATGGCATACTATCCCGAGGGGCTCATTCCTGTCGAAACCCCTGATATGCGCTCGTCCTGGACATCCATACAGGGAGATTCTTGGAACAGTGCACACCAGACAGCAGAGATAACTACTGAGAATACTGGCAAAATATGGGAATACATTCCTACATTCGGAGGAGGGGATCCTGTGGCTGCCTTCGGTGGAGTCCTCTCTGCCAGAGAACAGGCCATGATTAAGTACGGATATGCTGCCAAAGACGGCCTTTCCTAATTTATCTCCTACGATCAATCGACCGGGGAGAAGAACTGGGAATTCAAATACAAATCAAAAGGAATGGATGTGACCTCGCCTGCAATCATGGGACAATACGTCTACATCGCAGGTAACAACGGCCACATTTACAAATTTGACTGGAGGATCGGACCAGGAGAGAATAACGAAAACGTCACGACCTTCGGTGGGGCCCCTTGGGATGATACAAGCCAAGAGATTCCCTCAAAAACCATCGAAATCGAATATTACGTGTCTTATCAATGCAATATCGAATCACTTATAGCAGATTCCGGTACACTTTACTGTAAAGCTTACAACGGCATGGTCTACTGTTTCGACCAGGACCTCAATCTCGTATGGTCATATCAGGCTGAAGGTCACAACTATTACTCCACACCCACCGTGTATGATGGAATTGTATTCTTCGGATGCTACGACGGACACATATATGCTCTAGACCAGAATTCCGGAGAACTGCTGGCCAAGCAACTGGTTTACCAGACGGAGAGCCGTCAGGGCAAGTGCGGTACGGTCAACTGCCCCATAGTCATCTCTGACGGTAACGGAGCATATGATCTGTTCTTCTCATATTCCGATGGTCTCGGAATGGATTCTAGGTTCAGTGCCCTTGCCGTTTACAAATTCGACGGTACATCCTTCTCGGTTACTAAGGACTTTGGGAACATGTTCGGTTCGGTATCCACATACCTTCTTCTGTTCGATGTCGACCCAGAGAAGAACCAGATCCTCGCACCAACCAACAAGGGATTATACATTGTTGATTCCACTGGTGATGCTAAGGTGTTCAACACCGATTTCGGAGGGTTCGATGGACTCCATAATGCACCGCTTATGGTGAACAAGAAATACCTCTATGCGACCACATACTCCTCCCACAGGACCATAGTCCTGGACATCGAGGGAAAGATGCTGGGAGGGATGGACGGCGTCAGCACATATTCTATGGTCTCGCCCGTGGTCGTGGACGGTCTTTCCTTGGTCTGTGACGATAACGGTATCCAGGTATACTACTCGACATATCCTGAGTACGTTCCTCCGGCACCCGCGCCGACCGACGAGGGTGCATGGAAACCTATAATGTACATAATCGGAGCCCTGGTGGCACTGCTAATCATACTCTGGCTTGTCCTTAAGTTCGTGTTCAAATGGGAGAAGCCCTTCGCGGACCTGAAGATGCATATCATGCACTTCTTCTTCGGAACGGAATACACCCACAACACCCGCAGCAAGCGTAAGGTTCGCGCCGTGGTCATAGTAGGAATACTGATGACGCTGGCCGTAGGTATCCTGTCGCTATGCGTAGGAGCGGAGACCACATTCGGCATCGGAGATGCCATTGGATATGCGATATCCTCGATATCCAAGGGCGGACACAACCTGACGTACGAGGAGATGCTCATCTACAACCAGCGTCTGCCCCGTGTGCTCGCAACGATCGCAGTGGGAGTCGGACTATCCGTCGCCGGTGCGATGTATCAGGCCATCATCAAGAATCCCTTGGTCGAGCCTTACATCATGGGAGTCTCCTCGGGAGCAGGTACCTTTGCGGTAGCCGTTCTGACATTCGATTTCACGTTCTTCGGTCTGTTCGCTTCCAACAGCATCTATCTGACCGCGTTCTCGGCCATCTTCGGAGGACTGCTCGCTTTCGGACTGACGATGCTGCTCGCGATCAAGACGGGAGGAAAATCGATCAACTACGTCCTGGCAGGAATAGTCATTGGACTGGTGTTCTCTGCAGTCCAATCATTGATCATGATAGATGCGGGAACGAAGGTCGCCAGCGCACTGTCCTGGCTGTACGGATCGTTCAGCACCATGACATGGGACAAGCTGTGGCTCGTCCTGATACCTTCGCTGACCCTTTCCTTCATACCTCTGGTATGGGCCAAGGAGTTCAACCTCATCCTTCTGGGTGAGGACCAGGCGAAGCAGATGGGTCTGAACGCGAGACGCTTCCAGATCGTCATGCTGATCATCGCATCAGTATTGACTTCATTCTGTGTTGCATTCTGCGGAATCATAGGATTCGTCGGACTGGTCATCCCGCACCTGAGCAGGATGATATTGGGTGGCGATCACCGTCTCATGCTGCCGGCAACGATGGCGTTCGGAGGTTTCCTAATGGTAGCCGCCGACCTGTTGGCCAGGGTGCTACTGTCAGGATATGAACTGCCGGTAGGTGCCATCACCACGGTGATAGGTGTGCCTGTATTCGCATATCTTCTGATCAAGAGAGGGAGGTCATACGATGGATGATAAAGGAATCAGAGCAAAGATCCGCAGGTTCATAGACGGACCCGGCGAGACGCACATCCAACGCAAGAAGCACAGGATGAAGTTCATCCTCGGATTCGGAACGCTGTTCACCCTGATCGTATTCATCGCGATGCTGTGCATCGGACCTACAAAGACCATGGGCCCGATCGAGGCACTCTCCAACCTGTTCTCAGCCATAGGCAAGGACGGCAGCGAGATGACCCCTGAGGAGGTCATGGTGTTCAGTTCACGTCTGCCCAGGGCCATTGCGGCCTTGGCGGTCGGAGTAGGACTCTCCATAGCCGGTGCAGGATATCAGGCGGTCATACGCAACCCTCTAGTAGACCCGTACATCATGGGAGTGTCGTCCGGAGCGGGAACGTTCGCCATCGCAGTGATTGCGTTCAACTTCACGTTCTTCGGCCTGCTGTCGCCGAACTCGATCTACCTTGTCGCAGTGGCAGCTATAGTGGGAGGTCTCCTAGCCTTCCTGCTTACCATGGCATTGGCCAACAGGGCAGGGGGGACCACAAATGCCTACGTCCTGTCGGGAGTCGTGATCGGATTGGTGTTCGGAGCATTCCAGACCATGATGATCGTGTTCTCCGGGAACAAGGTGTCCGATGTCCTGCTCTGGCTGTTCGGATCGTTCGCCAACATCACGTGGGAGAAGGCAATATTCATCCTGATACCCGTGATCATAGTCTCCCTGCTGCTGTTCAGGTACGCTAAGGAGCTGAACCTTGTGCTCCTGGGAGAGAACCAGGCAAGCCAAATGGGATTGAACGTGAAGAAGTTCAACGCACTGATGCTGACACTCGCATCGATAATGACCGCGTTCTGCGTAGCGTTCTGCGGTATAATCGGATTCGTCGGACTGGTGGTACCCCACCTGTGCCGTATGCTGTTCGGAGGCGATCACCGCCTCGTCCTTCCCGGATCCATTGCCCTGGGAGGCGTCCTCATGATGGTCGCCGACCTTGCGGCAAGGATGATAATCCCGGGCAACGAGCTCCCTGTCGGAGCTATAACCACTTTAATAGGCGTCCCTGTGTTCGCCTATCTCCTGTTCGTAAGGGGGAAGATGTACAATGGATGATGAGGTTCCGTTATTAGAGGTCCGTCATTTGGACAAAGTTTATGAGAATGGCTACCACGCCGACAGGGATGTCAGTTTCTCGATCCCTTCGGGAAAGCTAGTGGGCCTCATCGGGCCGAACGGCTGCGGTAAGACGACCATGATGAGATGCATCAACAAGATGCACATGCTCACCAGCGGAGATATCCTGATCGACGGGGAGTCGGTCATACCCAAGACCCCTACGGAGGTCGCCAAGTTGGTATCCAACGTTCCTGCGGAGATGACGGCATCCTTCGGACTGACCGTCTTCGAGACGGTCATGCTGGGAAGGTACCCCTACCTGCAGAACATGTGGTGGGAGACCGACGAGGACGAGACACTGGTGGAGGAGACACTGAAGAAGTTCGGTGTCCACCATCTCCAGGACCGTGCGCTGAACATGCTCTCCTCCGGAGAACAGCAGCGTGTGCTGATCGCCAAGGCATATGTACAGGAACCGAGGCTCATGCTGGTCGACGAACCCACGTCCCACCTGGACATGAAGTTCAAGCTCGAGGTCATGGAGTACCTGAAGGCCATGGTCAAGAAGGACATGACGATCCTCGTGGCCGAGCACGACATATCCCTCATGGCGAGATACTGCGACCTGTGCGTCATAATGAAAAAGGGAGAGCTGGTGGCCATCGGCGAACCGAAGAAGGTCATCACACCCGAGCTCATCAAGGACGTATACGGCGTCGAGGCCTCCGTGGGTATCGACAACGAGGGAGACCTCTACGTCCTGCCCAAGAGGGTCAAGATCGAGCAGGAATGAAACCTTACACGGCCGGTCGAATCCGGCCGTGGATTTTTTATCCGAGTTACAGATGGTATAGGCATGACCAGATGCCTCAGGGTACCGAAGAAGGACGGGGAGAGCGTACGCACTGCCCTAGTTGAAGCGGGAGCCCTCGATCTGAGGCACAGGATCAGCTCCGACGGGGATTGTCTTCTTATTCCCATCACATGCGATTCGTTCGACGATTACGAGGTCATAGAGGAGACATTCGAGGAACTTGAACAGAAGCCGAGGGATTACCGCGACATAGTGGAGGTCCCCGAGGAACTCAGAGGAGTCCTTCCCAGCTCGTTCGATGTTGTCGGAGATGTGGCCATGCTGAAGATACCGGACGAGCTCTGGGATTACAGGTCCGCCATCGGGGAGGCCATGATCAAGGGCAACAGGAACATCCGCGTTGTGTTCCACGACTACGGAGTGAAAGGGGACTTCAGGATTAGGGATCTGGAGAAGATCGCCGGAGAGGGTTCATCGGAGACCGTTCACAAGGAATTCGGTGTCAAGCTCTCAACTGACCCTTCGAAAGTCTACTTCAACCCCAGGCTCTCATCCGAGAGGTCCAGGATAGCCGGGCTCGTCAAGGACGGAGAAGTGGTCATCGACATGTTCGGAGGCGTAGCTCCTTTCGGGACGGTCATCGGCAAACTCGCCAGACCGTCCGTTATCTATTCCATCGATCTGAATCCTGAGGCAGAGCACTTCGCACGCCTGAACGCGGAGAACAACCACATCGATTGCCTCAGGCCCATGACCGGAGACTCATCAGTACTCATCAAGGACCTTCCCGAGGCGGATCACATCATCATGAATCTTCCCCAGATAGCGGATCAATTCCTGGGATTCGCCATGGACAAGCTGAATAAGGGCGGGACCGCCCACATGTACAAGATAATCGAGAGGGAGGCCTTCCCCGATTTCTGCAGCGACCTAATCATACTGATGAAGGCCCGTGGGCACTCCATCGGGATCAAGTACTCGGAACTGAAGACCTATTCCCCCACGATGAGCGTTTATTCAATGGATATCCAGAAGCTCTGAATCAATCCTTCTTGTTGATTTGTTCCAGAGTGACTCCCGTCTGACCTTGGTAGTGTCCGCTCCTCTCGGCATAATCCTTCAGGGTGCCGCTGTTGAGCGTCTCGAAGACCATCTGACAGAACCTCTCCCCGATGGGGAGCTCGATGGGATCGTCCGTTGCGTTGTATGCTCCAAGAGTAAGAGTACCCTCGAAACCTGCGTCTATCTTCCCGAATGCCCCGATGATACCTTTCCTTATCCATGTGGTCCTGAGCCACAGCTGGGCACAGACGTCCTTGGGCATCCTCACCCTCTCGATCGTGGATACGTAGAACATGGTCCTGGGAGGTATGGTGACAGTTCCTTCCGTCTTCAGGTCCGGATCGCCCCTGACCATTATCTCCTTGATGCTGAGATCATATCCATTGGGGGTGAGTCCTCTCTCATGATAGTCGCTGATGCCGAGGTATCCGGTCATCATGCTCTCGACGATGTCCTTGTCCGAAAGTATTGCCATAGGGGCCGCATCGTATCCACTCGATAAATGTTATCTCATCGTTGGTCCATGCACAAGGCATGATTATCCCCTCTTTCCTCTCGGCAGGACAATCGATAGGCGTCACCGCCCCCTCATTCGGAGTGACCGAACCAGTTGACATCAAGCGCTTCGACCACGCCAAAGAGAAACTGCTATCGCTGGGATACACCGTAAAGGAGACACCGAACGTCCACACTGCCGATGAGACCGGCAGGAGCTCTCCCATGATGCAGCGCGTCCTTGAATTGGGAAGCCTTCTGGAGGATGACAGCGTCGGAGCCATTGTCTCCGCCAGCGGAGGCGACTATCAATGCGAGATGCTGCTAGGGATGGACTGGGATTTCGTCGAGAGACATCCCAAATGGATGCAGGGATACTCTGACAACACTGTGCTTCTTTTCAAGACCACGGCGGAGCATGATATCGCCACCATCTATTGCAGCAACTTCGGGGATTTCGGAATGGAGCCATGGCACAGAAGCGTCACAGAGAATCTGGAGTTCCTGGAAGGGAAGAGGACCTCGCAGAGATCCTTCGACAGATACCAGGACGGTTTCAGCGACAGGGTCACCGGTCTAGAGCCTTACAACGAGGGCAAGGAAGTCAAGTGGATCTGCTCCGAAGGAGATGTCAAGTTCAAGGGAAGGCTCATCGGAGGATGCATGGATGTCCTGGAATGGTACCACAGGAAGAGACTCATCGATATGAGCGGTTTCATTGAGAAGTACTCCAAGGACGGCATAATCTGGTTCATGGAGACCTACGATATGGATGAGGACAGGGTCAGGAAGATGCTGAGAGGCATGTCCGATGACGGATGGCTCGAAGGGGTGTCAGGATTCGTATTCGGAAGACCGCTGTTCTACAAGGGATCCGATTACCAGAATGTGATAAGAGAAGAGTTGAAAGGGTTTGGAGTTCCGATCGTATTCGATGCCGACGTGGGACACAAAGGCCCCAGGATGACCTTCATCTGCGGTGCTGTCGCCGAATTCGATATCGTTGACGGTTCCGCCGAAGTGAGATACGCTCTCACCCAATGATCACTGGATCGTTATCTGGGCCGTCTCGATGTTTCCTTCGGAACCCTGCCAGCTGCGCTGATAGTCGAATACGACCTCGTACGTTCCGGCCTTCTTTCCGGAGAATGTGAAGTAGTGCACGCCTCCGGCGCCCACAAGGCCTCCGGTATTGGCCTCGTACCAGTCCTTGACGAGCTTCAGCTCATCAGGCATCGAGACGACGATCCAGTCGTATCCTGTGGTGGCGTTGCCCTTCATGGAGACCGTCACCTCTCCGGATGCACCGGTACTGACATTCTTGTCCTCTATGTCCGTGGCCTGCAAGTCATCACCCGGTCCCTCGGAATTGCCGTATACAAT